>CAZOZF010000098.1:0-11123 GCA_964584205.1 uncultured Verrucomicrobiota bacterium
TTCTTCGTGTCAAAGCGAAGGGATTCCATGTGGTGAATGTGGATGCCATGATCACGGCCGAAAAGCCGAAGGTGATGCCGTATGCCCAGCGCATGAGAGAGCGCCTGGCACCCGTTCTGGGGGTGACGATTGATGATGTTTCCATCAAGGCCACCACGATGGAAGGTTTGGGCGCCATCGGCAGGGGCGAGGGGATTGCGGTAATGGCGGTGGCGACGGTGGAAAGATATGAATCCAGAATCCAGAATTCAGAATCCAGAAGGAAGACGGAGAATGGATAGTGCAAGACTCACTGTCCGTGAGGATGGATTAGGCTGGGTGGAGAAGCCTCTCAAGGTGGTGGGCAAGACCCCCGAGGTTTCACCAGCCGCCGCACTCCGGTGGAACAGTTCCATGTTGAGGTTGAGTCCCCTTCGCGGGCGCTGGTTTCCCCCGGGTGTGTATAAGTTCAAAACATGGGAAGAGGAGGCGGAATGGACGAAAACACAGATTCAGGCGGCGAGCTTGCGCCTGAAGTAGGAGTGCCCGATTTGGTGGCACTATGCCGTCTTCTCAATGACGCGAAAGTCCGTTATATGGTTTATGGTGGACTTGCCTGTCTTCTTCATGGCCATGAACGAATGACGCGTGACGCTGATCTCTATGTCGGCCCGGACAGGGAAAATATCCGGCGTGCCCTTGCCGCGCTCGGACAGTGGGGGCATGGTTATGCATCAGAGCTGACGGTTGACGACGTCATTGAAAATGTTGTCGTGAGGATTGCCGATACATTTGTGGTCGATGTCGCTGCTGAGGTTTGGAAGCTGGAATGGGGCAGGGCATGGAGACAGCGCCGGATTACGACTATTGATGGTGTCGATATTCCCTTCTTGTCACGGCAGGATCTAATCACAAGCAAGCTGACTTATCGTGAACGCGATCACTGGGATCGGGAAGTGCTGGAGGCTATGAGGGGTTCGGAACCCGGGCATGCCGTAATTCTGGATTCTGGATCCTGAATTTCTGGCATCATTTTGAAAAAGTGAAATGGTAAGCTTTGAAAAATGGCGCTACTGGGTCGTGAGGCTCGTTGTAGGACAGGCTTCCCCGCGCCGTAGTCCCGCATCGCGGGCGAAGGAGGGGGAGCCTGTGTCTGCTCCGTTACCTGGCGCCTGCCCGCAAGCTCCCTCCTGACGTCGGGAAGCTCGCCCTACAACGGAAGGATCACTTTTTCCCTGCTTGTTTAATTGTGATGTTCCCCGATAATGTGACACATGAAAACGGTTTCGATTCGACAGATTCACAATGAATTCGGAAAGATCCTGGGATGGGTTCGAAATGGGGAGGAGGTGACGGTGGAGTGCCGCCATCAGGTGGTTGCCCGGATACTGCCGCCCGAACGGGCCGGGACGGTAATCCTGCCTGATTTTATGGGGCGGCTCAAAGTTGTATTTGGCTCGAAAGTCACCCCGGATTCTCAATCGCTGTTTGATGAGATGCGGGGCGATCATTGAAGGCGTATTTCGATTCCGAGACCTTTGTTCCATTCCCTCTCCCTCTCCTACTTCGCCGAGGCTACGAAGGACAAGAAGGGGAGAGGGAGTAGGGGACAAGACCTGATATTCCCCTGATTTTTCCCTTCTGGATTCTGGATTCTGAATTCTGTATTCTCTCCCTCGCCTATGAAAATTCACAACACATTAACGCAGCAGCTTGAGGAACTGGTTCCGCTTGAGGGGAACACGATCCGGCTTTATACCTGCGGGCCGACGGTCTACAACTATGCCCATATCGGGAATTTCAGGGCCTATCTCTTCGAGGATCTGCTCCGCCGCTGCATCACGTATTTCGGCCACGAGATCGTTCAGGTGATGAACTTGACGGATGTGGATGACAAGACCATCGCCGGGGCGAACAAGGCAGGAATTTCCCTGGATGCGTTTACCCGGACGTTTAAGACCGCCTTTTTCGAGGACTTGAAAATCCTGAATGTGGAGCCTGCGGAACAGTATCCTGCCGCCACGGATCACATTCCTGAAATGATTGCCATCATCCAGAAACTCATGGACAAGAAGCACGCCTACCAGTCAGAGGACGGCTCGGTCTACTTCAGTGTGTCCAGCTTTCCCTCCTACGGTAAGCTGGCCCATCTCGATATGGCGGGAATGCGCCCCGGTGCCCGTGTCCAGCATGATGAGTACGAAAAGGAGAATGTCGCCGATTTTGCGCTCTGGAAGGCGTGGGATGAAAAGGATGGCGACGTGGTCTGGGATTCTCCCTGGGGTCGCGGTCGGCCGGGTTGGCATATCGAATGTTCGGCCATGGCCACGAAATATCTAGGCGAAAGTTTTGATCTGCATACCGGAGGGGTGGATAACATCTTCCCGCACCACGAGGACGAGATCGCCCAGAGTGAGGCAGCCACAGGGAAACCGTTCGTGCGTTACTGGATGCATTGTGCGCACTTGGTTGTAGAGGGCCGGAAGATGTCTAAATCGCTCGGGAATTTCTACACCCTGCGCGATGTTGTGTCCCGCGGCTACACCGGGCGCGAGACCCGCTATGTCCTGATGGCCGGCCACTATCGCCAGTCCCTAAATTTCTCGTTCGATGCCCTTGACGCCGCCCGCAGCGCCCTTCAGCGACTCGACGAGTTTCAGGACCGGCTTGGACAGGTTGCTGCAACTGCGAACATTGAACATTCAACATCGAACATCCAACATTCAACAGTGCGAATGCACCCTCCCTCGTTCAATGTTCAATGTTCAATGTTCAATGTTGAATGTTCGAATTCCTCGTTTCTTCCTGACTGGGCGACTTCTGCACAAGCCAAATTCGACGCCGGCCTTGCCGAAGATCTCAACATCTCCGAGTCTCTGGGCGCACTTTTCGACATGGTTCATGCCGGGAACCGGGCGATGAATGATAAGTTACTGACGCCGGAGCAGGCGGCGGCCGTGAAAGGACTCCTGGCTCGTTTTGACCGGGTGCTGGGCTTCCTGGCGAAGCCTGTCGACGAGGTTCCGGCTGAAGCACTGAATCTCCTGGAGCTCCGTCAGCAGGCGCGGCAGACCAAGAACTGGGCCGAGGCTGATCGTGTGCGAAATGAATTGGCCGCTCTGGGCTGGATCATCCAGGACACCCCGCAAGGGCCGAAATTGAAGAGGAAGTAGGGGAGAATGCGAACGTTGAACATTCAGCATTCAACATCGAACATCGAACAACGATGTGCTTCCACAGTTGGACGTTCAATGTTCAATGTTGAATGTTCAACGTTCGAATTATATTTCGGGGGAAACAGTGTTGCCTCATGAAGACTGGACAATTCATAACTTTTGAAGGTCCCGAAGGCGGCGGCAAGTCGACCCATATCAAGCGCCTGGCCGAACGATTGAAGTCGCTGGGGCATGAGGTGCTGTTGACTCGTGAGCCCGGGGGCACGCCGACGGGGGAGGCGATCCGCGGCATTCTCCAGCATGAGCACACCGGTGAGGCCATCTGTCCCGAGGCGGAATTGCTGCTGTTCGAAGCGAGTCGTGCCCAGTTGGTCAGAACAGTCATCCTGCCCGCCTTGAAACGAGGGGCATGGGTGCTGTGCGACCGGTTTGCCGACTCCACCACGGCCTATCAGGGATATGGCAGGGGCTTTGACATTGAGACGATTCTGCTGCTGAACAGTCAGGCCATGGGGGAGTGCATTCCGGATCTGACAATCCTCATGGATATCGATGTCCAGGCAGGGCGGGAGCGCCTGGCGCAACGCAATCAGGCCATGAACACCACCAGCGACCGGATTGAGCGGGAAGCGATCGACTTCCATGAGCGGGTTCGTGCCGGCTTTCTGGCCCTGGCCCAGCGTTGGCCCGACCGAATCAAGGTCGTGAATGTGAAGCGGGAGAAGGATGATGTTGCAGACGAGATATGGACCCTTGTGAACAGTAATCTAATCCGAACATCGAACATTGAACATTGAACATCCAACATTGAACTATTGCCTGATGTCACGCGGCCACTTGGCTAAGCAAACATTTGTGATGGATTTCATTTCGATGTTCAATGTTGAATGTTCAATGTTCGATGTTCGATTTTCCTTATGATCACAGAAAGTACATTAACAGGCGCCTTATCCTCCTTCGACGCCGCCTTGCAGGCGGGGCGGGTGGCGCAGGCTTACCTTGTGGTGGGGAATATCCGTGAGGAGGGGATGCCGTTTGCCGAGCAGGCCTTGATGCGGCTTTTCTGCCAGGGCTTGATGAAGCCGTGCGGCGAGTGTCCCGCCTGCGTCCAGATCCGGGAACACAGGCATGTGGATGTGGTCTGGATCGAGCCGGAGAAAAAATCGCGCGTGGTCGGGATTGATCGCATCCGGGATTTACTGCAGGTCATCTACCAGACCTCGTACAGCGGGGGCTGGAAAGCCGTCGTCCTGGCCGGAGCCGACCGGGCGGGCGAAGAGGCCTCCAATGCCTTTTTGAAGACGCTCGAAGAGCCGCCACCCCGCTGTATCTATTTTCTTCTGTCGGACTCGCCTCAGGCCATCATGCCGACCATTCTTTCCCGCTGCCAGCGCATCGTTCTGTCCACGGAGGCGGAACGGCTTCCGGAGCCCTGGCAGTCTGAGTTGCTTGGAATTTTGTCAGCCCCCTGTGAAAACAGCCTCTCGGGTCGTATGGGACGTGCCAAAAAACTGGATGCCCTGCTTGCAAATATCAAGAAGACGGTCGAAAAAGAGGAGACGATCCGGTTTCGCGAGGAGCAGGAGTCGATGCGTAATCCCGATGACCGGAAAAGTCCAAAGGGGGACGAGGATGTCCTTTCGGCCCGAACTGAGGCACGGTTCCGGGGCTTGCGAGCGATGGTTCTGCGGACGATGTTGTTCTGGTACCGGGATCTGCTGGTGACGGGTTGTGGTGCCGATGCGGCTTCATTGCGGCATCCGGAACAGGCTGACCTGATTGCCGACCTCGCCCGGCGCATTCCGTATGCAGAAGCCCTGGCCAACGTCCGGGTGATCGAGGATATGCAACGCCAGTATGACCGGAATTTGTTTTCAGAGCACATCATTGCCGCAGCCATGAATAGTCTGAGTGGTTGAAGAGCAGGAAGAAGGAATCCAGAAGCCAGAATCCAGAATTCAGAATGAGGAGTGTGAACCCCGTGTCGAAACGCCTGAATTTTCACTGCATTATTCTGGATTCTGGATTCTGTATTCTGTATTCTCATATTTGTGTATCGTTCCGTTACCATTCATCTTGAAGATGACTCACTGATTCAGGCGGTGAGTCCGGCTGAACTCGCCATCCATCGGGGTGATCTTTGCGTGGTGGAGTGTCTTCGGGTTCCCGAATTTGGTCAGGTGGCGCAGTTGGGGGATCAGGAGGGTGCCCTGCCGCAGCGTGGTGCGGCGCCGGTTGTTCTGCGCCGGGCAACCTTGCAGGATCAGGCCCGGGCGAGGGAAAATTCGCTGGCCGGGCGCATGGCCTCCAAGACGGTTCATAAGCGGGTTGAGGAACAAAAGCTTCCCCTGCGCCTGATTCATGTGCGCTACAGTTTTGACCGATCCATTCTGCATGTGACCTTTACCGCGGAGGAGCGCATCGAGTATACCGAATTTGTTCGATCTTTGTCTGGTGAATTACAGGCGCGCATCGAGATGAAATTTCTCGGCGTCCGGGATGTCGCCCGGCTGGTGGGCGGGATGGGAGTCTGCGGTCGGTCGCTCTGCTGCAAATCATGGCTCAAGGATTTTGAGGGGGTGAGCGTTAAAATGGCCAAGACGCAGCGGCTGACGCTCAATCCAAGCACGATCAGCGGAATGTGCGGAAGACTGAAGTGCTGTCTGAAATATGAGTTCGACACCTATAAGCAGATGGGGGAAACCCTTCCCCGTGATGGCGCGTCGGTCCGGTGCGGGGATGGGTGCGGATGTGTTTGGGACAAGGATATTATGGGGCAGCGGGTGAAGGTGCGGCTGGAGGATGGGCGGATTCTGGATTATCCCGCCGATGAAGTTCAGTCGATCCCTGATCCTCGAAACGGAAGGAAGCAGGAGACACAGGAATGAAACCGGTTCAGTTAGTCGTTGTCGGGTCGATCGGGTTGGACACTATTGAAACTCCGCATGCCCGGAAATCAGAGATTCTGGGCGGCTCGGTCAGCTATGCCTGCGCCGGGGCCTCGTTTTTCGCCACCACCGGAATGGTGGGGGTGGTCGGCGCGGATTTTCCGGAACCCTGCGTGGACGTCTATCGTCAGTTTGGGATTGATTTGAAAGGGTTGCAGAAAGCCCCGGGGAAAACCTTCCGCTGGTCCGGCATCTATGAGCAGGACATGAATAACCGCCGAACCCTCGCCACGGATCTCAACGTTCTGGGGACCTTCATGCCTGAACTTCCGGACGATTACACCCGGGCCCCGTTTTTGTTTTTGGCCAATATTTCGCCCGAATTGCAGCTTCATGTTCTGTCCCAGGTCAAGTCGCCCAAGTTTGTGGTGGCCGATACGATGGATCTCTGGATCAATATTGCCCGTAAGCCCCTGATGGAAGTCATCAGCGCGGTCGATCTGCTGACGCTCAACGAATCCGAGGCGAGGCTGCTGTCCGGCGAGACCAACCTGATCAAGGCGGCCCGGATGATTCTGGGATGCGGGCCCAAGTATGTCATCATCAAGAAGGGCGAGCACGGGGCGATGCTGTTCTCGAAATCAGGGATGTTCATTGTGCACGCCTACCCGCTGGAAGTGGTGCATGATCCCACTGGAGCAGGGGATACCTTTGCCGGTGGATTCATGGGCGCCTTGAGCGAGCATGGGGATGTGAGTGAGGCGGCCATTCGAAGGGCCATGAGTTACGGCAGTGTCGTGGCGTCCTTCGGAGTGGAAGATTTCAGCCTGGCCCGCCTGCAGAAATTGTCGCGCGGCGATATTGAAAATCGGCATGAGGCCTTCCGGGCATTGACCCATCTGGGATAGAACCCTCTTCGAACTCATCTCCATGTGGCCATAATGAGAATGAGAGTTGGTGGGGACCGGATTCTATAATAGGTATTGTCAATTGACGTTTCGATGACGCAAAGTTAAGTTGAAATAGTTCGGTTTATTGAAGCAAATCAGGCGATGACGTCAATTTGATTCAGTAGCGTCCCATAGGACGCAGGTTAGAAGGCCGAAGGCTGAAGACTGTAAGGAAATTCGCATAATCTTGTTTAATTTCACGTCATGTCATTTACGATAATTCCTGTTCCATCGATTCGTGTATTACCTTCAGTCTTCAGTCTAAACCGCTTCAGCCTTGGCGGCCCTATGGGACGCCAGTGAATTTGATTAATAGATTGAGTCAATAGTAAAAGTTTCACCAGAAAGGAAGTTTCCGTTATGGGCAGGATCAAGCCAATCTCAGTTCAGCTCTATTCGCTTCGCGAGGCCTCGGCGCGCGATTTTCTCAATGTCCTGAAGCGCGTGGCCGCCATGGGGTACAAGGGGGTGGAGCCGGCGGGTTTCTACAATTTCACGCCGAGGGAGTTCCGTAGGGTCGTTGAGGATCTGGGGATGGTGATTTCGTCCACCCACAGCCCGTGGGCAAAACCGGACAGCCTGCCTGAAACAATTGCCATCTGCGGGGAATTGGGCGTGGACATGGTGGCGGGAGGCTGGGGGCGGGATGAGTTCAAGGACCTGGACGCCATCAAGCGGACGGCGGAGATGGCCGCCGGGATGGCGGAGACTCTGTTGCGGGCGGGGATAACGCTGGTGGTGCACAACCATGCCTGGGAATTCGAGCGGTTGGACGGGCGCCTCAAGCACGAGATTTTTGCCGAGTTGTGTCCGCGGGTAAAATTCGAGCTCGATACCTATTGGGCGGCCAACTACGGCGAGAACGATGTCGTTGAAATGGTGCGCCGTTTCGCGAGTCGTTCCCCCCTTCTTCACATCAAGGACGGGCCGCTTATCCGTCCGGAGGAGGTCTATAATGCGGCGACGAGTACGCTGGAGCTCAAGGCGGGAGCCTTGAGCGCGTCCCTCCTGGCGGTGGGGAGCGGGAAGAATGATATCAAGGGGATCATTGGCGCCATGGATCCGGATGTGACGAAATGGCTGGTGGTGGAGCAGGACAACAGTGATACGGATATGTTTGAATGCATCGAGGCGAGTTACCGGTACCTGATCGGGAACGGGCTCGCGGAGGGGAATCGGAAATGAGCAAAAATACCGTTATGAATATCGGAATTGTAGGGTGTGGCAATATCTTCGGGGCGTATATCAAGGGCTGCGCGATGTTCCGGGCCGTCAAGGTGGTGGCCTGTGCCGACATGAACAGGGAGGTTGCCAACGCCAAGGCCGCGGAGTTCGGCCTCAAGGCCATGGCCGTGGACGAACTGCTGGCCAGTCCGGATGTGGATGTGGTGGTCAATCTGACGGTGCCCAAGGCGCATGCCGACATCAGCCGTCGGGCGCTCATGGCGGGCAAGCATGTCCACAGCGAGAAGCCGCTGGGCATCTCGCTGGAGGAAGGCCGCGAGTTGACCGAGCTGGCTCGCCAGAAGAAGTTGCGGCTGGGCTGCGCTCCCGACACGTTCCTCGGTGCCGGTCTGCAGACCTGCCGGAAAGTGATTGAGGACGGTTGGATCGGTCGTCCGCTTGCCGGCACGGCCTTCATGATGGGGCGGGGGCCGGAAGGTTGGCATCCCAATCCCGGCTTCTTCTATACGCGGGGTGGGGGGCCGATGCTGGACATGGGACCCTACTATATGACCGCCCTGGTGCATCTGCTGGGGCCGGTGAAGGCGGTATGTGCGGTGGCTGCCAAGAGTTTCCCGGAACGGATCGCTACGTGTGCCCCGATGTTTGGCACCCGTTTGCCGGTTGAAGTGCCCACCCACAACAGCGGGACACTACTCTTTGAAAGCGGCGCCGTCGTGACGGTGTGCATCAGTTTTGACGTGCATGCCCATACTCACTCACCCATCGAAATTTACGGCTCCGAAGGCAGTCTTCTGGTACCTGATCCCAATACCTTTGGCGGGGATGTGAAGGTGTTCCGCCCCGACAGTGGCGCCTGGCAGCCGTTCGGGTTCTCACATGGCTGCCGGGACAACTCACGGGGGATAGGTGTCGCCGACATGGCGCATGCACTCCAGTCCGGGCGCGCCCACCGGTGTTCCGGTGACCTGGCCTGCCATGTGCTTGAGGTCATGCTGGCTTTTGAGCAAGCCTCCGCGGAAGGGCGCACTGTGTCCATCGGACACTCCTGCGTCCAGCCTGCAGCCTTGCCGCTGGGACTGCTCCCCGGGCTTCTGGACGATTGACCTGTCTGGGACGAACATCACGGGGCATCACGGGGTCACATCGTAACAAGTGATGCTGGGCAGTGGCCGGTTTACCTTGGGTGTTCTGGAGTTTATCCAGTCCGGGCGTGCCGGAGAAGTCGGCGTTGAGCCGTTGATTCGGGGACTGCATCTGGAACTCGACCGGCTTTGAGAGACATTCCGAAATCGGCCTTGACGCCTTTTTGATGTAGATGTATAAATTTACTCATGATTAGAACTCAGATACAATTGCCCGATGCGTTATATCGCGAGGTTAAGCGTGTTGCTGCAGAGCGTGAGATGTCACTGGCCGAACTGGTGCGGCGGGGGTTGGAGACCATCATGGGCCGCTTTCCCGCCAATCCTGCGTCACGCTCCACATGGGAGTTGCCAAAACCGAAGCCGCTGGGAGGGGACGCGTTTTTCGACAACCCGGATTGGCGCTACAAAATCAACGAGGGGCACGGTGCGGTTCGTGAAAAACCTGCGATCTACCGGACCAGGCGCAAGGGCCGCCCGGCATGATATCGTGCGATACCAATATTATGTTCGCCGTGCTTGACAGTGATTCCAGTCATCATTCGGCTGCGGTGGCGTTTCTGCATAGTCTGAAAGATTCCGATCAGTTCGGTCTCTGTGAGTTGGTGCTCGTCGAACTCTACGGGCTTTTGAGAAATCCCACCGTTTCGAAACGTCCACAAAACGCACCGGAAGCGGCGCGTGTCATCCATCAATTCCGTTCCCATCCACGCTGGTTGGTGTTGGACTACCCGGGAATTCAATCGGAGGTCATGCGCCAGTTGTGGGAACTCGCCGCAAAGGCTGATTTTCCTTACCGGCGTATCTACGATGCGCGTCTGGCCTTGACGTTGCGGTATCACGGTGTCACGGAATTTGCGACGCGCAACGCAAAGGACTTTCAAGGATTTGGCTTCAAACGGGTGTGGAATCCTTTGGTTGAATAGAGGTATCCATTCCGATTTATGCGATCCCGGTGGCCCGCGGAATCATGTGGAGGCTGGCCCGGATATCGGTTTCAATCGCTACACCATATGATTTGATTCCGGCTACGGTCAGGACCTCGGGGTGGTGAGGGATACGGGGTAGGATCGACTTACTGCGCTTGGCAACAGGGATAGAAGTCGTAGATGCTGATGGGGCGAAGCAGTAGGGTTCTGACCCATCCGGCAAACCTGCCCCCGAAAACATTGCGGATGATGGACAAGGCGGTGGGGAATTTCAAGAAGAGGAAGGTGTCGCCGGCGATTGACCTCCAGAAGTATCTTGGTAAGGCCGCTCGCCCATGACGGTTTATGCGATTCGCACGCGAGATTACAGTAATCGGAATAGAGCCGCACCCCGAGGACAAGAAGCGAGGTGCGTATGATCGCATCCCGTTGTCGAGGCTTCCGCCGACACACGGGGTTGACGCTGGCTGAACTGGGGCGGCGGGCCGGAGGGATGGATTATGCTGCCGTGACCATGGCCGTGCACCGGTTTCCTCTTGCCTGTAATCGCGATAAAGTATTGGCTCGTTTGGCGGGAAAAGCGACCAAAGCGGTTCAAATGTATATGTTACGATGTGACCCTGCGGCCCCCGTAGAGTGTTCTTGCTACCAGCCCGCCGAGGTGGCCAGGTGCAGTATCGAGGGGTGCCCTCTGTGGCGGTACAGGCCGTACCAGCCGAGGAAGAAGGGGTTGCTCAAGAGAACGGCTGGATGGCTCACGGGCATCAGAACGGGAAAAAATCAGAACGGGAAAAAATCGAACGGGAAAAAATCGAACTATGGTGTTGACGGACGGATCCGAGGGCGGTATATTTTTATCAGAGGCTGGGAA
>CAZOZF010000099.1:0-11070 GCA_964584205.1 uncultured Verrucomicrobiota bacterium
GACTTTTCAAAAAGCTGCAGGGTCGCGGTGTCGGTGCTTTTCAGGATCATGGCCTTGATGGGGTCCGTGTTGGAGCCTGCGTAGCCCTTGGTTACCGCCGTAAAGAAGGCGCCATCCCGGACGGTTTGCATCGGAAGGACAACCGCTCTTCCTGTTGCGAGGTTTGGCTTGGCGCCGCCGAGCGTGGCGGAGGCATCGAGAATCGAACTTTCGTCTGAGGCGAGGATCAGCAGGCGCGTGGTGTAAAAGCAGGCCCAGAGCGGGCGCCCCGTGGATTTGTCCATCCAGGTTTGCAGGTTCAGTTTCCCGTAGGTTTTGGTTGCGTACTTCGGGTAGGTGCTGAACTGCTTGGTAATGGTTTTGGAATTGAGCGACCCGCTGATCAACGCGGTGCCCCGGTTGCCGGTGACCTCACGGCCATACAGGGTAATGGCGGTCAGGTCTTTCAGGGGATCCACCCCCAGCAGGGTGCGGTAATGGTTCAGCATTGTCTGGAACGACTTGGCTCCGTTCCGGCCGTTCAGCAGGAGCCGGCAGGTGTGTGACGGGGCAAACTGCTCCATGTCCAGATGGATCGCCCATTTCGAATCCCCCGCAATCTGAGCTCTCGGCAGAGGGGAGGCCTGAAGGCTCACGCCCGCTGCCAGGATCAGGGTGATGAGGGCCATTTTCATGATTACATTCCGGGATTCATGATGGGGAAATCACCCATGGCTGATTTTTTTGCCGGCGGGACGAGTGCCTTGAAGGGCTCGGCTTCACGCAGGGGCGCGAACCGGGGATCCTCGCGAAGCAGGCTTCGGGCGACTTCGCCCCCGACATCAATGGCCCGTTTCATCGCGGCAAAAGCCTCCTGCGGTTTGTTGAGGATCAACTGGGTATAAGCAAGGTCAATCCAGCTCTTGAAGGCGTTGGGGTCGCGAGCCAGATATTTTTGGAGTGCGTAGACGCGCAGGTCCCATCGTTTGTTAGCCTCAAAAAACTTTGAGACAGCCAGGCATGCTTCCGGCGGCAGGGTAGGGCTGTCCACCAGACTGCGGGTCAAGCCCTGGAACTGTCCTTCCATTCCCAGCTTCAGGTAGACTCCGGCGAGTTCCATGGCACGCCCGAAATCGAGTTTACCCTTGCCCATTTCCGCTTCAAGTTCTTTGCGGCGGGCATTGTCCTGGGTGGAGCCCCGGATGGCGGACAGGAAGTTCGCCGCATTCCTGTTGTAGGGATCCAGGACGAGATAGTCCTCCATGACTTTTCCCGCCTCTTCAAAACGCTGCTGGCGCATATAGAGATCGGAAAGGCGGAAGCAGGCTTCCGGACTTTCGGGGCAGAGCTCGCGCGATTGTTTGAAGGCATATTCAGCCTCGCCGATCATTCCCCGCGCGGCATAGAGCCCGGCAATGGCGGAACGCATCTTGGAGAAGGATTTCTTGGCGTCGGAGTTACGGCGGAATTCCTCGCGGGCCAGGAAATCCTTGGTCAGCTTGTCCCAGTAGGTCCGGTCGCGTGCGACAATCTCGTTCCAGAGTTTGGGGTTTTCCTGGGGCGAAGGGACGGGGTCCTTCTCGATTTTCATGATCACGCCGAAGGGGGTCAGGAAGGCGTACATCCAGGGGATGACATAGCTTTCCTCGATGTAGAACGAATGCTTATCCTTGTTTTTGTCGAAGATCCAGCGGGCCAGAATGCCGTTGATGGTCATCACGCCGCCGACGCCCTGGACGCTGACGCGTCCGTTCTCAATCTTGATATCGGCGCTGGCGGGGATTTTTCCAGTTTGCACATCGCGCACATATTCCTGGAACGCCCGGTTGTTGTCTTCGCCGCTGGGAATATAGATCGGTTGGATCGGGTAGGTTTTGTGGCGATTCAGCAATTTCTGGAACGGGCCGTCATTTTTGGGGCGCGAATAGTCGTAATGATCGCGGATATAACTCATATAGGTGTTATCGGCCAGGGCGTTCTGCGTGATGATGTAGACATCTGACCGGTCGAAATCCTTGTCTCGGAAGCGATCCTTGGGGGCTACTCGGCTTTCGCAGAAAATCATGTAGGTGGGGACAAAACGACCCGGATCGGTTCCGCCATAGAGCACGGCGTCTTTTTCCATGTCGGGATAGCCGTTGCCCGGCTTGAACATCAGGTAGCCGAAGAGATAGCCGAAGTCGTGTCCGCGCAGGTTGCAGAGCGAGAGGTTCTGTTTCCAGGTGACCAGGGGGATGGCCAGCAGGGCGATACAGGCGAGGCGGACAATCCAGCCGCCCAGGACTTTCTTTTTCCAGGCCAGGATGCTGAAGAGCACCGCGATACCGTAGCTGATGAGCATGGCGTAGAACCCGTGGGCGGGGGCGAAGAACTTGATGTTGATCTCCTGGTCCTGCCGGTCCAATTTCGGGTTGATGATCGACAGGAGGCCCAGGCTGGAGATCAGGAAGGCGACCCAGACGAACATCATCCAGGAGCGTCCGCGGGGCTTGACCCGTGTCCAGAAGTACAGGATGACGATCGGGGTGACCAGGCCCAGAAGGGTCAGGGGGAGTGAGTACTGGTTGACCAGTGCCTCGATGAAAAGCTTGATCTTGATGAAAAATTCCTGGCTGAAAAAGCTGGCGGTGTTGATTTTCTCGTACTGGCCACGCGTCACGGCGTGAACAAAGCCTTCTTTGGTTGCGGCATATCCCCAGTTCATGGGGGGGTTCGTCCAGGCGGCGAGAGGCATGTAAATGTAGACGGAGACCCCGGCCATGAACATGCCGGCGGCCGTCAAGGCGCGGCGGTTTTCCCACCAGGTTGTCCGGGCCGCGAGGATCAGCCCGGCGATGCCCAGCACGCCGGCGGCGATGCCCTGCCAGAAGGGGGCACTCGATGTCATGGCATTGGTGTTGGGGGTGGTCAGCCAGGCCCAGATGATGAGTCCGACCATGACGCTCAGCAGTCCGGCGATTCCGAGTTCCGCGAAACTCGATTGGGTCCGCATGAACAGGCCGAACTTGTTCTGGGTGGAAGGTTTTTCCTTCAGGGTGGCCAGGAATTGATCGAGTCCGACCAGGAAGACGCCGACGGCGAAGGGAAGGGCCATGACGGCGATGGTCTGGTGGTTGGAAAGGCTCAGTCCGAAAATGAGCAGCATGACATACAGGAACCCGCGGCGATGGGGTTGAACCATCCAGGCAAAGAATATGCAACTGGTGAGAATGAAGGAAAAGACGTTGAGCACGCGCATTTCCGAAACACAGGCCCAGAGCCAGACGCCCCGGTTGAATCCGAAGAGCAGGGCGCAAGCCGCGCCAATAAAAAGGGCCATCCAGTGCTGGAGTTTCTCGTCAATCGAATCGCTCCACGGCAGGGAATGCAGAAGCAGGCGAAGGCTCCGGGTCATGATGATGGTCATGACGCCGACGGTGAGTGCCCCGGTGACGACCGAGAGTAATCCCATGCGCCAGGCGGGATTACCGAAGGGGACGATGAAATGGCTCCAGAGATATCCCATAAGCGCCCAGAGCGGATAGCCCGGGGGATGGGGAACCCCGAAAGTAAAGGCGCCGGTTACCAGTTCGCCGGAGTCCTGCAGGGTGACTTCAGGGGCCATGTAATAGAAGAAGGCCAGTCCTGAAACCAGGGTGGTGATCAGCGCCGCCAGCCAGTCCTCGGGCTTGAAGAAATGCCGGAGGCTTTCGGTGGGTTCTGCCGAGCAATCCAGGGACAAAGAGACGGGACTAGTGTTTTTTAACGCGTCATTGGTATTCGATGCCATCAGAATCCTCTTCCTTCAAACGGGTGACAATCAAACATGAACTTTCAAATCTAGCAGAGAGGGTTGGATTTGACGATACTTTATGAATGGGGCAAAAAAAAGGCGGAAACCAGTCTTTCGACTGATTCCCGCATCAGGAATTAACCTTGTGGAGGACTACCGACGTCCCCCGCCGCCGCCGCCGAAACCGCCACGGCTACCGCCGCCGCGATCCCCGCCGGGGCCGCCACGGCCACCGCGATCCCCGCCGCCGCCGCGCCCGCCGCCGAAGCCGCCACGGCTACCGCCGCCGCGATCTCCGCCACCGAAGCCGCCGCCGCTGCCGCCAACACGCGGGGCCGGAGGACGAGCTTCGTTCACGGTCATGGCGCGACCTT
This sequence comes from uncultured Verrucomicrobiota bacterium, assembly GCA_964584205.1. Taxonomy (GTDB): domain Bacteria; phylum Verrucomicrobiota; class Kiritimatiellia; order CAIKKV01; family CAITUY01; genus JAABPW01. The sequence continues at coordinate 4,126 of CAZOZF010000099.1, forward strand.
CCAGGTCCTGGCCGTTCGTGGCCGCAATGGCCGCCGTTGCTTCCGCATCGGTGCTCATCTCGACAAAGCCGAAGCCCTTGCCGCGACCGGTCATCCGGTCAATGATCACGTCCGCTGATTCCACCTTGCCGTACGCGGAAAACAACTGTGAAAGTGTTTCGCTCGTAACGCCGTAGCTCAGGTTGCCAACATACAGTTTCTTACCCATCTTCGATCTCCTCTTTTTGAGGACTAACGGATCCGTTCTTTTGCTTTCTGGCTCCTATGGAAAGGGGTCCAACTCGAACCCATTTAAGGAGGATGATCGAAATACGTCGGGCTCCCTGATTGCTTTCCGCAATACTGGCCGGCTTCTTCGACTACCAACTTACGGGGGCAACGTTACTGTATTTTTCGGGGAAAGCGCAATACTTATGATGTTTGTTTACTTCAAATACAACCCGATGGCGGCGGCATTGAACCGTGGGATTTCAGAGTGAATCGTTTCTGTGCCGGGTTGAGGCGATTCCAGCGTTTTGGTGAGTGCTCGAATCGCTTCAGGAGCATCCGCCTTCGGGTGGGCAGACAGGTATTGTGCGATCACATTGGCGGTGTAGGCTGCCGCTATGGAGCTCCCGCCATACTGACCGGGTGGTCCTTTATACCCGACGGGAAGGGTCGCAAAGCCTGGTGCCGCAAACTTGATGAAAGAGCCGTAATTGGATTGATCCCAGACATTTCCATCTGGTGTAAGTGCCGCGACCGCAATCACATCCGGAAGGGCAGCCGGGTAAAATGGCTTGCCAGTGGGTTCATTTCCCGCTGCGGCCACCAGGATGACGCCCTGTTTTCGGGCATAGGCGATGGCATCGTTGAAAAATCCACTATCGCTTTCCGAGCCCCAGCTCATGCTGATCACCTTGGCCCCGTGTTCCACTGAGAACACCATGCTTTGCATGAGAGAGAATCCAGAGGTCATGCCCTGGTCATCCATCGTGCGAATGGGAATGATGGAGACGGAGGAGGGGGAGAGGGAGTCGGTTCCTGCCGGATTGACGGCTCCGGCGGCGATGAAGGCCATCTGGGTTCCATGCCCGAGCGGATCGGAAATGGCCTGCCAGGGGGCGGTGGCATCAAGCGTGGTGACCACGGCATTGGCCAGCAAGGCATTCGGGGTGAAGCCTGAGTCCAGGATTGCGATCACGGGGCCGCCGGGGGCGGAGACTGTGCGGGGCGCACGCTCCTGTCCTGAATCCCCGGCTCTCACAGGGGCGATCGACCGGTAGATCAGGTTGGGTTCAGCCGTGAGAACCAGGGGATCTTTCGCCTGAGCGTTCAGGGTTTCGGCCAGATTGGCGCCTGGCGGAAGGCGGAGCCGGTAGATTCCGAGAGCCGGAATGCCGTCTAAAACCATGGCTCCGTGCCGCATGAGAAGCTCTCTGAATTGTTCGCGGGTGATGCCGGCAGTCAGGCGAAGCAGAATTTCGTTTTTGAGACAGACGATGGAATTGGTATGCGCGGTTCGGGTTTGCGCCATTGTGGGTGAGGGAGTGGGGCGGGGTATGAGCTGGCGGCGGTCGCCGGGTTTGTAGACCAGGACTTCCGAAAGGCGTTTGATTTTCCCGGCCGGGCCGTCGAGGGTTTGCCAGCTCAGGGCGTAGTCGCAGTCGGCCAGAAGGCGTTTGATGCCCTCGCCGATTTCACGGTCGGTGAAGTGGGCGGTGATCAGCGGGTTGATCCGGTCGTCCATCGCCACCCGCACTCCCGCGTCCTGGAGTTGCGCGAGGATCTCGCTGAGCGGGGTTTTGTCGGCTTGTATGCTCAGCGTGTCCGCCGCCATGCGAACCTCAAGGGCGGGCAGGGAGCTGACAGTCAGTCCCAGAAACAGGCCCATCAAGGGGGTTCGAATGGATCGCCATGAGGTCATCAGCTTCTTATATCACAAAAGGTGGAAATTATCATCCGTATTATGTCATGATGCCGCCATGTCCAAGCGGGAGAACAATGTATCTGATGTCTGGCCCCGTGAATTGGTTCGCTGGTTTGAGCGGGAACACCGTCCCATGCCGTGGCGGAGTGATCCCTCGCCGTATAAGGTTTGGATCAGTGAAATCATGCTTCAGCAGACCCAGGTGGTGACGGTGATTCCGTACTTTGACCGCTTTGTAACCCGGTTTCCCTCTTTTGCGATTTTGGCGGCCGCCGATCTTCAGGAGGTGCTGAAACTATGGGAAGGGCTGGGATACTATTCCCGGGCCCGAAATCTTCACCAGGCGGCGCGGGTGCTCGTTAAAAATCACGACGGAAACCCTCCTCCAACGGCCGCAGGCTTGCGGGAATTGCCGGGAATTGGCGCGTATACCGCTGCCGCCATCGCCAGCATTGCGTTTGGGGAACCGGTTCCGTCGGTTGACGGGAACGTCCTGAGGGTGTGTAGTCGGTTATGGGGGATCGATACGCCGATGCGGGATAAGGCCTTAGCGGATGACGTCAGAACCCGGTTGACCCCGCTTATTCGAAAGGTCAACCCGTCGCACTTCAACCAGGCGATGATGGAGACGGGGGCCTTGATCTGTAAACCCCGGAATCCGCAGTGTGGCCGGTGTCTGTTATCGAGGTATTGCGTGGCCTTCAAGACGGACCGGACTGAATCGCTTCCCGTTGTCGAAAAGGCTGAAAAAGTTCCACACTATCGGGTTGGCGTTGGCGTGATCTGGAAACGGGGCCGACTCTTGATTGCGCGCCGGGCTGAAACGCAGATGTTGGGAGGATTGTGGGAATTTCCAGGCGGAAAGCAGAAAAAAGGCGAAACGTTGGAGGCGACGGCCGCCCGTGAGATTCTGGAGGAGACGGGGCTTTCGGTCAGGGTGGGGGCGCCGGTTGTCACCGTTAAACATGCCTATTCCCACTTTAAGATTACCATGACCGCGTTCCGGTGTGAGTGGGTGTCTGGAAGAGCCCGGCCCAAGGCCTCGGTAGAGCTGAAATGGATCCTTCCCGCCGCCCTGGTTGATTACCCCATGCCCCGCGCCAATCGCCGTATTGCCGAGGCGCACTCAATTCGATCAGGGAAATCCTCATCATGAATTCAGAGTTTTCCAGTTATATTGATGACAAAGCGATTTCAGACCTGCAAGCGCTGGGGGGCGCGAGGTTTGTTGTCCAGATGATAGACATCTTTCTCGTCTATGCCCCCAAGGTTATTGCCGAGGCCCGAAGTGGTCTTGCCCGGGGGAATCTTGAACCCGTGATCCGGATGGGGCACTCCCTTCGTTCAAGTGGACGAAATCTCGGAGCGATCAGAATGGTTGAACTTGCCGAATGCATCGAAGCGGCAGGGCGAGCCGGTCAGTTGCCCTTGTTGCCCCCCTTGCTTGATCAGATCGAGCAGGCCTTTCTTCTGGTAAAGGGTGGTTTTGAAGCGATACGAGCGAGGATGGAGCCTTAGACCGAAGTTGAGGGGACAAAAAAATCGACCGCAGGGTTTCGGTCTGCGGTCGTTTTGGTAAGCATTTACCTGCTACCGGGTCCCCCAGTCGGTCAGTAGAGTCTGAACTTTATGATGTCTGAGACACCGTCCGGAACATCACCAACCTCAGGTCGAGTTACTATAAAGCATTCGCCGTGCCGGAATGCGGGGTGGGGTGGGTTTGACAATTTCCTTACAGCCCCATTCTGATAGAAGTCATAATCGAGAGTGGAATGTTAAGGAATTATCAAACTCCCAGACGACGCCGTCTCGACCGCTGTGTCATGTCTCGATTGTGAGACAAAATTCTCACGACTGTATCGACGCCAAGCAATCCCCCAGAAGTTCTGCACGCCAGCCCCGCAGAAGGCGATGATTTCCGGGCAGGGCGTTCCGGCCTTCATGCAAGAGCATCAGGACATCATTTTTGGTGCTGACCAAGCGGGGATCCACCGGTTTGGCCTCAGCGGTTTTGCGAATCATCTCCACGACTGAAGTGATCCGATCTTTGCCGATTCTTTGCTCATCAGGAACCGTCGGGGTTTCGGGCCATTCCGGTTCGGGCAGTGCGAGTCCCTGCTGGACAGCCGCCAGCAGGGATTCTCCGTAGCGCTGTTCCGTTTGACGCCTGAGATCGCGGCAGTGTTCAAAGTCGGGTGCTTGAGTCGGCACTACGGAGGCCACGGAGAGCAGTTCGGAATCCTCCACAACATGCTGACGCGGGAGATCGACCGCTCTGGCTGTCTGCTCGCGCCAGGCGGCAAGTTCCCGAAGAACGGCCAGATTGCGGGGGCGCAGCCGTCCGGCGGCGCGGATCCGGCGATAGCTTTCGCGCGGGTTTGGCTCTTCGGTAAGAGCGGGTGCGTTGAGTAGTTCAAGCTCCTCGTTCAACCAGGACTCGACACCGGCTGCCCGTGCTTTTTCACGAAGGAGGGTTGCCGCACGGGGCAGGTGGCGGACGTCGTCCGCAGCGTACTCCACTTGTTCGATGGATAAGGGACGAGCCAGCCAATTGGTGCGGGTATGGCCTTTGGGTAACTGGATATCCAGGAGATTCGCCAGCAGATTCTGGAGTGAGGTCTCGCTGCTGAGTCCGGCAAACCCTGCTGCCAGGCGGGTATCGAAGACGGTTTGAGATACTGCGCCGGTTGCTCGCCTCAGAATCATGAGATCCTGCGGGGCATCGTGCAGGATTTTTACCACATCCGGGCTGGATAGGATTGTTCCCAGAGGCGAGAGGTCGGGGAGGGCGACGGGATCGATCAGATAACAGGCTCCCTCCTGTGTACCCACTTGTATCAGGCCAAGCCGGGCATAGAACGTGCGTTCCCAGACGAATTCGGTGTCAACGGCCACACAGGGGGCGCTGGAAAGTTGCCCGACCAGTTTCTCCAGGGCCAGGGGGGTCTCAATCATGGTATAGGAATCAGTCATGGCCGAAAAGTATCAGGGAATGGCCTTGCGGGCAAACGCGCGTTTCTCCTGAGGGGTCATTTGTTTAATCAGGTATTCTGCCTGCGAAGCGGTGGAACGACTGGAGAACTCGACCACGGCCAGCAGTTTCTTAGGCCGGTGCGCACGGGTGTAGCGGGCGCCGTTCCCTGACAGGTGGGCCGCATAACGAGCCGCCACATCCACGGCAATGCCGGTGTAAATACTTTTGTCCTCACACTCAATCAGATAGAGGAACCAGAGTTTTGCACGTGGATTTAACATGGGTCGATTATCCGGATTGCCTGCATGCGGGTCAAGATTGGAGCGGGCTGTTGCAGCAATTCGCATTATGGCCGCTGGGCAATGTCAAAGACCGGCTAAAGCCGGTACACCAACGCCGGAATGCGATATTTTTCTGCCCGTTGGTGTACCGCCTTCAGGCGGTCTTCGGCCATAATGAGAATTGCTGGGGCTGTTGCGGGCTTGCGTTATGGGCTCTGTTTTGCAACCTTCTCGGCGCGATGGAAGAAGCCCGGAAAATTGAGGTGAGAAAGCGGGGGAACACCCTGGGGTTCTGGTTTTTCAAGGTGAGTTTGCGAGGCTTCGGGCTGCGCGGCGCCTATGGATTGCTCCCTCTGGTCTGCTCGTATTACCTTCTCTTTGATCGCTCCGCCGTGTGCGCGGCGATGGCGTATGTCCGGCGGCGGTTTCCCGACCATGGACCGGTCCGGCGGCTGGCCGATGTCTATCGTCTTTTCATCAGTCAGGGCGTCACGCTGATTGACCGGTATTACCTGATGTATGGGGGACCGGGAATGAAATCGCACCTGATCGGAATGGAGAAACTCACCAACATGCTCGATTCGGGGCAGGGGTTTATCCTGCTGACCGCGCATCTCGGGAACTGGCAGGTGGTCATGACCGCCTTGCGCAAGTTCAACCGGAAGGTCTACCTGGTGATGCGTCCGGAGGATAACCCGGCGGTGGCTGAAACCCTCAAGATCAGCGACTCGGCTGGCAATATCGCCATCATTTCGCCCGAAGGGGCCCTGGGCGGCGTGGTGGAAATCATGAAAGCGATCAAGAGCGGCGGGATTGTTTCAATCATGGGAGATCGCAGCTACTCATTCAGTTCCGTGGATGTCCGGTTCCTGGGTGATTCCGCGCGTTTCTCCTGCGGGGCGTTTCATATTGCGGCATTGGCCGGATGTCCTGTCGTGACCCTCCTGTCGGCCAAGACGGCAGTGTATGAATACGAGGTTTCGGTGTCTGCCGTGGTTCACCCCCGATACGAGCCGAAAGTGCCCAAGAAGGATCAGTTGCGGAACTGGGTTCAGGATTTCGCCGGTGTTATGGAGAACTATGTCGCCCGGTATCCCTACCAGTGTTTTCTATTTTATGACATCTGGTCCGAGTCAGGGAGTATTTCCCGGGTGTGATTTCACTTCGTTGCATCGCACCGAGAATTCAGAATCCAGAATGGAAACCCAATGCCTTACGCAAATAAGCCTACATGGAGCAGTTCAACTGCTCCGCAGATGAAGAATGTTGTCGTTATATGTTCAAAAATGAAGTGCTTACAACATGCCTCTTCTCCCATTCCCTCTGCACCAAACGGGTGCGAAGCACACTTCGTCCCCCACTTAATCCCACACTTACTCGGTTACGCTTCGTCGACCTGCTTAGTCGATAAGTAACTGTCTGAGAACGACTAAGCCGTTGGACTAAGCGTACCCGACTAAGAGGGGTGACTAAGACATGCGACTAAGTGTTCTATTTTCCGGATTCAACTGCTCTTTTTAGGATAAGTGCTTTCTAAAGTGGTGTCATAGAAAATGAACTCGATCAACCTTCCTGATCCAGGGCATAACCCTTTGGCTTGGGTTCTGAATTCTGGATTCTGGATTCGGTACGATTGCAATATTTTGCGGCGCTTCTGGGTTTGTGTGGGGAATATTCATTGATCATGGCGCCGAGATCAACCGCGCGGACAATCCGACTAAGGCTAGGCGACTCAGTGTAACCGGTGAAGTGTGGGACTAAGTGTTTCGACTAAGGGTCTG
>CAZOZF010000100.1:0-10846 GCA_964584205.1 uncultured Verrucomicrobiota bacterium
GTTACGAAGAGGGTGATGACCTGGGCGAAGATCATGCCGCCGACCACCACCAAACCGAGTGGTTTGCGGCTGGCGGCATCGGCGCCGTAGCCCAGTGCGATCGGGAGGGCGCCGAGAATGGCGCAGAGCCCTGTCATGAGAATGGGTCGGAACCGGATTACGCAGGCGCTGTGGATGGCGTCATAACTGTTCATGCCTTCCGCCTTCCGCTGCAGAGCGAAGTCCACCATCAGAATGCCGTTCTTGGTGATCAGTCCCAGCAGCACGAACACTCCGATATAAGCATAGAGCGAGAGCTGGCTGCCGAACACGAAGAGCGTCAGGAATCCGCCAAACACGGCCACGGGGAGCGTCGTGAGAATGGTGAAGGGATGAATGTAGCTTTCGTACAGGATGCCGAGCACGATGTACTTCAGGAAGATGGCGATCAATAGCAGAAGGCCAAGGCTACTGATCGACTTCTGAAATTCAAGCGCATCGCCAACAAACCGGCCATGCACGCCGCTGGGCATCATTTGATTGGCTTTCGCCTCCACGGCGGAGGTGACCAGCCCGAGCGGAACGCCAGGCCAGGCGCTGAAGGAAATCACCGCCGCCTCGTGCTGCTGCGCATGAGGCACATTCTGGGGGCCTGCTTCCTCGGTCCATTTGATGATGGATTTCAGCGGAACGAGCGAGCCGGTAGTGCCCGAGCGAAGGTAGAGCAGGGACAGGTTGTCGGGGAGGCGCTGGTTGGATTTTTGGATCTCCGTGATGACCTGATACTGATCCTGATCGGTTGTGAACTGGGCCACATAGCCCCCGGCAAAGGAGAGAGCCAGCGCCTGTTCGATCGAGGTGGCGGTGATACCCAGCGCCGATGCCCGGTCACGATCCAGCGAGACATTCAGTTTGGGCATGGTGAGCTTGACGCTGTTCTGGAAGGCAAACGGGATCAGGAAGCCGATCTTGCGCATTTCCCGCTCAAGCTCAAGGCCTGCCTTGTAGACGGACTCGCGATCCAGACCGGTCAGCATGTAGCTGTATTCCGCGCCCACGGCGGTGGGGTCACCGCCGGAACTGATCTTGAGAACCGGCATGGCGCGGAGGCCGACGATCCCGTCCGGGATCATCGCCAATTGCATCATGAATTTCTGCGCGATCTGATCGATGGGGGGGCGTTCCGACGGCGGCTTCAGGCGGATAAAGACAAATCCCATGCTCTGATCGGCGCCGGGCATGAAGCCCGTGACGCTGCCGAGTTTGAGGACATGGGGATCCTTTTTGATCACGGCTGCGACCTTGGCCTGGTAGGTCTGCATTTGCTCCGTTGAGGCGCCCTGGGGCATGATCATGGCGCCGAAAATGAAGCTACTGTCACCCGGCGGCAGGAAGGTTTTGGGAATCAGGCCGGGAATGAAATAGAGGGCTGCCGAGCCGAAAATACAGGCGGCCCAGGCGACGACAGCCAGCCATTTGTGCCTGAGTTGAAAATGCAGGGCCCGGCTGTATTGGCGGATGAGGGCGGCAATCGTTCCCGTGATCCACTGCTGAACCCGGTTCGGCGCCTTCTCATGGTGGAGGATCCGGGCGCACATCATCGGGGACAGTGTCAGGGCGAGGACGGTTGAGACGATAATGGCGAAAATAACGGTCAGCGCGAACTCGCGCAGGTTGCGCCCCACGGCGCCGGTCATGAACACCAGCGGCATGAAGACGATAATCAGGGCCGCACTGGTGGAGATGACGGTGAAGGAGATTTCCTTCATGCTCTGAAGGGCCGCCGGGATGGGTTTCATGCCCGCTTCGAGATGGCGAACCGTGTTTTCCAGCACGACAATGGCGTCATCTACCAGGAAGCCGACGGCCAGGATGATGCCCATCAATGACAGGGTATCAAGGTTGAAGCCGCAGGGCAGCATGAGGGCAAAGGTGCCCAGCAACGAGATGGGCAGGACAATGCTGGGAATGACCGTTTCCCGGATGCGGCCGAGAAAGAAAAAGATCACCATCACGACCATGACCAGGGCGATGACGACCGTGATCTGGACATCGTGGAGCGATTCCCGGATCGGGCCTGCGCCGTTGAACATGGTTTCGAGATTGATGGTGGACGGGAGTTCCCGCTTGGCCTCCTCTAGAGCCACGGAGACTTTGTCGGCCACGGCCACGGTATTGGCCCCGCTGACACGGGACAGGCGCATGACCACGCATTTTTCGTGGTCGGGTTGGCCGGGCGGACTGTACCGGATGTTCACGAGATCGTTGGCGATGCTGTCTACGCAGCGGGCGATATCCTTCAGTCGGATCGGGTTTCCCTGGCGGGTGGCGATGATCAGTTCGTCATATTCACGGGCGGTGCGCAATTGCCCCTGCGGCTCGATGGTGTAGGTGCGCGAGGCGCCATTCAGGCTGCCGCCGGGGATGTTGACCGTGCCCGCCTTGAGGGCGAGGGCGAGTTCATCCACCCCGATCTGGTAGGCTGCGAGTTTGGCGGGATCGAATTGGATGCGAACCGCACGCTTGGAGCCAAAGGCCTCCACCTTCGACACGCCCTCAATCATACTGAGTTTACGGGCGACGATATGGTTAGCGTAATCATACAGCTCGCCGTGGGGCAGCGTGTCGGAGTACATCATCAGATAATAAATGGGGGAATCTGAAGGATTGAATTTCTGGTAGGTGGGTGGGCTCGGCAGATCCTTCGGAAGGTTGTTCTGCGCCCGCGTGATGGCGGCCTGAACGTCCGGTGCCACCAGATCCACATTGCGGTTCAGGTTGAAGGTCAGGGTGATGGTGCTAAAGCCCTGCTTGTTGTCGGAATACATGAACTCCAGGCCGGGCACCTGGGTGAATTCATTTTCCAGCGGGGTAGCGACGGCAGAAGCCATGGTCGCGGGGCTGGCGCCGGGGTAGGCGACGCTGACCTGGATCACGGGGTAGTCCACCGTGGGCAGGCTGTTGACGGGAAGTTGAAGATAAGCCCATGCCCCGCCGACCACCAGCAGAACGGTCATCAGAATGGTCATGACCGGACGCCGGACAAACAGTTCAGAAAATGTCATAATGGTTCCCTCGTTATCGTCAATTCTTTTGGGGTATTTTCGCCGCATCCATCACCATGGCGCCTGAGGTCAGCATGAGCTGACCCAGCGCAATCACCGCTTCGCCCTCGGCGACTCCGGAAACGATCTGAATCTGGTCATCCTGCCGTATTCCCGTTATGACGGAACGCTCGATGGCCAGATTGTTGGTTCCAGCCACATACAGATACGGGCCTTTTTTTCCGAACTGAACCGCGCTCTCGGGAACCAGGATGGCGTCGGGAATCGACGACACGATAATCCGGATGGTCACAAACTGGTTGGCCCAGAGCTTCAGATCCGGGTTGGGAACTTCGCCCCGCAAGAGCAGGGTGCCGGTGGTCGGGTTTACCGCGTTATCCATGAACGACAGTGTTCCTGTAAAGGTATTCGTGTCGCCCCGCGGGGTGATTTCAACCGGAATGACGCCCCGGGCCATGGCGCTCCGGATGACCGGAAGATGTTGTTCGGAAACGGAACATTCCAAGCGCATCGGATTGTAGGAGCGGATATTGATCAGACGGGTCATTCCCGCTGTCGCAAGGTTTCCCGCATCCACGGTGCGCTTGGAGCAGACGCCTGCCAGCGGCGAGACGATGGTGCAGCGGGCGAGGTTGAGGCGGGCCTGATCCAGGACGGCTTCATCCATCTTGAGCTGGGCTTCCAGAGAGGCCACCTTGGTTTTGATGGTGTCGAAGGTGTCGAGGGAAATGAGATGCTTCTCCAGCAGCGGCTGATTCCGCTGCAGGGTGGAGCGTGCCAGTTCCACGTTTGAGCGGTCGACGGCGACCATGCCCTCGGCCTGCTGAACCCGTGACGCGTAATCGCGGGAATCAATTTGGAAGAGCGGTTGACCATTGGTCACCACGGCGCCTTCCTGAACCAGGATGGTGAGCAGAATTCCGGAAACCTGGGGAACCACATCCACATTTTCCCGATCCTGGGTTGTGCCGTAGGCTGAGATCACCACCGGCAGGGTGGTCTTGACGGCATGCGCCATTTTGACGATGACAGGCGGGCGCTGAGGCGGCCCACCCTTTTTCCCGCAGGCGCTGACGCCGAGAACCAATGCGCTGATCATCACGAGTCTTCCTGAAAACTGAAGTAATGTGTTCATGTTACCGATTCTCCCTTGCGTCCTTGTTGTCCTTGCTGTCTTTGAATGGGGTTCCGCCTTTTTCAGTGATACCGGTGGCGTGCGCCAGATTCGCCAGGGCGGTGAAGACCTCCTGCCGGGCTGAAACTTGCTGGCTCCGTGTCTGAGCCAGTTGGTTTTCCGCGTTCAACAGGTCGAGGATGGTTTTGACGCCCGACTGGTAACTTTCGAAGGCCAATTCCAGGGAAGCGCTGGCGCTTTTCATGGCCTGCGCGCTGAACTTGTATTTTTGCAGGGCGGTTTCATAATTCTGGAACCGGGCCCAGATCTCGGCGCTGGCACCCAGTTCGGCCTGCTTGAGTTGGGCGCGAAGGGCCTCGGTCTGGGCCTCCGCCGTGCGCACGGTGCTCAGAGTTTGAAATCCGTCGAACAGATTCCATTTCACGCTCAGGCCACCCGTATACGCCCAGTCATCCGACTGTGACGCACGGTTACTCAGTCCGTAAAGTTCGTAATAATCGCGGGTGGCGGAGGCGGTCCCGTAGAGGGAGGGCCAGCGTGAGGCGCGGGCCACCCGGATGGACGCCTGCCGTGAGGCGAGTGTGGCTCTCAGCGCGGAGAGATCGGGGCGACGGGCCAGAGCCTCATCGGTCAGGCGGCGCACATCCTGTCCGCTGAGCGAGGCGGGAAGGGGCGCATCGGGGGCGATGAGGGGTATCCGGTTATCGGCGGGAAGACCCATCGCCTGAGCCAGCAGGCCCTGGGCAATCTGTAATTGGCCTTGGGCGCCGGTCAGGGCGTAGAGCGACTGATCGTATGCGGTCTGGGCTTGGAGCACATCCAGATCCACGCCCAGCCCCGCATTGCGCCGCGTGGTGGCGGCGTCGAGAATGGTCTTGGCATCCAGGGCGTTGGTGCTGGCGGCCGTCAGGCCGGCCTGCGCGCTGATGACGGTATAGTAGGCGATTTCCGCATTCAGCAGGGTGTCCTGGATGGCGCGGTTGAAGGCGAAATTCGCGGCATAGACGGTTTGAAGCGCCTGTTCCACCGCCGCACTGCGCCCGCCTCCAAAATTACAGATCAGGTAGCTGAGTTGAAGGCCGGGCCCATAGGACATGTTATTCTGGTCAAAACTTTCCGGCCGCGCGGCGGTGGTGACGCGGTTCAGGCCAGCCCCTGCCGTCAGGCTGGGCATGAAATACCCCTGGGCATAGCGGATCTGCTCGGAGGCCGCCCGGGCGTCGTTCCATGCTTTTCGCGTTGCGGGATTGTTCTGAAGGGCAATATCGGCGATTGCTGACAGGGACAGCGGCTGGGTTGGGTCGGGCGACTGGGCGCGGAGTTCCTGCCAGACGGTGTCGGTTTTCTGGCTGTCCCGGGGAGGAACCCAGCTTTCGGTGAGGGAGGCCGGAGGCGGCGCCTGCACGCAGCCGGAAAGCAATAGACCACAGACAACAGACCCGAGACCATAAATTTTCAGATTCATTTTGGCGCCTCTCGTTTTTTAACAGTTACCGCCGCCCTGAGAAGGGTATCCACCAGGGTCTTTACATAAACTGCCGGGGTTGCCGAACGGTAACCGAAAAGGGTTTCGCACCAGGCGTAATGGGCAAGCGCCCCGAGAAACAGGTGTGCCTGGATCCGGGGGGAGGCCATCGCCAGTCGTCCCGCCCGGATTTCCGCCGAGAAATACCGGCACAACGCCTCCATCTTTTGAACCGGGTGGGGGACTTCGCCGGGAAGATCGTGGTTGGGGATGGTGACGCCGCTGGCGTTGACCATCATCAGTCGTGGAAGGGTCAGGCGAAGTTGTTCCAGAAGGTGTATGCCGGCCGAGCCAAGCGCTTTGCGGGGATCGTCCTTGCCGACGCTGGCCATCAGGTGTTCTTCCCATGCCGTTCCGCCCGCCTCGACTTCCATGGCGGCAAGAAACAGTTTGGCCTTGCTCTTGAAATGCTTGAAGAGCGAGCCCTCCGACACGCCCGCCTCCTGGGCAATGCGGGCGGTGCTGGCCCGATAGCCGTCGCGCATGAACACCTTGCGGGCGGCGTCCAGGATCGTGTCGTTTTGTATGGATTGCGGTCGCGCCATGATCGTTTCGTCTTTTCTAAATAAGTAAGCACTCACTCATTAATAAATTCCAGAAACGAAGTCAAGCCCCTGTCGAACCCAATCAGCAATTCGCATTATGGCCGCTGGGCGAGGTCAAAGACCGACTAAAGTCGGTACACCAACGCCGGAATATGATGATTTCAGCCCGTTGGTGTACCGCCTTCAGGCGGTCTTCGGCCATAATGCGAACTGCTGGAACCCAATCCTCTTGAATTGCGGGCGGACGGGAGCATAATGGGCGGCAACGAACTATCAGAAGGAGTATGACTCATGGGATCACCGATGTTGGATATGTTACTGGCGGATATCAAGACGGCGATGAAGGCACAGGCGCCGGAAACGCTGACCGCGCTCCGGATGTTGAATGCCCAGATCAAGGATGCCACGGTGAATGCCGGGAAGGAGCCGACGGACGAGGCGGTCGCAACCATTGTGGCCAAGGCGATCAAGCAGCGGCAGGATTCCGTGGAGCAATTCAAGGCGGCCGGGCGACAGGATCTGGCGGACAAGGAGCAGCGGGAAATCGAACTGTTCCGGGCTTACCAGCCTCAGCAACTCGGCGCGGCGGAGATTGAAGCGCTTGTCCGGAAAGTCATCGCCGAGACCGGTGCCTCCGGAAAAAAAGACCTGGGTAAAGTGATGCAGGCGTTGATGCCGCAGGTGAAAGGCAAGTCTGACGGAAAACTGGTGAACCAGATTGTGATGGCGCAGTGGGGCGGGTGACGAATGGTTTTGTCTACAAAAACTTTTCTATTACTCCTGTCTGGACTCGTGATCCTGATGCAGGGTCTTCCTGTCGACGCCGGGGAGGCGCCTCCAGCTGTTTCGAATGGGGACACGGTTGAGAGTATCGTGCAAAAGCTCGGCAAGCCCAAGGGGGTCGTCTCCGGCGGGGCGCGAACCACCTATTATTACGAGCAGGGTACGGTTGATTTCGTGACCGGCCGGGTTGTGAATGCCATGCTGATTTCCGGTGAGGAAGCCCGTGAACGGACGGCCCGGCGGGAGCTGGAAGAGAAAAATTTCCGACAGCAGCGGGAGGCGGAGCGGAATCGGTTAACCGAGGCGGGTACCACGGCGCTGGCACGTGTGGTGGCGGATAAGTCCTTTGCGACTCTTCCCGCTTCCGAGCGGGTGGCGTTTTGGACTCAGTTTGCGGCGCGATATCCCTATACGGATATCTCGGCTCAGGTGGCCCAGACCGAGGAAGCGGTTAAGACGGACCAAAAAGAGCGCGACCGGGCCGATGAATTGGTTAAGTTAAATCAACGGGTCGGGGCAATTCAGGAGCGATTCGCGGAGTTGGATGCCGATTATGCGGCGTCGCTCGCCAACTGGAAACGGAATGAGATTGATGCCGAGCGGGCCAAGCTCAAGGATGAGCTCTCCACCATCGCAACCCGCGTTCATGAATTGTCCGGCACTCCTTAACGGCATGCGCATCAGTCTAAGATCAGTGTCTCTTGAATAACCACGCAAATGAAGATTCACCACCCGCCTGGAGTACCAGGCTTGAGGCACGGAGACACAGAGAAGAAAGCAGAATGTTGCGGGTATTTAAGATGCGGAGTACCGCCTCTGAAATTCCCGCAACCCTTTCTGGAGTAATTCCAGGAGAAAGAGGAGATGGGACAACAAACAATACCTCTCCTCCTTCTGGCCCGCCTGCAACGCTATGCGTAGCATTGCGGGCAGGCTGTTTCCCCCTCCAAGAAACCGTTGCGTTTATTTTGGCCACGGTATTTCCGTGGGCGAAATAAACGCAACATTGTATTTTCTTGCTTGCCACGAGATTGTCGAAGGGTCTTCTCGGTGCCTCTGTGCCTCAAGCCTGGTACTCCAGGCGGGTGGTGAATCTTTACGCATGGGGTGAGGCGGGTGAGGCGGCGAGGGCTTCCAGTGATTCCCAGCGTTTGTAGGCGATTTCCAATTCCCTGGCGAGGGCTTCCGAGCGCTCTGTGGCCCGGGACACCTCCGCCTTGGGTTTCTTGAAGAATGCCGGATCCGCAAGGCTGGCATGCCACTGGGTCTGCTCTTCCTCCATGGCCTCAATGCGACTGGGAAATTCTTCCAATTCGCGGCGCTCTTTGAAGGAGAGTTTTCGGCGGGCGGGGGGCTCCGGCTTGGCAGCTTGTGTTTTTTCCGACACGTTCGGGTCGGGGGGAAGAACCCGGCGGGCATTCCAATCGTCATAGCCCCCCACATAGTCATTGATATACCAGCCTTCATCGGGTTTCAGCCAGGGATCTGTCTGATCGCCCGGGTGTTTTTCAAACACCAGAACGCTGGTGGCAATATTGTTCAGGAAGGCGCGGTCATGGCTGACGACGAGCACCGTTCCGGTGTAGGCGTCCAACTGCTCCTCCAGAAGATCCAGCGTATCCAGATCGAGATCATTGGTCGGTTCATCCAGAACCATCACATTGGAGGGTTGGGCGAAGAGGCGCGCGAGCAGGAGCCGGTTACGCTCCCCGCCGGAGAGGACGGATACCGGTTGCCGGGCGCGGTCCGGACTGAATAGAAAATCCTCAAGGTATCCGATGACGTGACGCTTGACCCCTTGCAGCATGATGAATTCCTTGCCCTGCACGATGTTTTCGGCGAGGGACTTGGATTCGTCGAGCTGGGCGCGGAGCTGGTCGGAATAGGCAATCTGCAGGTTGGTGCCATGCTTGATGATGCCGGATCTGCACGCCCCCTCACCCTGGCCCTCTCCCTCAAGGGGAGAGGGAAAAGAGGAATCAAGCAGGAGGTTGAGCAGGGTGGTTTTCCCGCAGCCGTTGGGCCCAATGATGCCAATCCGGTCGCCCCGGTTGATGACGGTTGAAAAGTCCCGGATCAACGGGGTCGCCCCGTAGCCGAAGGTGACCTTGTCGGCCTTGATGACAACCTGGCCGGTGCGGTTCGCTTCCTGGATGGACATCTGGACCGTGCCTGTACGTTGCCGGCGCTGACTGCGATCGGCGCGGAGCGCCTCGAGCGCGCGGAGTCGGCCCTGATTGCGAACGGTGCGTGCCTTGACGCCCCGCCTTCGCCAGGCTTCTTCCTTCTCCAGAAGCTTGTCCATGCGGTTCCACTGCAGGGACTCCGCCTGGAGGGATTCCTCCTTGCGGCGTAGAAAGGTATCGTAATCGCAATTCCAGTCGCTGAGGTGGCCCCGGTCCAGTTCCACAACACGCGAGGCAATCCGGCGCAGGAAGGCCCGGTCATGCGAAATGAACAGGAAAGTTTTGCAGCGGCGCAGGAGGTAGGCTTCCAACCAGGCAATGGAATCCAGGTCCAGATGATTGGTTGGTTCGTCCAGGAGTACGACGTCCGGCGCGCCAGCCAGGGCCTGGGCGAGAAGAACCCGCCGTCGCGTTCCGCCGGAGAGCGTCGAGAAATCGGCTTCCGGATCCAGGTCGAGTCGGCTGAGAATCTGCTGGGCTTCAAGCGCTTCGCGGGCAAGATCCGGGTTCTCGTGGTCGGGGCAGACGATATCCAGGACCCGGCCGCAGAGATGGGTGGGAACCTGTTGGGGAAGGCGGGTTACCCGGATGCCCGATGACCGGATAACCTGGCCGGAGTCGGGTTTGGATTCGCCAGCCAGAACCCGCAGCATGGTGCTTTTTCCGGTTCCATTGACGCCCAGCAGGCAGATCCGGTCGCCCCGCTCGATGTGAAACTCCACATCGTCAAGCAGCGGGTTTCCGCCGTAACTCAAACTCACGTTCTTTAAACTTAACAGGGCCATGGGGAATTCTGCCTTTCAAGGGGCGACACTATGGGGATTGTGCCTGTGCAATTCAAGCGCGGTTATAAGGAGAGGGGTCAGGGGTTGAATGGCACTTACTTAAGGCAAACGTTCGAGGTTCCCGATGTTGGTGTACCGGCTTTAGCCGGCCTTTTCTGAGCCGCCTGAAGGCGGTACACCAACCGTCACCAATCCCAAACAGTCCTTAAGAAAGCGTCATTTGGGTTTAGGGTTCAGAGGTACCTGCTGTATTTCTGAATGGAGGGACGCGCTCCGTCGCGTCCGCTGGAATTTGGTAGGTTGCTCGATGTGCAAAAGCGCTTTTGCAATGGCAATTCGAGCGTGATTGAATTACGGCGTGGGATCGGTTGCGGCGGGTTGAACTTCCTCCGGCGCGGGTGTTTCGGGGGCGACCGACGACCCAGGTTCCGGCTCGGCGAGAGGCTCTGGAGAAACTTCCGGCACCGGTACGATCATCGGCTCCGGTACGACTTCCGGCGCTGGCTCAGGAACTGGCGTTGGTGCAACCGGGGCAATCGGCTCAGGTTCCGCGACAGGGGCGGGTGCCGGTTCAGGTTCAGGAATGACGACCGGTTCCGGCTCTGGAGTTGGCGTCGGCTCGGGTTCGACGGGTGCCTGGACAGATGGAGTCTCTGCCGTCTCTGCAGGACTTTCTTCTGGAGGGCGAACCTCCGGTGAGCCGGGTTCCTGTTGAACAACAGGCTCCACCGCCACGGGCGTTTCCACCGTGACCGGTACGGGTTCGGGAGTGACGACCAGTTCAGGCTCCGGACTTGGCGTCGGATCAGGCTCCCGCAGCGTCACTGGTTCAGCCGGTGTTTC
>CAZOZF010000101.1:0-10794 GCA_964584205.1 uncultured Verrucomicrobiota bacterium
CGCAACTTTTCAATGAGATCGGGGAGACTGCCGATGATAAAGCGATTATGGATGGTAGCGATAGTATTGGTGTTGACCGCCTCGGCTCGGGCCGCCTCCAATCCGTTTGGCATGATGGGTGGGCTTTCATCCACTTCAGCCATTCCGGTGGACGTCAAGGCTCCCAATATGGATTTTGTCGAGGGCGGCAAGAAAATGATCGCCTCAGGCGGAGTAACCGTCACTCGCGGTAACGAGAAATTGACCGCCGAGATCATTACCTTCGATAAAGTCACGGATACGGCCATGGCCAGTAATAACGTGGTTTTCACGAAGTCCAACATGGTCTGGCGCGGCGATTCGTTCACCTACAATCTCAAGGACGGCACGTGGAAGACCAGCGACTTTTCAGCCAAAATCGATCCCTTTGTGGTCAACTCGGACGGGGCGACGCGGGTCGATGATTATTATCTTCTCAAGAACGCCACCTTTACCACGTGTACCAACGATCCGGGCCACTATCACTATTCCATGCGGTGCAAGCGGATGCGGGTGTACCCGAATGACCATTTTGTCGCGCGTCACATGGTCATCCGATTTGGTGGCGTTCCCCTCTTTTATCTTCCCTACTGGTATTGTTCCCTGGGTGACCGGACGGTCGGGACGACGGTGCAGGGCGGGTATCGCGGAAGGATGGGAGCGTTCCTCCTGACCTCGACAAAATATTGGATGACGCCCACCCTGCAGGGAATCACCCATGTGGATTATCGCACCGAGCGCGGGCCGGCGGTTGGTCAGGAGATCGGTTGGCTCTCCCTGGATGACAAGGCGAAGGGGCGAGTCTACGGGTATTACATCAATGATCAGGGGGTAACCAAGGATTTCAATGAGGGGGATCGGGGCGAGGTTGTGGACGCCCAGCGCTATCGCCTGAGCCTCAGCCACATGCAGACGATCAGCCCCCGTGACTATTTCCTGTCGGACTTCACCTACCTTAGCGATCCCTATGTCCTGGAGGATTTCTTTGAGCGGGAATACCGGAACAGCTTCCAGCCTCAGAACTATGCCATGATGATGCACCGGGGCGATAACTTTTCATTGAGCCTGTCCGCTTACAAGCGTCTCAATGACTTTTATGAGGGAGTGGACCGCCTTCCCGAGCTGGCGGCGGATATCCAGCGGGTTCAGATCGCCGATTCCCCTTTCTATTATGAGGGACGGAATTCACTCGGCTACCTGCAGAAGCTGTATCCCGACGGTTCGGGATCTGAGGATTATTCCTCCGCACGGGTTGATACCAGTCATGAGTTCTTCTATCCCACCCGGCACTTCGGGTTCCTGAACCTGACCCCCCGTACCGGCTGGCGCGGAACGTATTATTCCGATACGGTTCAGTATTCGACTCTCACCCAGTCGGTCGTCACCGTGACCACCAACGGAACCGGCGGATCCACCTCCACCACCAGTACCAACATCTCCACGGTCGCCCGCTCAATGGGCAGCGATATGCGCTCCCTGCTCAACATCGGGCTTGAAACCTCCTTCCGGGCTTTCAAGGTTCTGAATACCGATGAAAATATGTTCGGTACCGGACTGCGGCATGTGGTTGAACCCTATACGGATTACACCTATGTCCCGGAGCCCAATATCCGGCCGGCCGGGCTTTATCAGTTCGATGAAATTGATGCCTTGGATCGGCGGAACGACCTTCGATTCGGGGTGCGCAATCGCTTCCAGACCAAGCGCAGCAAGCAGGTCAGCGACATCATGGACTTGGATGTCTACACCACCTACAGCTTCGAGGAGGCCAACCAGGACGAGCCATTCTCAAACATTGGCCTCCGCACGGAGTTCAATCTGGCTGACTGGTGTCAGATTTACATGGACGGCGACTACAACATTTACAATAGCCAGCTCAACACCTTCAACACCCAGGCCCGGTTCAGGCAGGATTCGTGGCGGGCCGTCATTGAGCAGCGCTATCTCGTTGATCAGAGCAATCTGTTGATTACCGATCTCGGTTTCGCGCCCAATAAGCGTTGGGATTTTGGAATCTATGACCGGATGGAATTCCAGACGTCCCGCCTGGAGGAGCAGGGAATCACCATCGCCCGGACCTATGATTGCATGGTCGTAACCTGGGGTGCCAGCTATCTTCCGGCCTATACCCGCGAGGATGGCAGTAAACGTGAGGCCGATTACCGGTTCATGTTCCAGCTCTGGTTTTCCGCCTTCCCGAATGTCAAACTCGGTACCAGTCGCAGGGATTAAGGGAAATTTAAGATTGTTGATCGAAGATTGAGAACTCAAAAGAATTACATGACCTTCAGCCTGAAATCAACAATCAACAATCAACAATCAGCAATCATTTCCGATCCTTTATTAATGGGCTCCGACCCCGCGCCCGGCCTCGTGGCGGTGGAGCATCAGGAGCAGGCGCATCAGGATCAGATGATTCTTTTCTGGCGTGACGGGGAGTCGCGTCGCCAGACTTCGGAGCCCTTTACCCCCTTTATCTGGATCGCCCGCGAGGACTTACTGCAAGGGCCTGTTAAGGACGCGGTGATCGCGACCCTTGAGGGCGACGCTCCCTTTCGGTGGAAAGTCAGCTTCCCCACCTGGAAGGCCTGCCAGAAAGCCAAGGCCTGGCTCGCGAAGACCTCGGGAGTAACCGCGGGCAATCCCCAGGCTCCGTATTTCCTTCTGGGTGACCCGGTCCAGCAGTATCTCCTGCAAACCGGCCGGACGCTTTTCAAGGGCATGCGGTTCGACGATGTCCGCCGGATGCAAGTGGATATCGAATGTTTTACGACCCGGGGATTTGAGTTCTGCAACCCGGAACGCGACGGGGACCGGATCATCGCCATCGCCCTGGGCGATTCGTCGGGTTGGCGTGAGGTGCTCTCCGGCGCCGAACTGGACGAAAAATCCCTGCTGGAAGCCTTTGTGGCCCGCGTCCATGCGCGCGATCCGGATGTGATCGAGGGACACAACATTTTTAATTTCGATCTTCCCTATCTGGCCGCCCGGGCCAAAAAGCACGGGGTGAAACTGGCCTTGGGGCGCACCGGGCAGGCGCCCGATTCGCGGCCCAGTCGCTTCAACATCGGGGAGCGCACCGTCGCCTATACCCGCTTCGAGATTTTCGGCCGGCATGTCATGGATACCTATTTTATGGTCCAGGCCTACGATATCACCCACCGTGTCCTGGAAAGTTACGGGTTGAAAAACGTGGCCCGTCATTTCGGCATCGCGCCGGCGGATCGCGTCTATCTGAAGGGCGGCGATATCTCCTCTGAATTTGAAAAGAATCCCGCCCGGCTCATGCAGTATGCGTTGCATGACGTCGAGGAGACGGAGGCGCTCAGTCGCTTGTTGTCGCAGAGCGCCTTTGTGCAGGCTCAGATTTTGCCCTTTTCATATCAGAATGTCAGCGTGCGGGGCAGTGCCACGAAGATCGATGCGCTGATCCTGCGCGAATATTTCCGGCAATCGAAGGCGATTCCGCTGCCGGACAAGGGGCGCCCGTTTTCTGGCGGCTACACGGATTTGTTTGGCGAGGGCGTGATTCAAAACGTCCATCACTGCGATGTTCGCTCGCTCTATCCGTCGCTGATGCTGACCCGGAAGATCGGTCCGCAGAACGATACCCTGGGCGTGTTTCACCGCTTGCTGGAACAGTTGCG
The DNA here is from genome assembly GCA_964584205.1 of uncultured Verrucomicrobiota bacterium. Taxonomy (GTDB): domain Bacteria; phylum Verrucomicrobiota; class Kiritimatiellia; order CAIKKV01; family CAITUY01; genus JAABPW01. Next base: position 3,666 of record CAZOZF010000101.1, read on the forward strand.
CCGGTTCCGGATATCGGCGCGTGACCAGGAAAAGGCCGCTGATTCCGACGCCCTGCGCGCACACTTCAATGCCCTGCAGACGACGTTCAAGATCCTCATTAATTCGTTTTACGGATATCTGGGGTTCGACCAGGTCCGGTTCAGTGATTTTGATGCGGCGGAACGGGTGGCGGCCGAAGGACGCGAGTTGCTGCGCCAGATGATTGACTGGTTGCGGCAGCATGGCGCAACACCTGTCGAGATCGATACGGACGGAGTGTATTATGTCCCGCCCAAGGAGAGCTCGCCGGATCAGCAGGCCGCCTTCCGGAAGGCGTTCGCAGCGTCCCTCCCGGAGGGAATTGAAATTGAATTCGACGGCGAGTACGCCGCCATGTTCAGCTACAAGATGAAAAACTACGCCCTTCTTTCCGCAAATGGCGAGATTGTCATCAAGGGGGCGGCCCTGAAATCGCGGGGGCTGGAACCCTTTCAACGGAAGTTCCTCAAGGAGATGATCCGGCTGAAGCTGGAAGGTCGCGACGCGGAGCTTCCGGCGCTGAAGGCAAAGGCCGAGAGCGAGATTCGGGATCGTCAGGGGCCTGTGAAAGCGCTCGCCAAGACGGAAACACTCCAGGATTCCCCCGCCACCTATGCCGCGAAGATCGGGGAAAAGGGGCGGGGACGCAATGCAGCCTATGAGCTGGCCTTGAAATCGGGACGCGATTATCGTGCCGGAGATCAGGTGTCGTATTATGTGACGGGAACGAAGAAGAGCGTCCAGGTGTTTGCCGCCGCACGGTTGGTTTCGGAGTGGAATCCCGTTGAGCGGGATGAAAATGTGCCGTACTATCTGGCCAAGTTGGATGCCCTGTATGCAAAATTCTGTGGCGGGAAACTGGGCGGTGACGGGGAGGAAGCATGAATCGGAAAAGCGGTTTTACACTGATTGAGATCCTGATTGCCATGACGATCATCGGCATTTTATCCGGCGTCGTCGGATTGTCGGTGGCCGGCTATCTTCGCAAGGCGAAACTGGAGGCGGCGCGGTCGCAGATCAAGACCTTCCAGACCGCCCTGCAGATGTACAAGGCGGCTCACGCGCAATTGCCCAATACGGCACAGGGACTGGAGGCGCTCTGTGTGGAGCCTAAAATCCCTCCACTGCCGAAGGAGTACCCGCCGGAAGGGTATTTGGAGAGCCGGAACCTGCCGCCTGATCCCTGGGGAAATTCCTTCATCTATCTGGTTCCGGGCCGGAGGGGTGAGCCCTATGAGATCATCAGCTATGGATCCGATGGCGAGGAAGGCGGAACCGGTGAGGCAGCGGATATCAGCAGCGGGCAGTTCTAGGGGCTTCACCCTCATTGAGTCCCTGGTGGCTCTCGCCATTCTCGGCGTGATCGTGGGCGTCCTGGTGCGGGTTCATCTCCAGACCCTCAGGGCCGAGGAATTTTCCCGTCTGCGCGGGCAGGCGCTTCTGGAGGCGGAAACCATTCTCACCGGGTCAATGCTCGGCAAGGAACCCAAAACCATTTTGGATGAGGTGCGGAAACAGGGGTGGAAGGTGGAGGCGATCAAGGGGAGTGAGCCTGGCACTCAGGCTTTTACGGAATGGCGGGTGGCTGTTTCGAATCCCTCGGCGCCTGGGGTGGTGCTGATGTTGCAGGGAGCGAATGATGCAGGACAAACTAACACAACTCCAAAACCGGCTCCGTGAAACCGGCGGCATTGCGGTGGCTTTTTCCGGCGGAGTGGACAGTACCTTCCTGGCCGCTGTGGCGGTGCAGGTGCTGGGGACACGGGCCATCGCGGTGACCGCGCTGTCGCCCACCTATCCCGAATGGGAGCAGAAGGAGGCCGCTGAACTGGCGAAGCGGCTCGGCATCCGGCATAGTGAGATTTCGACCCATGAGCTCGATGATCCCTGCTTTGCTCAAAACCCGCCCGACCGCTGTTATTACTGCAAGAAGGAACTCGTTCATTTTGTCCGTGAGGTGGCGGAGCAGGAAGGCCTAAAGTTCATTGCCGACGGCACCACGGTGGACGACTTGGGCGACCACCGGCCTGGACGGAGAGCCGCCGTTGAGGGTGGGGTCATCAGTCCCTTGCTGGAGGCAGGCCTGACCAAGGCCGAGATCCGAACCTTATCGCGGGAGATGGGGTTGTCCACGGCCGATAAGCCCTCGCTGGCCTGTCTGGCTTCACGGATTCCCTATGGGTCTCCGATTACCGCCGACAAATTGAAAGCGATTGATCAGGTGGAGAATGTGTTGTGGAAGCTTGGATTCAAGCAACTCCGTGTCCGGCATCATGGCGAAATTGCCCGCATTGAAGTCGAGCCGGCCGAGCTGTCCCGTCTCTGTGATCCCGCCACCCGTGCCACCGTTGTGAAAGCCGCCAAGGCTGCCGGATTTCTGTACGTTGCCGCCGACCTCCAAGGCTACCGCACCGGGAGCATGAACGAGGGTTTGCCGATCTGAAACGTTTCAGATGCAATTTAGGTGAAGTTGAATGAAAGCAAATAAAAGGGAGAATGGTGTCATGACGAAGCAGAGTATCGTTCAGGCGGTTAAGTCGGGGCGCGTGTTGGTGTCCGATGGCGCATGGGGAACGTTTCTTCAGAAGAAAGGCATGAAGCCGGGCGAATGCCCCGAATTGTGGTGCGTGGAACACCGGGCGGATGTGCTGGATATCGCCAAGGGTTATATCGCGGCTGGCGCGGATATGGTCGAGTCCGACAGTTTTGGAGGGACCCGTTGTAAGCTCGAACACTTTGGTTTGGCGACCCGTACCGTGGAACTCAACAAGGCGGCGGCGGCGATTTCCCGTGAGGCAGCCGGTTCCGACAAGTGGGTGATTGCCTCCGTGGGTCCAACCGGCCTGATGACGGCCATGGGTGACGTGACCGAGCAGGACTTCTATAATTTCTTCAAGGAACAGGCCATGGCCCTCGCCGCCGGCGGGGCGGAGGCCCTCTGTATTGAGACGATGAGTGCGCTGGATGAAGCCGAGGCGGCCATCAAGGCCGCCCGCGAAAACACGACGTGCGAAGTGATTTGCACCTTTACCTTTGAACGCACCATCCAGGGCGAATACCGGACCATGATGGGGGTCTCCCCAACGGATGCAGCCCAAGCCTGTGTTGCGGCGGGTGCGCAGGTGATTGGAACCAACTGCGGCAATGGAATGGAACGGATGATCGAGATTGTGAGGGAAATGCGTGCGGCTGCCCCGACCGTCCCGATCCTGGTTCATGCCAATGCCGGGTTGCCGAGGACTGTCGACGGCGCGGATGTGTTCCCGGAATCTCCGGCGGATATGGCGGGCCGTGTGCCGGCGTTGGTCGCGGCGGGTGCCAACATCATTGGCGGCTGTTGTGGAACGACGCCCGCTCATATCGCAGCGATCAAGCAGGCGGTCATGGCCTTGAAGAGTACTAATCCGGATAAACCAACCTACAGGAGCGGGTCGTTATGAGTATGTTTGACACCATCGGCGGGGAAATTTCGGTCTCAACAGGCTTCGGGGCCCTGGTGCGCCAGTATGGAACGTACCCCTTGAACCTTGGTGACTATTATGATGAAGTGATGGAGGAGAAACCATGATTGTCGCTGATCCCCTTCTTGGAACCTTGCTTCACGCGGTGGGTGCCACATCGGCCGCCGTCTGTTATACGCCCCAGAAACAGGTCAAGGGTTGGTCCTGGCAGACCTATTGGATGACCCAGGCGGTATTCTGTTGGTTGATCCTGCCGATTCTCGGGGCCATTCTGACGATTCCCCAGTTGATGCAGGTTCTGCAGGAAGCGCCGCGCGACGCCATGATCAAATCCTTCCTGCTGGGGGCAGCCTACGGGATTGGCGGGACGGCCTTCGGGGTGGCCATCCGGTATATCGGGTTTTCCCTGACCTATGCGTTGGCGGTGGGGCTTTCCAGTGTGCTGGGCACCCTGATTCCACCGCTGGTGCGGGGTGAGTTTCTGGCTATCTTTTCGAAGGTTGGATCCGGCTGGGTTCTGGCGGGTATCGCGGTGGGTACGCTGGGCATTTTTCTGTGCGGGTTGTCGGGCTGGCTCAAGGAGAAGGACACGGCAGGGGGCAAGGTGCATGCGGGCTTTTCAATCGCCAAAGGCTTACCCTTATGCCTGTTGGCGGGCGTTCTGTCGGCCGTATACGGGTTTGCGCTGGAGGCAGGCGCTCCGATTGCCGCTGTTGCCGAGGCGCATGGGGCGGGATATTTCAATGGGAATGTCACGTATATTTTTGCGAACTCAGGCGCGTTTTTAACCACGCTGATCTATTGCCTCTACCTGGGTGCGAAGCACCGTACGCTGGGCGAACTCGTCGAATTGCCTGCGGGCGGGGAGAAGGCTTCGCTGCCGATGAATTTCGCGATGGCGATTCTCACGGGATGTCTCTGGTATGGACAGTTCTTTTTCTATAATCTCGCCCACGTGCGGATGGGAACCTTCAAGTTCACGAGCTGGGCCATCCACATGATCATGCTGGTGCTCATCAGTAACATGCTGGGCCTGGCGTTGCGGGAATGGCGCGGGTGCAAGCCCCGGACCTGGGTCGCTGTCGCCGTATCCCTCGCCCTGCTCGTCGGAGCCGTGTTGATGTTGACGACCGGGAATTATCTTGGAGAACTGGCGTCTGGAAAATAAAGAGGAGGATCGATGAAGCGATATGGATCGGTGATTGGGGTCAAGGCGGAGAAGCTCGCGGAATACAAAGCCCTGCATGCGGCCGTGTGGCCTGATGTGCAGAGGATGATCACGGAGTGCCATATCCGGAACTATTCCATTTATCTCCGGAAAATGCCCGATGGGAAGCATTACCTGTTCAGTTATTTCGAGTATGCGGGAACGGATTTTGCCGCAGATGCTGCCCGGATGGCGGCCGATCCGACCACGCAGAAATGGTGGTCAGTCTGCATGCCCTGCCAGGAACCTCTGCTGGATCGCGCCGGGAACGAGTGGTGGGCTGGCATGGAAGAAGTGTTTCACCAGGATTAATCCAGTTTGGCGAGCAGGGCAGGAGGGAGTAGCCATTCCAGGGTGCCGGTTCCGGGGTTCGGAATGGCGTCAAAACTGATGCGGCATACCGCCGCTTTTTTGAACATCAGGTTGACGGTCTGAGTCCCGCAAATCAACACTGAGGCAATCTCCGCCAGATCCGGCATGTGACCCACCAGCATGACGGAATGAAGTTTGCTTCCGCGCAACCACTGCACCACCTCGGTGGGCGACGCGCCAGGCTCCAGCATCGGATCGGTGTCAATCGGAACTTCCCCCAGTTCCCGGGCGACGATCTCGGCCGTCTGGAGGGCGCGTGGATACGGGCTTGTGGCCACGCAATCTACTTGTACCCCCAGCGTTTTCAAGGCCGCGGCCACTTCGCGGGTAATCTCCATCCCCTTTCGCGAAAGCGGTCTGTCGCGATCCGTCCGGACTCCCTTTTCGCCAACATCCAAGGCATGAGCATGCCGCATCAGGTATAAGTTCATAAAATGGACTTGGATTCCGACTTCTGAATACTGACTTCTGCGCACCGCGCCTGCCAGGCTTTGACGGTGAGGCCCAACAGGGCGAGAGCCAGCACCAGGCAGAGCGCCTTGCGCTCGCCCGGGGTCAGCGCGAACATCGAACGACCGAGTTCGCCCAGTCCTGTGAACCAACGATTCATGGGCAGTAGCGTCCCATAGGACGCAGGTTAGAAGACTGAAGACTGAAGGCTGAAGGCTGAAGACGGAAGACAGTAAGGAAATTCACATCATCTTGGATAATTTCACGTGATGTCATTGGCGATAATTCCTGGTTCATCGATTCGTGTTTTTCCCTTCAGTCTTCAGTCTAAACCGCTTCAGCCTTGGCGTCCCATGGGACGCCAGTGATTCATGGGGTTGCCACAATGTTGACAAGTTTGCCGGGCACCACCACCACCTTGCGCACCGTGAGTCCCGCCAAGAGCTGTTTAACGGTGTCCTTTCCCAGAACGTGCGCCTCGATGGCTTTCGGGGTCAGACTGGTGGGGATGACTTCGCGGCCCTTGATCTTGCCATTGAGCTGGATCACAATTTCAACCTCGTCACGGGCCAGTGCCTTTTCATTCACCACCGGCCAGGACGCGGTGAGAATGCTGGGCGGATAGCCCAGTTCACCCCAGAGTTCCTCGGCGACATGCGGGGCAAAGGGCGAAATCAAAATGACCAGCGTTTCCATGGTTTCCCGGTAGACTGCCCGGCACGGCTCGCTACTGCCGGCATCCACCTTCAGGAGATCGATCGCATTCATCAGCTCCATGATCTGGGCAATCGCGGTGTTGAACTGAAAGGCCCCTTCCAGGTCATGCGTGATTTTGGCAATGCTCTCATGCAGCTTGCGGTAAAGATCCCGTTCCGGAGTTTCCATTTTCGCAAGATCCGCCGTCAGGCCACGGGATGCGAGGAGTAGGCTCCGGGTTTCATAAACACGCCGCCAGATGCGGCGGAGAAAACGGAAGGACCCCTCCACGGCGGCATCATTCCATTCGGCATCCTTCTCGGGCGGCCCAATGAAAAGGGTGTACAGGCGAACCGTGTCGGCCCCGTATTCGCGAATCAGTTCGTCGGGGGAGACGACATTGCCCTTGGACTTCGACATCTTGTACAGCTGGCCGTCCTTCTCGCTCCGTTTGCAGATCATGCCCTGCGTGAACAGCGCGTTGAACGGTTCGACAAAGGAACAGGTGTCGGCATCATTCAGTACCTTGAGGATGAAGCGGGAATAGAGCAGGTGGAGGACGGCATGCTCGATCCCGCCGATGTACTGGTCGACGGGCAGCCAATAATCCACATCCTTCTTATTGTAGGCCACCGTGGTGTCGCGCGGGTTGACATAGCGAAGGTAGTACCAGCAGGAGCAGAGCCACTGGGCGAGGGTGTCGGTTTCCCGCCGGGCCGGTTTGCCGCACTTCGGGCAGGGCGCCTGAATAAAACCCTCGTGCCCGGCCAGCGGGTTTCCACGCTCGGCCTTGAAATCCACATCGTCGGGAAGCAGGACGGGAAGGTCCTTTTCCGGGACGGGAACGGCGCCGCAATCGGGGCAATGGATGATCGGGATCGGGGAGCCCCAGTAGCGCTGGCGGCTGATCAGCCAGTCGCGGAT
>CAZOZF010000102.1:0-10594 GCA_964584205.1 uncultured Verrucomicrobiota bacterium
GTCGGCCTGCGGCCGGACGGGAAACAGGATTGAGACATCGTGATCGTCCTCGTCCACAGCGTTGCGGTCCTCGTCCTCGAATCGTGAAATCGAGTACGAGGACGAACATACACATTCTATCGGCAGCCTCTATCGGAATCCAAATCGGGATCGGGACCGAAATCGACGCATAAAGAAGGAATTCGACCCCGATAGCGATAGCGATTTCGATATCGACTGTACGGATGCGGAATTGGTCGCCCGACCGATTTTATGATCCAACTCACCGCTGAGGAGGCGGCGGCTTTAAGGTGCCAAATTGGAACCTTAAAGCGCGGCCAGCACTTCAAGTACCTGCCTTGTGCCTTCTCGACAGGGACGAGGCTGAGGAATGGCGGCGTTCAAGGTCGCAATCTGCGACCTTGAAGCGGGGGGGGGGGGTATGCGGTCACAATCTGTGACCGCATCCGAAAAACGCAATGTGCGTTACCAACCTTACGAATCTTAGACGCAGGAATTCCTGTACATTTGTACCCGGAACAGCGATTATATCCGGCGTAACGAGTTTTCATCCTGTTTTCGCATTAAGGAATACATCCTCACTTTCCACATTTACTGGTCAGTCGCAAATCGGATGGGGCAAGGGACCACCGTCGTTTCGCTCTGCTCACCCGCGCCGTCTTTTGTGTGCTAGTCAAAATGGCTGGCTTGGGTTACAGTATGGGCGCCTTGAAACAAGGAGTCGAGCAGAGGTGAAGCAGCCGATTGTCGAAAGCCGAGACAGGCCCCTTGGAGTACAGATGAACACGGTGACGGGTGCAACATTAATTTTGAACGGCGTTCGAGTGCGCCCGGCGCCCACGCATTGGCGAGATCCTTGTGCCAACACCGAATGCACCCTGCACCAGTTGTCTCCATACATCGGTAAAATCAAGAGCAGCATTGCCGCTGATCTGATCGAGCGCTACTCGGCTCCCGGCGACTTGGTCGTTGACCCCTTTGCTGGCGCGGGAACGATTCCGTTTGAGGCGGTAATGAGGGGAAGGCGTGCGTTGGCCGCGGATATTAGTCCCTACGCTCGTATTCTGGCGCAGGCAAAACTGGCACCGCCGCCGTCACTCGACGCTGCCTTGGCGTTGGCCGAAGAGGCTCTCGCTGATGCGGCGCGATTGCCCGTCCCGGCTTTGCGCGATGTTCCGGTCTGGGTTCGTGAGTTCTACCATCCTAGGACGTTGCGGGAGGCGCTGCGTTTTGCCGAGGTATGCCGCCGCCCCGGCAACGAGTTCCTGATGGCGTGCTTTCTCGGCATTCTTCACCACCAACGGCCCGGTTTCCTGTCCTACCCGAGCAGTCACCTCGTGCCGTACCTGCGCACCCGCCAGTTTCCGGAACAGGTTTTCCCGGAGATGTACGCCTATCGTCCGCTGCACCCGCGACTGCTGGCGAAGGTGAGCCGCAGTTACAAGCGTTTTGTCCGGCCCTCCAGGCGTGCGGTGCTGCCATTCCGCCAAACGCCGGTCGATCAGTTGACGTTGCCCCGCCAATTCGGCGCTCTGATCACCAGCCCGCCATACATGAATGCTTTGGACTATGGGCGCGATAACCGTTTGCGACTTTGGTTCATCGATCCATGCCTAGGCGAACCAGTGGACAACTGTGTTACCCAGCGTCGCCAGGCATTCTTCACCGCCATGACCAGTCTCGCCATGAAGACCGAACGGGGACTCAAACCAAAGGGATACTGCGTCTATGTGGTTGGCGAGGCGATCAAGCGAACGTTCGACGGACATCCATCTGAAGCGGTTGTCACTATTATGGCTCAGCATGCACCATCCCTCCGTCTGAAGAGTGTCATCGCCGACAGCATACCGGACATTCGCCGCTCACGGCATGAGTGTAAAGGCGTCAAGACAGAGCATTTGTTGGTTTTTCAAAGGAACTAAATGCGAGCCAATTTGCCAGACAAGAACATGTTTATCGGCAAATCCTTGCCGATGCGTCCCGACCTAGTCATGGCGGAATGGATAGGCAGCGGCAACGATGGTCACGTATTCCGCGCCCACTCTACTGAACTACAACGGGACTTCGCGTGCAAGCTCATACCCAGCGCCAACCTCCAGAGGGGGTGGCACGCCGAAGTTGAGAAGGCAAACGTACTGCGAGGCACAACGGTTGTCCAATTCGTGGAAATCCAGGCATGGAATGACGTCGAGAACGGCATTAATGTCACGGTGCTTATTTCCGATTTCGTGGACGGGCGTGATTTACAGAGATTCATTGCGGAGAGACGCGATGTCTTGGATTTGCCGTTTGTGGTCCAGTTTCTTAGCACAATGCTGGATTTCTTTAACGAAATGGTCCGCAAGGGTGTTGAGCATGGCGACTTTCACGCACGGAACGTTTTAGTTGAGGACCGGTCCTATGCTCTGATGGGGCCACGATTTGTGTTTCGTGTAACGGATTTCGGCGTGGCCAGGGCAACAAGCAGCGAGACTCGATTCAAGGATGACTACCTCCAACTGGCAGTCGTCCTGCGCCAACTCCTTGAAGAGGTCAATTACCAATCATGTTCCCCGCGAGACAAACGGCTTTTCAATGCACTCAACGATCAGTTCCTAGCACGCCTCACGGAGCAAGACCCTACACGTGATCCTCTCGCAAGAAATCCGGCTGGCTTGTACGGGCGGCTGCAGGAACTGGTCAATGCCACGGATCACTCCGACGAGGTGTCGCTTCGTATACAGACACCTTTTGACTTTCTGAGTTGCGAACAGATTGGCGATGCACCACTGATTCTCAAGGCTCTTTACTCCGATCGATTCCTTGGACTCAGGGAGATGCAAAGTCGAAACAACGTAGTGGTCACTGGCCCCCGTGGCTGCGGCAAGAGCACGGTATTCAAGAGCATGAGTCTTCGCCACCGAATGCGAGTAGACAACGCGGATCCGGAACAGGTTAACGAGATTGGAGTGTACTACCGTTGTGAGGATCTTTACTTCGCATTCCCGCGGTACAAGATGCCAGATCGTCCGGACGCCTTGGACCTTCCTGTGCACTTTGTTACGGCGACGCTTCTTGGCGAACTGCTGGAGACACTCGAACAGTGGGCGGACGTACATTTCCAGAATGAATTGCGCCAGAGCGAAGCGCGGGCCGCCCAGCGGATATGGGAAATCCTCAGACTTCAGCCGCCCCGGCAACCGGGATCGGAGACACTGCGGGTTATCGCCACAGAACTGCAAAAACAGCGCAAATGGGCGGCAGAAAAGCAACGCCTCGCCCATGATCCCAAACAACCCATTCACGATTGCTTTGGTGCAGACGTGCTCCAAAACACCTGTGTCGCACTTGCCGAGGCATTTCCTTTTCTTGCAGCACGCCCGTTCTACTTCCTCATCGACGACTACTCTGCGCCCAAGGTGTCGAAAGGACTGCAAGAGAACCTGAACCGCGTTTTCATGCAGCGGGCCGGAACGTGTTTCTTTAAGTTATCGACTGAAAGCCCTGTGTCTTTCTCGAAACAGGATATTGACGACAAGGTCTATGTGGAGAATCGCGAATACATCCTCATCAATCTGGGTCTTGTCTTCCTTCACGCTGAGGTCGAACACAAGTTGGACTTCATCGAAGACGTGTTCCGCCGGCGGCTGTCTGCTTCTGAAACTCCGTACCCGGTCCGCGAACTGCGCGACCTGTTAGGAAACAACAAGGCGTCGAACTTCAACGAGGATGCTCGGCAGATTCGGGAGGGGAAGAAGACGGAATTCTGGGGAGAAGAGGTCCTTTGCCGTCTTTGCAGTGGGGACATTCACTATCTGATCAGCCTTGTCGGCGACATGGTGACACAGTTTGGCGGTCCCGCTGCAATTGAAGGAACAAAAACGACACCACGAATCCCTCCGAGAATCCAAAACAAGGCGATCCGTGATGCTGCCGGATCATTCCTGAAGAACCTGAGCAGCGTGCCGACCGGGGCGAAATTGGTAGCTGTCGTCTCCGCCTTCGGAACGGTTGCCGCTGCCTATCTCAAGCACAAGGACTCGACCAATGTCACAGGTAACCCGCCGTGGCAGGCTTCACGGATCGAACCATATGAGCCTTTTGTCCTGATTCCCGAAGCCCAGCGGCTCTATGACGAACTGCTGCGCTACTCGGTTTTCATCGAAGATTTTCGAGGCAAGAGTCGGCGGGGGAAGGTCGTTCCCAGGCTCTACCTCCGGCGATTCTTGATTCCCCATTTCAATCTGACGTTCAGCATGCACGATTCGATCGAACTAGAGCCAACGGAATTTGAAGGGTTTCTGCTTGATCCGACGAGATTCGAGAATCGGATGCGCTCGCGCATTACACAGGCGGAGGATGGAAAGCATCCGGACGCTAATGGCGTTGATGGGCATGAACAGGGCGAGTTGCCCCTCGGATTGGCCGAAAGGGTGGGGCATGAATAGGGTTACTCGACTTGATGAACGTATGGCTGCGATGGTCATGCCTGCCATCCAACCTTCTACATCGTTTGGTTTAACCCCACAGGACTGCTTGATACTGTGCGGTGGTTTTGAAGATCGCGCGTTGGCTGTGCTCAGAGAGGCTACGTCCGTATCCTCCCACTTTCGAGTCGTCATTATAGTTTATGCACCTGTACTTACTGCCAATCGCCTCGGTGAGATCAGAGCGCTTTGCGGGCAGGCTGGGATTATCCCGACAGAAATGGTGTATGACCGCGAAGATCCGGCTGGCTTCGGAGACTTACTACTCAACCAACTTGGAGTAGTGGAGGGGCGAGTATTTCTTGATGTCTCCGGCATGTCGCGGCTCCTGATAGTCCAGTGTTTGGTGGCCTTGCGCGACCAAAGGGATGGTTTCGAGAATTGCGTAATCGCCTATGCTGAGGCTGAGACTTACCCGCCCACTCCACTAGAGGTAGAGAACGCGGTTCAAAGGTCTGAGGAAGACCCACTCTCTTCGCTGTTTCTTCTTTCGTCCGGTGTCTTTGAAGTCACGGTAGTACCGGAGTTGTCGGCAACCGCCGTCGGGCCTAATCAAACCCGGCTTATAGTTTTTCCGTCGTTCAGTCCGGAACAAATCACTGCTTTACGGAACGAACTGTCGCCATCTCGGTGCACATACATTCATGGCGTCCCGCCGCTTGAGGAAAACCAATGGAGAACCGAAGCCTTGGCCGGAATCAACCTTAAACTAACTCATCCGTCAGACAATCTCAGGGCGAGTACGATGGACTACCGTGAGACACTTGTCTGTCTGCTACGGCTATACGGAGAGCATTCCGAGCGAGAGCGTCTGATGGTTTCGCCCACCGGAAGCAAGATGCAAGCCGTGGCCGTGGGCCTGTTCCGCGCATTTCTGGATGATGTGCAGATCGTGTATCCAACCCCAAGGGAATTCCGAGCCCCTGACAACTATACGCGTGGCGTCCGACAGATTTACATCTTGCCACTAAAGGACTTCGCTACACTTATGCACCCAACGACACCTGAGTTTTGACTATAAGGACGGTGAATGATGGCACGATCGACAACGAACGGAAATAAGCGGGTGATCGAGGCTTACGATCACCGGGATAAGCAGCGGACGAATAATCCGCCGGTGGGGCTGGTGACGCCGGATACGGACCCGGATGCGGGGACGCGGAAGGTCTATGCATACGACCCGCATCTATGCGGTGACTTACAACCGGTCAGGAGCGTCATGGGCGAGAAGACATTCGGCGATTTCAAAACAGACGGGCATTTGTGGATAACCCTTTCCACGGGTGATTATTATCCCGACATCTTGCCGTTGGCGTGTGAATTGTATAAGCCCGTACTGGTCACGTTCGGACAGCTTCTCAAGACCTCGCACTCGTCTTCCGACCTGCTAACGGCCATTGGCGAGGTTTCTGCGCAATGGATGCGGATACAACTCTGCCGCGTCTTCCGTAAGTATGTAAGCCCCGACACTCCTGTCGAGATGCTCAAGAAGAAGACCGCAATCCCGGAAATCGCCAAGAACTTCGGCAAGAACTTCCGGAAGATAGCGGACGTGCAAAAGCGGTTTTCCGAGAGGCCCATGCCGGACGAGGCGCTTTGCGCCATCCTGTGGGAGTACAAGGACAGAGGTCGGAAAGGTTATGACCTGACTGAACGTTTCTTCTCGATGATACGTGACCAGTTGCCGGCAGTAACGGTTATCGGCCCTGAACGCGCAGGCAAGGACATTCTTCTCGGCAAGTTTTTCAAGGGCTATCCCAAGCCTGACCGGCCGGTCGACTTTATCATCCTCGATGGCGACTATCCCCTCGCGATCGGCTTGGCTCGCTATGACAGTGACCGGGGCGGCGCTCAAGAGGACGACCGAACCGGGCAGTATCGTGATTGTGCGCAAGAGATTCTGAAGTTCACGGGCAAACAGGGGCTGAAGACGAAAGTCATTTTCCTGAACGACGGTCCAGGTCTCCTGTTGGGGTCGATGTGGCGGGACTATACTCATCTGGAAAGAATCTGGAAGGGCCGTGTCAAGGTTGTCACGCTGCGCATGGTTCCGGAAAGAATCACAATGGCTTGGCTGCGGTCATAGTAAGAGGTGGAGCAACGTGGCAACCGGTATTCCAAAGAGATCAGGCAATGGGCAGTCGGCGGTTCCGGTGGAACTTGCTTACGAGGGCAAGGTGGATCGTGCTGCCGTTCTTCATCACCCGCCCGCACAATTGATGAGCGTGTGGCGGCACCCGTCAGCAAGAGGAAAGCGCCTTTATTATGGCGACAATCTGGATGTTTTGGCCGCTTTGGCCCGCGATAAGTCCGTTTGCGGGCAAGTCAAACTGATCTATATTGATCCACCGTTCGCGACCGAAGGCGTGTTTGTTTCGCGCCAACAGGAGCATGCCTACCATGACGTTCTGGTCGGCGCTAAGTATGTGGAGTCTCTTCGGCAGCGGTTGATCCTGTTGCATCACCTGCTGGCTGTCGACGGGTCGCTCTATTTGCATATTGACGAAAAGATGGTCTTCCACCTCAAACTCGTGTTGGATGAGGTATTTGGAGCGGGCAACTACCGCAATTGCATCACGCGCAAGAAATGCAATCCGAAGAACTACACGCGCAAGACCTTTGGGAATGTTGCGGATTACATCCTTTTCTATACCAAATCTGACGACTACGTTTGGAACCGACAGTACGAATCGTGGACAGCGGATCGGGCCAAAGAGTACCAGTACATCGACGAGAAGACGGGACGCCGTTTCATGAAGGTTCCGATCCATGCGCCCGGCACTCGAAATGGTGAGACGGGAAAGCCTTGGCGGGGCCTAATGCCGCCCATAGGAAAGCACTGGCAGTACGCGCCGTCAACCCTCGACGAGATGGATGCAAGAGGCGAGATATTCTGGTCATCATCGGGTAATCCGCGGCGAAAGGTGTTCCTTGATGATCGCCCGGGCGTGGGCGTGCAGGACATCTGGTTGGACTTCAGGGATGCCCACAACCAAAATATCCAAATTACGGGATACCCAACTGAAAAGAACGCGGATTTGTTGCGCAGAATCATTCAAGCATCGTCCAATCCGGATGACCTTGTACTTGACTGTTATTGCGGTTCTGGAACGACGTTGGCGATAGCGGACGAACTCAAGCGGAAGTGGATTGGCATCGATAGCAGCACCCAAGCGATCAAGACCATTCTCAACCGGTTTGTTCACGGTACGGAACTGATGGGCGATTTCGCTTCCGACGCGAAAGACAAGTCCAGCGATGATCTTCAAATGGGTCTGTTCGACGCACTGACCGCTACCGAGAGTGTCGATTTCGGAGGTGAGCAGGTTGCGGTTTCAACGGAAATCGAGATTCTGGCTGCGGGCAATGCACAACCTTCCATAGAGGAGATCGTGGGGGAGTGGAACCGTGCCGTCGTGAAGGTTGATGCGTCGGCGGTACAGGGGGCGGATGCAGTCGCCGAGAATTCGGGCGGAGCAGAAGCGGAGTTGTTCTTGGCGAGCGCCGCCCCAAGAAGATGAGGGGGCATGAAATTAATGGCAAAACCGTTTGGGCTGTGGCAAAATGCTTCATTTCCTGCACATGAAGAAGACTCGTCTCACCCGCCCGCAGTCCATGTTGCTACCCTTCCTGTCTGCGAAGATCGGTCCCTCACATGAATACACTCGTTAACTGGATACAGGCGCCCCCCCAGATACCCCTCGCCACGGTCTGGCTGCTGAATGACCTTGCTGAGTATCGCGGGAAGCAAGATCTCTTCACCCGGCAGGCACCTCAAAAAATCGAGAAGCTGCGTGAGCATGCCCTGATCGAAAGTGCCGTCTCATCCAATCGCATCGAAGGTGTCGAGATCGACCAGAAACGAGTGGGCACCGTCCTCTTCGGCAAGAGCCACCTGCAAGACCGTAACGAAGAGGAGGTGCGCGGCTATCAGTCCGCCCTCTCGTGGATCCATTCCAAATACGACAGCATCCCCGTTTCCCCCGGAACCGTCCTTCGACTGCATGCCATGGCCCGCCCCGACACATGGGATGCGGGCGCGTTCAAGAAAGACGACGGCGAAATCATTGAGAAGCATGCGGATGGCCGTGTGATCGTTCGCTTTCGCCCCGTCAGCGCCAAGGAAACACCCAACGCCATTCAGAAGCTTTGTGAGATATCCGAGCGCATCCTGCTGGAGAAACAAGTGCCGCCGCTGATTCTGTGGGCGGCTCAAAACCTCGACTTTCTCTGTGTCCACCCTTTCCGCGATGGAAATGGGCGCGTTTCTCGCCTGTTGCTTCTGCTATCGCTTTACCGGATGGGCTTCAACGGCGTTCGTTACATCAGCATCGAGCGCATCATCGAGCAAAGCAAGGAACGCTACTACGAAACCCTTAAGACCGGATCTCAAGGCTGGCACGAAGGCAAGCATGACCCGTGGCCGTATATCAATTATCTGCTTTATACCCTCAAGAACCTCTATCAGGAATTCGAGAGCCGCTACGAGAACACCGAACTACCCTTGGGCGAGAAAACCGAAACCGTGCGTCAGGCCGTCCTCGGTTTCCAAGAGGCGTTCCATATCACCGAGCTTCACAAGCAGTGTCCCGAAGTCAGCCTGGATATGATTCGCAAGGTGCTCAAAGAGATGCGTCAAGCCAACGAAATCGAGTGCCTTGGACGCGGCAAACACGCCCGTTGGCAGCGAATTGGGTAATAGGTAATCCATATCGGTATTTTATTAGGTACGGAAGACGAGAGGGCTGGATAGTTTCTCCATCAGGTTGCGTGCGCGGGGGCGACTTGCCGGTTGTCCAGCGTCGCGACCCATTTCAGGATGGCGGTCCGGACGGTGTCATCATCGACCGTTCCGGCTGCAACCTGTTCCAAGTCGGCGCACATGCGCTCAATCTCGCTCGCTGAGCATTGGGGAACCTTGCCGACGAAGACGCGGGCGTGATCCGTCTTGACCACCGACGAGTCGCTGAGATCGAGTTCCTCGTACAATTTCTCGCCCGGACGGATGCCTGTGTAGGTTATGGCGATGTCTTCGTGCGGACGGAGTCCCGAGAGCCGGATCATCATTTCGGCCAGATCGAGAATCTTGATGGGCAGGCCCATGTCGAGAACAAAGATCTCTCCGCCCGCCGCACGCGCGGTCGCGTGAAGGACCAGCCGCACCGCCTCGCGCGTGGTCATGAAGTAACGCGCCATGTCGGGATGCGTGACCGTGACCGGGCCACCGGCCTTAATCTGCTCGCGGAACAGCGGCACCACCGAGCCAGACGAGCCAAGCACGTTGCCAAAGCGAACCGCGCAGAAGCGGGTGGAACCGGCGCCGTTCAGAGCCTGGATGACGTGTTCGGCCAGCCGTTTGCTGCCGCCCATGACCGACGACGGACGCACCGCCTTGTCGGTCGAAATCAGGAGAAAGCTCTGCACCTGATGGCGGATCGCCAGCAGACCGAGCCGCCGTGTCGCCAGTACGTTGTTCCGCACCGCCTCGCCCGGATTGGCCTCCATCAGCGGCACGTGCTTGTGCGCGGCAGCGTGCAGAATGATGTGCGGCTTGTGGGCTACCAGAACCGCTTCCATGCGCATCGCATCGCCGATGTCGGCCAGAATCGGAACAATCGGAACATCGCGAATCCCGGCCTGCATGTCTCGTTCGATTTCGTAAAGGGCGTTCTCCGCGCGCTCGATCAGCACCACCTGCGCCGGCCCCATGCGGGCGACCTGGCGGGTCAGCTCGGCGCCGATGGTGCCGCCTGCGCCGGTGACCAGCACCCGCTTGCCGCTGAAGAACGCCAGGGCCGACGGGTCGTCCAGCACGCCCTCTTCGCGTCCGAGAAGATCGGTGATGTCGATCTCACGGAGGCGGTTGACGGTGACGCTGCCCGTGATGACCTCATAGTAGTCGGGAACGATGCGGACGGGGACGCCGCGCCGTTCGCAGCAGGCCGTCACGCGCTCGATGAGTTCGCGCGGCGCGCGCACCATGGTGACGATGACTTCGTCAATCGCGTGCCGGATCACCAGCTCGTCGAGCCGGTTAACTGTGCCGAGCACACGAACGCCCTGCAGCAGAACTCGCCGTTTGGCGGGCGCGTCGTCAACAAAGCCGATGACGCGGATCCGCTGGCGCT
>CAZOZF010000103.1:0-6098 GCA_964584205.1 uncultured Verrucomicrobiota bacterium
CTTGTGAATCGCGGACTGACCATCTTGCATGTGGATATGGACGCTTTTTATGCGGCCATTGAGGTGCTGGATCATCCGGAATGGAAGGGGAAGCCCCTCGTGGTCGGGTCTCCGCCCGATCAGCGCGGTGTAGTCTCGACCTGTTCCTACGAGGCTCGCAAATTCGGCATTCATTCGGCCATGCCCTCCCGAACTGCCGGAAAGCTCTGTCCCCATGCGGTATTCGTAGAGCCGCGGATGGAGCGCTATTCTGAAATCTCGGGAAGGATTATGACCGTCTTCGAGGAATTCACACCACTGGTTGAACCCCTGTCGCTGGATGAAGCGTTTCTGGATGTCAGTGGGGCTCTGCATATCTGGGGTGATGCCGTGACGATTGCCCGGGAACTCAAGGCGCGTATCCGGTCGCGGATTGGCCTCACCGCTTCGGTCGGGGTGGCGTCCAACAAGTTCCTGGCCAAGATCGCGAGCGACATGAATAAGCCTGATGGTTTGACGGTGGTTCCCCTGACGGAACCGGAAATCATGGCGTTTCTTGCGCCGATGCCGGTCACCAAGATGTGGGGAGTGGGGAAGGTATCGGCCGCCCGGCTTGAAAAGGACGGGATTCGCACGATTGGCCAGCTTCAGGCGCTTTCACCGTCCGTGATGGAGTCTCTATTCGGGCGCGCCAGAGCCAGGGATATGGAAGAACTTGTGCGGGGCCGGGATGATCGCCCAGTGATCACGAAGTGGGAGGAAAAGAGCATCTCCAATGAGCATACCTTTGATCGGGATGAGCCGGATGCTGCCCGGGTGCGGCAGCGGTTGCTGGAACTGGTTGAGGAGGTTGGGGGCCGGTTGCGGGGTGCCGGAAAATTGGCTCGCACGGCCCAGATCAAGGTCAGGTTCGCGGATTTCTCAACGATTACCCGCCAGATGTCATTTCTGGCGGCCCTGGATACCGATCGCGATTTGATTCACTGTGCCTTTACCCTTTTTGACCGGGAGCGGATAGGGCGTCCGATCCGTCTGATTGGCTTTGGCGTTCATAATCTGGCCACCCCTGAGCAGGCTGCCCCGGTGCAGCCGGATCTTTTCGCCGATACAACCGCTGCGCCGGTGGATCGGCGGAACAAGAAGCTGGATCAGGCCGTGGATTCACTCCGGAAGACTTTTGGCTCTCACGCCATTAAACGCGGCGGTTAGTTGGTCAGCGTAATGCGGTAGAAAAGTTGAGACGTTCCCGGAGGGATAGCCAGTTGGACTTCATTCGTGGGCGGGGTGCGGGTCAGGATATTGGTCTGAGGCATCCAGGAGCCCGTGATCAGGTTGGTTCGGGCCCAGATTTGATAACCCGGCATGGGATTCATGAGAGTGTTTGCGCTTAACCAGCGGAGGCGTAAACCGCCCGCCGAGGGAGCTTCGCCGATAAGGCGCAGCGACGATGACGGATCACCGGGATTGGTGCCCGCCAGGTATTCCTGAAGAGCCGTCATTCCGTCGCCATCCCGGTCTTCCTGCAACTCAAGCGCGTAGTGGGTGTTGGTAATGCCCTGTGAGGTGAACCAGGTTACCGGAATGCCATTGGTCAGGACGGGCAGTCCTGAAATTTCAAGGGTGGGGTCGCCGAGTAGATTGTATTGTTCAAAGTATTCCTGGGTGGTGGATGTCGTGGTTCCATAGATTCCCAGATAGAGTTGCTTGGCGCGCCAGATGGCCGCGCCGAGGGTGGGCTGGCTCTCGTCGAAGAGGGCTTTAATAATGGATTTTTCAAGCGTGTCGTCCTCATTCCAGTAACTGGTGACGCTGGAGGACAGGATGGCGGCCGCGCCCTTGGAGGCGGTTCGCAGCCAGGTTTCCGCAAAACATTCACTGAGGCTGAATTCTCCGGTGAGACAGGCGAAGCTGAAGATGACCGGATAATGCGTGGCATTGGTCAGGCTGTTGATATCACTTGGGTAGAAAACCGGCCCGTCTGCCCAGTAGGTTGTATTCCCATGACCGGAGTAGATCACGAAGGCACAGCCTTTGTTGATGGCGTTCTTGACCTGTTGTGCCGTCGCACCGGCAGTATAGCAATACAGTTTCCCGGAGGTGTAACCCAGGCGATTCAGGGTATTGGATATCACCGTGTTATGGGTTCCCTCAGAGATGGTGTAATTGTCGCGGCTGGCCATAAAGGTAATGCGTTTGATCCAGCTTTCGAGGGCGGCTTGTTCGTGAGCCAGGGACTTGGCAATGACGACGGCAAGTTGGTTGGTTGAGTTCACGCTGAACCGTCCCACCGGGAATTCAGGTACCCAGTCGCTTGCGCCGTCCATGCACCCGTAATACAGATCGGTTTCCGGATAGTACAGGGAGTTGAAGTTAAAGCAGGGGATTTGGGCGATATCTCCGACGAGGAGGAGGGCGTCCGGCCGGGTGGCGCTATTAAGGTAACGGCTTTTAATAAAGGCTTGGATCGTGGCGGTGCTGCGCCCCGTGCTGTTCGTGCCGAAACACTCCACCAGCCAGCTCCGGCTTGTTTTGTGGGTGATGAAGGGGGCAAGCCCATTGGTGAAGGCATCGGGTGCAATGATGAGCAGGCGTTTCTGCGGGGCACTCAGGGCTTCAGCGACGGGGGGAGGATTCAGGACTGTCCCTGCCAGTAGCGTTTGCTCCCTCACTGTCATGGCTGGCGCGGTGGCCGAGGTTTGTGCCTTGGTGAAGGTTACGGTGACAATAAGATTGGTATAGAGAGTAATAGCTCCGCTGGCTGGGACTATGGCGAAGGGGCAGACTTCAAGGGAAAGCAACCGGCGTCCG
The DNA here is from genome assembly GCA_964584205.1 of uncultured Verrucomicrobiota bacterium. GTDB lineage: Bacteria > Verrucomicrobiota > Kiritimatiellia > CAIKKV01 > CAITUY01 > JAABPW01. The sequence goes on from CAZOZF010000103.1 coordinate 2,788, forward strand.
AAGAGAATTCCGGCTTCGGTCACCGATACAGGAGAGGCGGGATAGGAGTTCCGGGATGAGTACAGCGTTGCATCTTGTGCGAAGACGGCGGCTTCAATCGCGCCCGGAATTTTCGGAATAGGAGCTTGAACCGGTATGATTTGCGGAGTCAATCCAAGGGTGGACAGGGAGGATGCTTCCGGCGAACCCGTGAAGCCGCAAGACACTGCCGCGTTATCCGGTGCCACAATAAGGCGGCGAATTACCGGCAGAGCGGGTTTCCCGATGTTAGCCAGAAATCCCTCGTTGGGCAGGGTTAATGTTGTGAATGGCCCGCTGGAACCTTGCAGGGTGCCTGGGATAAATCCCGGCACCGTGACGCGAACGGAGAGGCCTGTAACGTCACTGGCCAAAAGCTGAAGGGTGGGGGCGGCGGGGGAGGCCGAAGCCAGATCGCCCCAGGGTTGTTCAACCGGTGCGGCGGCAAAGACGGTTGTTGCGCAGAACCCAGCGATCCACACCCAGGATTTAACAGTGTTTAATCGCGCCATATCTTGACCTGCTCCATGAGCCGGTCCAGGATTTCGGCTTCCGGCACAGTGGCCAGAAACGCGCCCCGGACATACAGGGCAGCTTTGCCCTGGCCCCCGGCGATGGCAATATCCGCTTCGCGAGCTTCGCCGGGTCCGTTGACCATGCAACCCATGACAGCGATCGCCGGGTGCGGGGCGGTCGGGTTGGAGCGATAATATTGGTCCAATTCAGCCTCCACCCGTTGTGCCAGGGAGACCACGTCAATTTGGATCCGCCCGCAGGTGGGGCAGGAGATGACGCTGGCCCCCGGCGGACGAAGACCCAGGCAGCGGAGGAGTTCGAGTCCCACCCGGATTTCCTGCACGGGGTGGTCGGTCAGCGAAACCCGGAGTGTGTCGCCGATGCCCTCGGCGATGAGCATCCCCAGGGCCACGCTGGAGCGGATGGTTCCATTCAGGAGCGTGCCCGCCTCCGTTACTCCGAGATGCAGGGGGTGATCCGTGGTTTTGGAAAGAAGCCGGTAAGCCTGAAGCGTGCGCGGGACATCCGAGGCCTTGACGGAAATTTTAATCCAGGGGTGGCCGGAATCCTCCAGGATCCGGACATGACGCATGGCGCTTTCGACGAGCGCTTCGGCTGTGGCGCCGCCATGCTTTTCGAGAAGCTCTTTCTCCAGGGAGCCGGCATTGACGCCAATCCGGATGGGAACCTGGCGGGGGGCGGCGGCTTTTACCACCTCCCTGACACGATCCAGGTTGCCAATATTGCCCGGATTGATCCGCAGGCCGTCAATACCCGCCTCCAGGGCAATCAGGGCCAGCTTGTGGTTGAAATGAATGTCGGCCACCAGCGGGATTTTCACCTCGCGCCGGATGGCGCTAAGTGCCCGGGCGGCGTCCTCGTCAATGACGGCGAGACGGACGATATCGCAACCGGCTGTTTCGATTTCACGGATCTGCGCGACGGTAGCCGCGACATTCCGGGTATCCGTCTTGGTCATCGTCTGCACGCTGATCGGTGCCATTCCACCGACCGGAACCGGTCCCACCTGAATCTGGCGGGTCTGGCGCCGGGTGATGGGGAGGGTGGGGTGCATCTTATTTGGACGGAGTGTTGGAGGGCGCGATGGCCGGCTGAATCTGCTCGGTGGCCTGGTTTTTGGGTCCCATTAACTTATTCACCAGACCACCCAGCGGGGTAAATCGGAGGGCGTCCCGATAGGTTAAGATCACGAAAAGCCCAATCAGGAGGGTGGCGAATATATTGGTTGATACCGTAACCACCTTGGGGTGAACCGGCCGACGAAAAATCATTTCGATGAGCGAGAAGACGATGTGGCCGCCATCGAGTACCGGAATGGGCATGATGTTGAGGATCGCCAGGTTGACATTGAGGAAGCAGGTGAAGAAAATCGCTACCATGAGGCTGGCCTTGACGATGAAATAATAGCTGATGAGAATGGCAAGCGGGCCGCCCACCTGCTTGGACGTCGCCTTGGCCTGGCTGGGCGTGGTCAGCGCCTGAAGCGTCCGGATGATCGCCAGGGAATGGGATTTGATCTGGGCCATCGGGGCGGGATGCACAATCCGGTCGAAATCCACTTCGTTCGGGTTGAATTGAACCCCGATGCGAACCAGTTTGGTGCCCTCATCGTAGTCGGGGGTCACCAGGCCGGTCATGGTGGTGTCATTTCGTTTGAAGGTGATGGGGACGGGTCGGCCCTTGCGTTCCGTGACCAGCGCGATGAGCTGGGCGCGGCTGATGATGATCTGGCCATCGAGGCCGGTAATGATATCGCCCCGCTTCAGGCCGGCGCGGTCGGCGCTCATTCCCGCATCCACCGCGAGAATCATGCACAGGCTTTTGCCATCCATTTTGAAAAGCGATTCCTCGCCCGGCATGGTGAGCGTCGTCGTGCTTCCATCCCGCTTCAGGGTTACGGTGACGGTTTTGTAACGGGAACAGGCCATGAGGAAGTCGGTCCAATTTTCAATTCTCTCGCCGTTGACGGTCTGGATTTCGTCGCCGATGCGAAGCCCGGAGGCATAGGCCCCGCTGTTGGTGGCGACATAGCCGACCAGGGCGCTTTCCTCGGCGGGTGTGGCGGGCTTACCGACGATATAGACAACCCAGGCCAGGATGATGGCGAAGATCATATTGCCCACCGCACCGGCGGCCGAGACAACAATGCGCTTCCAGGGCGGCATGGCCAGGAGTGTCACGGGCGGAGTTTCCTTGCCGTCCTCAGTCTCATTGGATCCCTGGATCAGAGCCATGCCGGTGGGGTCGAGTTGGGGAATTGCCACATAGCCGCCGAAGGGGATCCAGCCGATTTTATAGATGATGCCGTTGACTTTCCGTTTCCAGATCGCGGGGCCGAACCCGATGGAAAAGGTTTCCACCACAAACCCGCACCACCGTGCCGCCAGGAAGTGGCCGAGTTCATGCACGAAAATAGTCATTCCAAAAAGAATCGCGACAATGGCAATTGTAATAATCATAAGCTCCCGTCAGGCAATCGGTTAATTAAGACGCACAGTCTACAGCAAAGGTGCCGCTGACATCAAGATTAGTAACTTCAGGTATTAGGGTAGAGCGGCGCGTTTGCGAGATCGGGGTTTGATACGGTAGAGAGTTCCAGGCTCTTTAACTTGAGTTTCGTCCCTTGTCGCCATCGGATTCCGAATCGTGACAGAGAGAATGGATTGGCCGGGATTAAGATCTTCTGTCCAAAGTTCAGAACAGCGGGCCTTTCGCGCCGCCACGACAATGAGTGCATCCCAAAATGAAATCTGACT
>CAZOZF010000103.1:6198-10528 GCA_964584205.1 uncultured Verrucomicrobiota bacterium
GCTTGCCATGGCGGCCGGGATTATTTTTGGAATCGGGTTGGGACTGATTGTTCCCACCGCAGGGAAAGGTATCAAGGCAAATACCGCATTGATCCAAAACGGGTCCCTGACCGGAGCCTACCTTATGCTTGCCTCGGGAGGTGACCAGTGAAAGCAGAAGTTAGTGGAGGGACGCGCTTTGTCGCGTCCTCAGATCCCCGGCCACGACGAAGCGTGGCCCTCCATCGAGCCATTGTGGTCAGTTTGGCGGTGGTTGCCGGGACTGGCTCCGGTCATTATCCCGGCGGAAGCCCGTCAGCGAATGGGCTTGAAAGTGGGCGTCGTTGAAAAACGGGAGATGACCCGGATCCTCCGGCTGCCTGCCCGGATTGTTGCGGATGAAACCCGTCAGAGCCGTGTGACGACCAAGATCGAGGGGTTTGTGGAGGTGTTAAATGTGTTGGCGACAGGGCAGGTGGTGAAGAAGGGGGACCCCTTGTTGACGATCTATAGTCCTGCCCTGGTCGCCGCACAGGAGGAGTATCATATCGCTTTACAGTCCGGCATGCCAATTATCTGCTGTGGCGCAAGCGAAAATAAGCCTTCTCTTTACTACTAATAATCTGTTATTAGCTATTTCGAGAGGAGCGCCGTAAAGCGTCCCCTGGCAGGGGACGCGAAACAAGTTCCGAAGTGTATGAACGGGGAGCCATGAACACAGACAACGAGCGAAAACTTGCTGCTCAAACTAAGGCTCTTGGCGAAAGCGCCGATCCGGGCGTTTTCCCGGCGCTTGCTCAATATTCCCGCTCCGAGTCGCCCTTGGTTCGGCGTTTGGCGGCTTCGGCTTTAGGGAAACTGGCAGGAATTGTGGACTCCGCTGCGTCAGTAGACTTGCTTCGCCCACTACTCGTAGATGCACACCCCCAAGTGCGGCAATATGCCGCCAAGGCGTTGGGGGCGTTTGGCCCAGCTGCGGAACCGGCTTTGCCTGACTTGCGTGATCTCTACCAGAACCCGGCTGAGAAAGACTATGTGAAGCGTTCTGTAGAGGCTGCTGGCAAGACGATTCGAGAGGCCATGCGTATTGCCGAGCAGGGGGCTGTGCACAAGTGCGGAAGGTGTTCCAGACTGGTGGCAGCTGACGAGTACGCCCGCTCGCAAAAGGCTTTTCAGCGAATCTATTGCGATACCTGTTTCGATGAGGTGTTCCTCAAGCGCCGGAACTGGGAGACGCAGGTGGAGCTGAACAAGACAATTCAGGCGGCCAACGGCACGGTGGTTCAGTCGGCAGGCGAACGTATTATTGCTGAAGAGCTTGCGGCGGTGGGGGTTGTATTCCGTTATGATAACCGGTTTCGCATTGTGAAGGGCTACGCCATCCGCCCGGATTTCTATCTACCCGAATTCGACCTATACATCGAGTACTGGGGTATGGAGGATAACCTGGACTACCAGATTGGCATGATGGAGAAAAAGAAATTGTACCAGCAGGCGGGAAAGAAGCTCGTGTCGCTCTATGCCAGCGAAAAGCCGCATTTGCGTGATGTCCTGCGGGAAAAGCTTGGCCGCCATGCCAAGTTGCCTGAATTGCCACAGTCTAATTTGATCTTGAGATCAGCCAGCTGATGGGAAATACTTTCGAACTCCCATGAGCCGATTATTAAAGACGAAACATCGCAAGCGACCCACTGCGGGTCCTGTCAGGCCGGCGAAGCCTTCAACCGTCGACATCACTGAACAAACCCAGATTTCGGAAAGCCTTTCCCTCGAGCGTAATCTCTACAGGGATCTGGTTTCGTCTCTTCCCGCTGGAGTTTACCGATTGCGCGTAAAAGCCGCCCGGGAGTGGGTTGACAATGAGTGGATTGTTCGTTTGGGGACAAACTACAGTATCGAGATGGCGAATGATGAATTCTGCCGGATATTGGGGGTGACCCCATCTCAGTGTGAAGCCAGTACGGCGATTGTTGCAGAACGAATTCATCCGGACGATCGACCTGACTTCATTGCCAAAAACGTTGCGGCCCTGAACTCCCCTGCGATATTTCAATGGAATGGGCGTATTCTTAAGGGTGATGAGGTGCGGTGGGTTCAGTTCATGTCAGTTCCCAGGCTTTTGGCGAATGGGGATATGCTCTGGACCGGTGTCCTGCAGGACACCACCGAGCGTAGACAGGCCGCGGAAGCGCTTCAGGAATCCGAGGCTCGCTATCGCAATCTTTTCGAGCAGGCGGGAGACCCTATCGTGATGTTCGATGCGAAGACCACCGCCTTTCTGGACTTCAACGGCGCCGCGTGTCGCCTAATGGGCTATACACGCAAAGAATTTTCAAAACTGACTTTGGCCGATCTTGAAGCTGCGGAAACCGCTTCGGAGATCAGGCGCCACGTCCGGAAGATCCTGAAGGGAGGCGACCCCATTTTCGAGACCAGGCTCAAAACCAAGAACGGTGATTTACTGGATTTCGAGGTCCGCCCCAAGACTATTGTGATAGACGGAAAATCCGTTATTCAGGCGATCTGGCATGATATCACCGGGCGAAAGCGCGCCGAAGAGCTCCTTCTCAAATCCCGTGATGAACTCGAGGATAAGGTCACGGAACGCACGGTGATGCTCAGGGCGTTGGCCGCTGAGCTGACGCAGGCGGAACACAAGGAACGGCAACGTATCGCCCATATCCTTCATGAGGATCTTCAGCAACGCTTGATGGGTATTCAGTATAAGCTTCATTCGTTCAGGGAGTCAGAATTAGATCAATCTACTTCCCCGATAGTGAATTGGACGATGAAGGAACTGGCCGAAACCGTTCAGCTCACGCGTGAACTTGCGACCAATATTGCGCCACCGGTTCTTTCCGCATTGGGCTTGCGCCCTGCGTTGGATTGGCTGGCCAGGGATGTTCAGGAAAAATTCAGCATGGCTGTCGAAATCAGTGGATGTCGATCCTTCAAATTGGCCTCCGATGGGGTCAGGGACTTTGCTTTTGATGCGATTCGAGAATTGTTGCTCAATATCTATAAACATGCGGGTGTCAAATCAGCAACGATTCGCTTGTGGACTGTTGGCAAACGTCAAATTGCCATCGAAGTGCGAGACAAAGGCAAAGGCGGCGCCAAGATTCGTGAAGATCAAGCTGGTTTCGGTCTTCTGAGTATCCGCGAGCGTGCTTTCGCGCTGGGCTTGGGCTTTGATGTTGTTAGCCGCCCCGGCAAGGGTACGCGCGTGACGTTGATCCTGCCGACCCGCTGATAAGTCGATTCTTTTCATGGGTGTTGAGAAGGTTTCCCGGGCGTGATACAAGCCTGTAAAAAAGAGGGATTATGATACACGTTAAAATAGCCGGGTTGTCATTGTCGAACATGGGGTTTGTGGTGTTATTGCGAGGGGAGGAGGATCCCCGTACGGTGCCGATCTTTATTGGCGGGTCGGAGGCCCAGTCTATTGCCCTCCAGATTGACAAGGTGAAGATTCCCCGGCCATTGACCCATGACCTGTTCAAGAATGTTTTGGACTGCATGGAGTGCCGGTTGAAGCGGGTCGTGATCAACGAACTGGTCGAGAGCACGTTTTACGCCGTGCTGGTTCTGGAGCGGGACGGACTTGAGACTGAAGTGGATGCCCGGCCCAGTGATGCGATTGCCCTGGGCATGCGCTGTTCGGCACCGCTCTATGTGACTCAGAAGGTCATGACTGCGGCCGGAGTTGTTCTGGAGGATAAGGATGGGGTGCCGAAGGAGGAGGGGAAGGCCGTCCCGGGTGCAAAGCCAAAGCCAGCTCCCGTCTCATCGGTCATCGACCAATTGAAAGCCAAATTGGAAAAGGCCGTCGTTCAGGAGCGTTACGAGGATGCCGCCAAACTCCGCGATCAGATTCTCCACCTCGAACAGTCGCATGGCAAGAATTAGCGGATCCTGGCACGTGCCCTTGCCGGTGCATTGGCTCAGGCCGGTATTCCCGCAGAAAACCTGAAAAGCATTCGACATCCGGATTAAGGGGTGCCCGAATTTGTCGTCGCGGTCATTGTGGATTACGCCTCAAACCGGACAGAAGGGCAGTCTTTCGCAGACTATTTCGACATGGGGTCGTATCGGTCATGGCCTGGTTGCGAAGGAGCGCCCACCCGTTCCGCGATCCACGTGGAAAGGGCTTTCCCGTTCTGAAGGATTTCAGCAGGAATTGTGATGTGATCTCGTGAGGCAAGATGGGTTGCGTATTTGAGTTGGGCTTCGCTGGGGCCCCCGTTGATACCCCGGACCGGCGGGGTGGCATAGCCCATCTTGTTGTGAACCGCCTTGCAGAACCGTTGCCAGGTTTCCTTGTTTTCAACCACCTGATCCAGGATGGCTT
>CAZOZF010000104.1:0-10459 GCA_964584205.1 uncultured Verrucomicrobiota bacterium
TCCGAAATTCAGACCCCATTTCCCGAAAATATGGATGGGCCGGGTACTGTACCGGAGCAGGAATTTGACCGTGACGAGATCCAGGATGACCTTGACGGTGCGGCCGATTCCGTATTTTGATTTGCCGAACCGGCGGGGATGATGGGAGACCTCGACTTCTGAAATCTGGCCCCCGACCCAACTGGCGAGCGCGGGAATAAAGCGGTGGAGTTCGCCGTAAAGCTGGATGTTCTGGACGATTTCCTTGCGATACGCCTTCAGGGTGCAGCCATAATCGTGGAGATGAACCCCGGTAATATTGCTGATCAGTGAATTGGCGATAATGGAGGGAAGCCGGCGGTTGATGAAGGTGTCCTTCCGGTTGCGCCGCCAGCCGCTGACCACATCGAACCCCTTGTCAACCTCGGCCAGCAACAGGGGAATATCCGATGGATCATTCTGGAGATCCGCGTCCATGGTGATGATAATGTCGCCACGTGCCTCATGGAACCCGGCGCTCATGGCGGCGGTCTGTCCGAAATTGCGTCGGAACCGGATGAGATGAAGGCCGGGATGCTTCCCTGATAAAGCCACCATTTTTGCCCATGAATTGTCCTTGCTCCCGTCATCCACCAGGACCATCTCATAGGTTCGGCCGGTGGACATCAGGGCTGCTTCAAGACGGGAGACCAGAAACTCAATGCTGTCTTCCTCGTTAAATATTGGCACCACCACGGAAATATCAATCATAGGGTTCCTCATTCATCATTGGCGTCCGGTTTGTAACACAGTCCGGTAGCGATGACTACCCCGGAATACGTTCGGAGAAGTCGGTCAGGATATTCATGTAGTTGATATAGGCGTCGTAGGGGGATTCGCGGGGCAGGGCGGGATGAGCCGGTCCGGGAAAAGTTTCGCTCCGGGTGTTCATGGAAAGAAAATAGTCCGATACCTGCAAGAACCGCCAGGTCTGAAGAAGAGTCTGGTCAGGGTTCCCCTTCATCCGGGGTTCCAGAAGATACAGGGCGTTGAGGGCATCCTGCTGCATCTCGTTGCCGCTCCAGGGTGACAGGTCGCGCCCGGGATCTTCACCCGTGATGAAGTCTTTCGAGGAGAGGGACGAGGCCGTGCGCGGGGATGCGGCCTGGGTGGGGGTGATGAAGGTTCCTGCCTTGTGAAGGAGGACCGTTTCAGGGAGTGTGTTCAGAAACAGGAAAAGGCCGGTGTCATCGGGATTCTTGCGGGCAAAGGAACCCAGATCAAGAGACAGGGGGATGATGCCGCTCCGGGTGGGGTGGGCCTGGTGAAGCCAATGGGCGAATCCGGTCGAGGTCGGGGGAGTCTCGGGGGAGTCGAAATGGGTAAATCGCAGCGCCATGTCGCCGGAGAGGCGGTCGTGATTGGCCAGTAGCTTCAGGGATGAGCCGTGTGCCGGCCGGTAAACGCCGCACGCGTTTCGCTTTCCGGGGAACCGGTCGCCACCCGGGGTCAGCATGACCTGATACCCGAGGGTTTCCACTTCGCAGGCCAGATCATCCCGGTAGATCAGGGCGGTGTTCCTGAAGGCCGTGGGAGCGGTGCCGGTCAAGGCCTGGATTCTGGCATGGTGTAAAAGCGTTTGTTCCCGGAATTCCTGTATGGAAAAAGCGGAAGCCAGGGAATGGTAATAGGGTGACGCGAGAAATTCAACATGGCCCGTGCCGGATAATGCCTTGAAGGTGTCGAGCACCTCGGGCCGGTACCGTTCAAACTGGTCGATGAGGCACCCTGAAATTGAAAAGGCGATTCTGAAATCCCCGCCATATTCCTTTAATTGTTTCAGCACGATGCGAGTGGCAGGCAGAACGCAGTTGGACGCAAGCTGGTTCACGGCTTCAGCCGTTTTGGATTCATCCTCATACGTTGACGAGTTTCCAATGTCAAAGAACGAGTAATGCTTCAGAAGGGCGGGCTGATGAAGGTGAAGGGTCAGGCAAAGGGGGGGCATAGGGGCCTCAAACAGCAAGTTTGTTGTAGATCAGTTGAATTCGTTCCGCCGCGACTTCCCAGCGGATGGAGCGAAGCGCCTTGCGACCGTTTCGGAGAAGTTCCCGCGACAGCGCGGGATAGTTGAGTACGGCCAGGATTTTGTTGGCGATGTCGTCCACATTCCAGAAATCAACGGTCAGGGCGTGGGGCATGATTTCAGTGACCCCTGCCTGTTTGGAAAGGACCACCGGCACATCGTAAATCATGGCTTCCAGGGGCGAAAGGCCGAACGGTTCGGAGACGCTGGGCATGACATAGAGGTCGCTCATGGCGTACATCCGTTCGACATCGTGCCCTTGAAGGAACCCGGTGAAGTGAAAATGCGTTCCCAGACGAAGCTCCCCGACACGTTCAATCATCCGGGGCAGCATATCTCCGGCGCCAGCCATCACAAACATCACGTCCGGCGTTTTTTCAAGCACTCGCGCCGCCGCCTCGATGAAATAGTCCGGCCCCTTCTGGGAGGTGATCCGGCCGAGGAAAAGGACGGTCTTTTTTTTGCGGTCATGGGGCACATGATACACCCGGGTCGCCTGGCGCCGGGACACGGCGTTGTGAACAACCGAAACTTTTTCGGGAGGGATTCCGTATTGGCTGAGGATCAGGTTCCGGGTGTAATGGCTGACGGCAATGACATGATCGGCCGCCTCCATGCCCATTTTTTCGATCTCGAAAATTCCGGTGTTGGGAGAGTCGCCGCTACGGTCGTATTCCACCGCGTGGATATGCGCCACCATGGGTTTCCCCGTTGCGCGCTTGGCTCGGATAGCGGCCAGGAACGTCATCCAATCGTGGGCGTGAATAATGTCGAACTCCTCCTTGAGTGCGAGTTCCTCGCCGATTTCGCTGTACCGGGCCACCTCAGCCATGAGGTTTTTGCCATAGTGGCTGGTGGGCGGCGTGACGCCGGGTTGGTCTTTTTTGGTTCCGCCGCCGGTCGCATCACGGAGCACCAGCGGGTAGTCCTCCTCCGTGAGATAGGGGCGCAGGATGGAGTCGGCCGTCTTGAGGTTCAGGGACTGGAAAAACTCCTCGACGCTGGAGGGGTAGGGGAGCGGGACGCCGGCTGCGGCCACGAGGTGAACGGGTGATTTTTTCGCCTGTTTTTCTGCCCGGGGAACCACGAAGGTGATGACATTGCCGTGGCGGGAAAGCGTGCGTGTCAGTTCATAACACGCCGTTCCCAGCCCTCCGCTGATGTGCGGGGGGAACTCCCAGCCGAACATGAGAATCCGCATGGGTTAAGAAATCCTCATGCGATGCAGTCTGCACGCCAGCAGCACGTGGTGTAGGGACAGGCCTCTGTGCCGGTTCCAAAACAGGGAGTATTCTTCTCCGCCTTCTGGATGGCGATAATAAGCTCAGCTTTCTTAAATTTGCCGGGGTTGATGCCGTGTTTCTTTGCGATCTCTTTTATGTCAGCTACTTTCATGACGTGATCCTCCATGGGTTGTCGTGCAGTGGGAATACTAATCGGAAAGGGTCCGCGCGCAAAGCGTAAAGAGTCGGATCAATTCCGCGCTGCTCCAGGCCTGGGCCGGGCAGCCGTTGGGACGTTGCGGAGCATCCCCGTCGAATATTTCGGGAACATTGACCAGGCCCGGGCCGGTCAGGCTGTATTCAAGAAGGGGACGGAGGGCTCCGGCCAGCTCGCGTGCGGCGGCCTTTTTGTCCTCTGCCACTCGCAGAACCGACTCGCCAAACGGACCCAGAAGCCAGGGCCAGACGGTCCCCTGATGGTAGGCGGCGTCACGGGTTGGCTGGTCGCCTTCATAACGCCCCCGGTAGGCTGGATCACTGGGAGCAAGGGTGCGCAGGCCGAACGGGGTGAACAGTTCGCGCCGGACCACCTCGACAACCTGCTTTTGTTGAGCCTTTGTCAGTGGAGAAAAGGGCAGGGAAACAGCAAAAATCTGGTTCGGTCGGATGGACCGGTCAAGGGTTCCGTCGGAAAAAGAGTCGCCAAGGCAACCCGACTGCTTCATCCAGAAGGTTTTGCAGAAGGCTTTCCGGATCCGGGTGGCCAGATCCGGTGGCCAGGGAAGGGGGTCCCCGAGACTCCCTGCAAATACGTCGGCGAACCGGATGGCATTGTACCACAGCGCATTCAGGTCAACGGCGAATCCATGACGGGGCGTAACGGGTTCACCGTGCGAGGTGGCATCCATCCAGGTGAGCTGGGTGTGACGGTTCCCCGCGTGAAGCAGGCCGTCGGAAGTCATTATGGTGTCAAAACGGGTTCCGGTCATGAATTTTTCAAGAATCCGCTTCAAGACCGGCCAGAGATGAATGCGGACCGTTTCCCGGTCGCCGGTGCACTCTAGGAATTGCTGGACAGCCCAGAAATAGAGGAGTGAGGCGTCGACGGAATTGTAGGCATGGTGTGCGGGATCCGCAGCGAAACAGTTCGGGATAAGTCCGTCACGTTCATGGGGTGCCACAGCCTTGAGAATTTCGGCACCCAACTCCGGGCGCCCCGAGTAGAAGGTCAGGCCGGGCAGGCTGATAAGGGTGTCGCGGCCCCAGTCGTCGAACCAGGGATAGCCGGCAATGATGGTGGCCCGCCCGGAACCCGGAGTGCGGATCGGGAAGTGGCGTCCGCTCCGGATCAGGGCGGGGAGCGGCGCTGTGAAATCATTATCTCCGGCGGCTCGGGCAACGGCTTCCGCGCTACGGGCATGGGATTTCCGGAGACTCATTTCCTTCTCCCATGCGACGGGCAAATCGCTTTGTTCATCAAGAGAGGCGGAGACGATGACCTCCTCGCCGGGGCGCAGGCGAATTTCCAGTCGACCGGGACAGAAGCAGTCTTCGTGGTGGTCGTAGCCCCGTTCCGCTTCCGCTGAATACTCAAAGTTGCGGTACCAGTTCGGATCGGCATGAACGGCGGGCTTTCGACTGGCCTGGATGAAGAGCGTGGGAAGGCCCTGATAAGGTTTGATCTGGAACCCGTGAAAAATGGACGAGAGGGTGGGGTTTAAATAGGCGTCTTCCTGCTTCAATTCATGATGACGCCGGAAGGCGAGCAGGGGATTGAGGCGGAGGGTCACGGGCGACGTTCCCGTGGGTAGGCTGTAGCGAACCAGGACAGTATTTTCACCCTGGACCATCAGGATGCTTTTGGTGAGCGTGTAGCCCTCGGCCTGGTAAATTGAAACAGGTCCCTCCTCAAGGCGGAATTCATGCAGGTGACGATAGCCGTCAGGATGCATGACGCCGGGGTACTGGTTGCAGGAGAGCGCGATGTCCCCTTTTCGAGTGATGAGGGTGTCCTCGAATTTAGAGAGTAGTGTGAAGCGCCCGGCGGGTTCGGAGAGTGCCGCCACCAGCAGGCCGTGATATTTCCGGGTGTTACAATGGAGAATCGTGCTGGAGGCATAGCCCCCGATTCCATTGGTGTCGAGCCACTCATGCCGGAGCGATAGGGCGGGTTCCCGGCCGGGTGTTTCTGGAATGAGGGGTGTCATGGGGTGTCTGCCGCGTTGGAGCGGAAGCGGGCTCGATAGCGTGAAGGGGAGCTTCCGTTGAGCTTCTGAAAAAAACGGCTGAAATAGAACTCGTCGGTAAAGCGGAGCCGGTCCGCAATCTCCTTGATTTTAAGATCCGTCCCGATCACCAGTTGAATGGCTTCCTGGTTGAGGCGGCGATTCAGGTATTCCTTCGGCGTTGTGTTTGTATTGGTCGAAAACGCCATTGAGAAGGCGTGCAGAGTGGTTCCGTGTGCCTTGGCTAGTTCCGTGATTCTCAAATCCGCGCCCAGTTTCTCCTCCACCAGTTTGAAGACCGGCTCGAACCGGGCGTGGGTTGTCAGATGCCGGTCGATCAGGGTATTCAGGGATGGCAACACGGCGGCCAGCCAATTCTCCAATTGGGCATGAAGTTGCAGCAGGCGGTTCGCGTCAGTGCGCCAGCCGGGCTTGCGCCAGGATTCCCAGATGGATATCGAACACCGTTCGATGGCCATCGGAGTACGTTCCGGCCAATCCAGAAGCGGGTCCACACCGGGCAGCCACTCGCAGCGAAATGTCAGGTACAACACCCGGCCCCGCTCCTGGCAGCGGCGTTCGACCGGCGTGTTGCCCGGTAGGAAATAGGCCTTGCCCGGCTTGAGGTCAAGGCAACGGTCGCCATGTATGACCTGGCGCTTTCCGGCAAGCGGGATTTCGATATGATGCAGGTAATCGGACTGCCGCTTGCCGCCTGAACTCCATTCCGGCCCGAAATCGCAATAGTACATGCCGACCAGATGGATGCGGAAGCCGGTGGCGATTTCAAGCGCCCGGCTGGCGCCTGCCTCGCTTAATAGCGCATGGGATCGCGAATGCGCCCGGGCATCGGTTGTGTCAACCTGTTTCATAGGGATTTACGAAAAGTACATGACATATGACGGTTTGTCCATGTTAAGGATAAGGCAATAAATGGTAGTTTTAGGGCCATGCAGGATACTACCTCATTGCTTCGAGCCGCTTTTCGTGAGCCGCCCAACGGGTGGGGGCCGGTTCCTTTCTATTGGTGGGCGGGAGAACCGCTTGAGCGGGGGCGCATGGCCTGGCAACTGGATCAGTTATGTGCGAAGGGTGTTCGTCAGACCATCATCAGCTATCCCCATCAGGCCGAAGGTGCGACCGATGTTGGCGAGCCGCCGGTGTTTTCAGCGCCGTGGTGGGACTTTCTGCGCTGGTTTTTAACCCAGTGCCGGGAACGGGGCATGACAGCCGGATTTCAGGACTATACCCTTTGTCAGCCGATTCTGGCAGAGATTGGCCGCGCTACGCCGGATATGGAAGGCGGCCAACTGAGCTGTGTGGCGACACGGGTTGGAAAAAGCGAACATCGAACATCGAACAGTGAACATTCAACGTCGAAGGAGAATACGGGGATAAGGCTGTCGGCTGAACCGGGAACCCGAGTGATCGGCGCCTGGGCCTACCCGCAGACCCGAAATCCTGATGCCTGCCTGGATCTCTCGGAGTCTGTCCAGGATGGTGTCTTGGACTGGACGGCGCCGGCAGGTGATTGGCTGGTGGTGCTTGTTTTTGCCCGGCTTTCTTCTTTTGATCCCTTGCATCCAGACTCCGGAAAGCTCGCGATCGAGCAACTGTATGCGCCTTTTGAGCGGGAGTGCCCGGGCGAGGTGGGGCACACGCTCAATCTTTTCTTCCAGGACGAACTGGATTTCGGCTCGCGCATGCCCTTCTGGTCGAACCGGCTGTTTGAAGCCTTTAAGGCCGACAAGGGCTACGATCTTCGGCCGCTCCTCCCTGCGCTCTGGCATGACCTGGGCCCACTCACGGAAAAGGTGCGGCTCGATTTCTCAGACGTCGTCGTCCGGTGCCTCGAGGTGTGTTACTTCGAGCCGGTGTATCGCTGGCATGAGGCGCATGGAACGCTGTTTGGTCATGACAACAGCGGAAGAGGGCGGATCGCGGAAGGGCGTCAGTATTATGGCGACTATTTCCGTACCATGCGCTGGTATTCGGCGCCCGGTTCCGATGACCCGAAGTTGCAGGGACCCCGTGCCTTCAAGGGACTTAAGGTTAACAGTTCTATCGCTCATCTGTACCGCCGACCCCGGGTATGGAACGAGGCGTTCCACTCCAGTGGGTGGGGCACCACGCCCGGAGAGGTCGTGGCCGCCTTGAACGAGGATTTTTCGTATGGAGCGACGGTCGTCAACTTGCACGGGCTCTACTACAGCACGCGCGGCGGGTGGTGGGAATGGGCGCCGCCGGACTTTCATTTCCGTCAGCCTTACTGGGAGCATAGCCAGACGCTCAATACGTATTGTACCCGCTTGGCGTGGCTCTTGTCACAGGGGACTCATCGGTGCGACGTGGCCATCGTGTATCCGATCGCCGCGCTGGACGCCCAGCCGGAATCCCCGGAGGTGCTCCGCTTGGTGGCGCATATCGGGAATGGGGCGCTGCATGGCGATGAGCCCGATAACCCGCAGCCGGAGGAAAGTGCATTTGGGCTTGGCAAGTTTCTGTTTGAACGCGCCTGCGACTTCGATTTTATCGATGATGAGTCGGTGGTCCGCGCTGAGGTCGGGGACGGCGAAGTGCGTGTGAGTGGAGAGGCGTACCGGGTGCTTGTGCTTCCGGCGATGAAAGCGGTCCGCTTCGCAACCCTCGAAAAATTGAGATCCTTTGTGGAGGCGGGTGGTCTGGTGCTTGCCTATGGCTGCCTTCCGGACGTCAGTGATCGAGAGGGGCGGGGCGATCCTCAGCTGGCGTCCCTGCTTCAGGATGTTTTCGGAGTGAAACCTCACCCTTCAGGCGGTTGTGGCATTTTCATCCGACGTGGCTATGAAACGGTTCTGAATGAGATCAGCGCACGCTTGGTTCGGGATGCGGTGGCAGACGTGGAGCCTCTTCATGTGCTGCACCGGCAGCTTGACGGTGGAAATCTGTTCTACGTTTTCAATCCAGCCAATAGGCCGGTGGAGACGTCATTGAGGGTTAGAGCCACGGGCACGGCGGAAATATGGGACGCCTGGACGGGGAATTCCATGCCAGTGCCCGTTATCTCGGTGGCGGATGGGATCAGCACTGTGCGAGTGAGCCTTGCGGCGAGGGAGTCGAAGGTGCTGGTGTTTATTCACGGTGCATCTGCGAGTTTTGTAGGGCGAGCTTCCCCGACTCGAAGAGGTCGGGGAGCTTGCGGGATGGACTTGAGCGACAACGCAGACACAGGCTCCCCCTCCTTCGCCCGCGATGCGGGACTACGGCGCGGGGAAGCCCGTCCTACAACGGAAACGCTACCCGGCCCTTGGTCATTCACCCTCCTCCCCACGCTTGATAACCGCTACGGCGATTTCCGGCTTCCTGCCTCGGTTGGTATGTTGGGTCCGGAAGCCCGCCGGTTCCGCTATCAGGAGGAATATGTCTTGGAGCCGGCGGTCCTGGGGCCGGCGGTCTCCGCCGGTAACAGTCTCTACCGGCCGGGGACGGCCGGCTCCAGTGTGGATTGGCGCAGAGCGGATTTCGATGATTCCGTCTGGCCGGAAACGACCTATTCGTTCGGCCCGCGGTTCGAGGTGTGCGGGCCCGATGGCAAGTGGCGACCGTACTCGTTCTCGCTGAGGTGGGGTATTGAGCGCGATCCGTTCCTGACCGACTGGTTGAGCGGACCGCACGGGCTAAAGGGGCAGGTTCCTGATGAGTTCCTTGACTTTTATAGCGAGACCCCAGGAACGGAATGGCAGTTGCGATCCCAGGTCGTTGTTGATCACGACCAGGACGTGCCGCTGGTGATGGGAGGGCGATGTGTCTATCAGGCGTGGCTTAACGAGGAGCTTGTTCTTGATCAGCCGCAAGCCTTGCCGCCAGGTTTGTATCTTCCGTGGAACATTTCACATTATGAGTGTGCGCCCCGTTCGACCCGGGTGTTGCTCCGGAAAGGGGTGAACCATCTCAGGTTGAAATTGGTCCAGCCTGTGGGGCAGCGCACCCGGGCCTTTGTTGCCTTTGAGCCGTTTACACAAGGCCCCATGTCCTTGGGGTTACGATGGTTCCGGGATCCCGTGTCGCCCAGGCCATCGCTACCCGGTATCCATCAGGCAACGTGGTTGCGTTGTCTGGCACCGCCTGGGTTGCAGGCTCTGGAATTCCGGGCGCGCGGGCCGGTCAGGGTATGGGCTGCCGGGAAAGAACTGATAGTAGAGGGGAACACGGCTTTTGCACGGGAGGCGTTTCCAGAGTCCGTGACGGTGGCGCTACGTGTCGAGGCGCCTGCGGAATTCCGGGCCGGTGATGTATTGCTTGAACCTATCCGGTTCACATGCGGCCAAGGTGAAGTCCGATTGGGCGATTGGTGCGAGCTGGGGCTGGGAACTTACTCAGGACAGGGTGAATACAAAACAGAGTTTCATGTTGAGGCGGGTGAAGCAGAGGAGGGGAGTTTGGTGCTCGATCTGGGGGATGTGGCCGCCACCGCCGAAGTAAGCGTTAACGGTAAGCCGGTCGTCACGCTCGTGGCGCCTCCTTGGCGCGCTGACATTACGAAGCAGGTTCACCCGGGCGCCAACATGCTGGCAATCCGTGTCGCCAACACTCTGGCGAACCACTATAGTGTCGGCATCCCGACGCCCTATGCATTTCAAGCCCAGACCCGCTCCGGACTGATCGGCCCGGTAAAGTTGCTTTCTAAAAGGCTGTCCACATGACTACCTTCGAAAGAAAAGATGAGGATTTTACCACGGAGACACGGAGGCACAGAGAAGAAGATGCACAGAGAAGAAAATGCAATGTGGCGTTTATTTCGTCCACGGGAATACCCTTCGACAAGCTCAGGGCAGGCCGTGGCCAAAATAAACGCCACACTTCTTGAAGGGGGAGCAGAGGGGGAGGAGTAGACTTATCCCGTCTCCTCTTTCTCCCGGAATTACTCCAAGAAGGGTTGCGGGAATTTTAGATGCGGTACTCCGCAGCTTAAATGCCCGCAACATTCT
>CAZOZF010000105.1:0-10369 GCA_964584205.1 uncultured Verrucomicrobiota bacterium
TGCTGAACCTAAAGTGGCTTAGATCAATGAAAAATCCCCACACAAACCCAGAAGCCCCCGAAAAACATTGTTTTTCGGTAACGTCACCGTGCAGTGTAGAGTAGGTAAAGGCCGCCGAGTATCACCAGGACACCACACACTTTTTTCAAGATCACCGCACCTTTGGATTTCTCATTCCAATCCAGATAGTGCTGAACCACCTCGGTAAAGGTACCGGCCAGCACGATCACGGCACAGTGCCCCACCCCATAGAGCACAAGCAACAGTATTCCGTAGGTCAAATTCGTTGCCGCAAGCTTGAATGACACCGCCAGCATCGGGGCCATGTAGGCGAAGGTGCAAGGGCCAAGCGCGATCCCGAATACCAACCCAAGAATAAGTGCCGCCAGCATGCCCTTGCGCTTCATCCCAGGCTGAGCCGCCCCCGGTATGGGCAGGCGAATGACATCAAGCAAGTAAAGCCCGACAATAAAAAAGATGACGGCCACCGCGTAGTTTCCCCAGCGGCCCACATCACCCATCATCCGCCCGGCCGCCGCCGTAATGGCCCCGATCACACCAATGGTGATGAGAATGCCCACCGCAAACAGCAGCGAGATGGTGAATGCCCGCCTTGTGCTAATCCGCCCCTGCTGGTCAATGAATCCAACAATCAGCGGAATACTTGCCAAATGGCAGGGACTGAGCAGAATACTGAGCACGCCCCACACAAAGGCGGCACCCAAGGCGATTCCCGCAGATCCCTCTACGGCGTGAGACAAGGAAGCAAACAATTGTTCAAGCATTCTCAGTCTCCTCTTTTCTTTCTTCTCTTCTTGGTAGGGCGAGGCGTCCCTGCCGAGCCGGAGCAAGTAAAAGTCCCTGTATAGAGCCAAGAGAGAACCAAGTTTCTTTTTGGCACATTCAGGGGCTTCCTTTGCTCAGGCTCAGCCGGAGGCTTCACCCTACCTCAAATCGAGAGCGACTCGGACGACAGATCGGTTCGAGCCAAAACATGCGGCCATTCATCGGAAGAAGCTACAAGCTCTTTCCTGACCGGATTCATACGAACATAATGCATCT
Organism: uncultured Verrucomicrobiota bacterium; assembly: GCA_964584205.1. Classification (GTDB taxonomy): domain Bacteria; phylum Verrucomicrobiota; class Kiritimatiellia; order CAIKKV01; family CAITUY01; genus JAABPW01. Next base: position 1,063 of record CAZOZF010000105.1, read on the forward strand.
TTTCAATAAATTCGTCATCGTTTCGTAAACGGTGCTCAAAATAATCGGCCTGCCATTCAATACGCAGATTCCTTTTCTGAAAACCCTTCCAACCCTTTACAGTCGCATCAAGGCCATGCCCCAAGTCGAAGGTGGCGACAAGGTGAACATGATCGGGCATGACCACCATCAGCCACAAATACCATCGCCCGATCTCTTCGTAAAAGTGCGCGCTGTTCAACAACTCCGTCGCCACATTATCCCTGCAAAGGCTATTAACACCTCTCTCATGGCAATTGATGGTAATGAAGTGCCGCGCCCCCTGACCGACCCACGACGGAATCGAATGGGGCAGTTTACGTCGCTGTGGCAAATCTTCTGATGGTGTCATATTGATTTCCCCGGTCTAATTGGCCGTACATCGTCAGGTAGGGCGAAGCCTCCGGCTGAGCCGGAGAAAGTGAAGGCTCCTGTGAAGAGCCATTCGAAACCTTCGATTTTTTTGGCACATTTCACGAACATCGTATTCTCCGGCTCGGCAGGGACGCCTCGCCCTACCCTATTGGGATAGATTAATTGGTCAGATCGATTCCCAATTCCTTCCATTTGCCAAGAATATCTTCTTTCCCCAAGAACCCTTCATGCCGGAACAGTTCCTTGCCTTGAGCGTCATAAAAGATTTGTGTCGGAATCACATTGACCTCGTACTTCTTCCCCGCCTCCGGATTATCCCAAACGTCAATGAATTGAACATCCAGTTTACCGGCGAGTGTCTTCTTGAGATCTTCCAGAATGGGAGCCATCATCTTACAGGGGATACATTTCCCCGCACCCAAATCAACCAGGCGAGGCAGAGCCTTTTCTTGCGCCCCAGCGTTGGGGCTGGTCGCGACAACGCCAGCAGAACTCAGGTTCGCCACAGGACTGGGCGCGGATTCCTTTTTACCGACATTCTTAATAACCAGCACCCCTACCACGGCCAGCGCCAAAATGATCCAAATCCATTTACCCGGCCCGCTGCCACAACTCCCGCCACCACACCCACAAGCCTCGTTGTTATCCTTCTTTTCGCTATTTGTAGTCATAGTCGTCTTACCTTTTTACAGACAAGTTTTTGTCGCTTTCACCTTAGTCCAGACATACACCAGGGGACGCCGACTGCTGGTCGACGTCTGATCGCGCCCGGAGGTCGCGATCCACCTTGAGACTGCCAGGATTATTTTAATAATTTCTCAATTTCTGCCGTACTCAACGCCTTACCTGCGCTCTTGACCTGTCCATCCACGACCAGCGCCGGAGTGGTCATCACGCCGAACTTCATGATATCCTGAATCTTTTCCACCTTTTCAATCGTGGCTTCGAGGCCCAACGCCTTGACCGCTTCCTCCGCGTTGGCCAGCAACATCTTGCACTTCGAACAACCCGTACCCAGTATTTGTATTTTTTTCATAGGTTCCTTTATTCTGACCACATTCAGAAAGAACCGGTAGGGCGAGGCGTCCCTGCCGAGCCGTGGCAAGTTAAAGCCCTTATACAGAGCCAGTCGAGAACTTTGGCTTTATTAGCACATTCCATGGTCCATGTTTGCTCCGGCTCGGCAGGGACGCCTCGCCCTACCTTGTCTAAAAGTCCCGATTTTTATCATCATGTCCAACCTGCAATAAATCTACATGATGGCATTGAACAAGTACCCAACCGCCATAATCCCGATCGCCACCACGCCGAAAAATGCGGCAAGTAATCGGGGTTTAAGCACTTTACGAAGGATAATCGCCTCCGGCAGAGAAAGGGCAATCACCGCCATCATAAATGCCAGTACCGTCCCCAGTGCCGCACCTTTACCCAACAATGCCTGCACAATAGGAATGATTCCCGCCGCGTTGGAATACATCGGCACCCCAATGACCACTGAAAGCGGAACGCTCCACCAGGCCCCTTTGCCCATGAATGACGCCATCGCATTGGCTGGCACATACCCATGAATGCCTGCGCCCACGGCAATACCGATCATGACATAGAGCCACACTTTCCCGACAATATCCCGCACGGCATCCCGGCCAAGTTGGATACGGGCGGCCATATCAAGCTTCTCATCTTCCAGGCCTGCGGCTGGCCCTGTTGCATAAACCCAGTCCTCGACATAACGCTCCATCTTCAATCGACCGATGACCCACCCTGCCACCATGGCAATGGTCAGCCCCATGCCCAGATAGATCGCGGCCACCTTCCAGCCGAACATCCCAAACAGCAGCACCAGCGCAATTTCGTTCACCATGGGGGCGGAAATCAGGAATGACAGAGTCACCCCCAGCGGAATCCCGGCCGTCACAAAACCTATAAAGAGCGGCACGGCCGAGCAGGAGCAGAACGGCGTCACAATACCCAGCAACGCCGCCAGAACATTCCCCACCGATTCGCGTTTTCCCGCCAGAATCCGGCGTGTCCGTTCTGGCGTGAAAAACGAGCGAATGATGCCCACCACAAACACAATCAAAGTTAACAGCATCAACACCTTGGGCGTCTCATACACAAAGAACTGCAACGCGGTGCTGAAGTGCTGCTCCTGCGGCAATCCCAACACCCCATAGGTCAACCAAACCGAAGCGGGTTCCAGATTCCAGTACACCACTCCCCAAAGGAGAAGCAGGCCGACTCCCTTCATGATGAGAAGCAATAAACTTACTGTTTTTTTATGCTCTGTATTCACATCACACCGCCTTGAGAGATTCATTCCTGCGTTTGACATCTGCTTTGATCACATCCACCGCGCAATCGAATGCTTTGAGGATGCAGGGTGTTTCGAGGTGGTAGAAAACCTTCATACCCTCGCGCCGGTCACTGACAATCCCCGCTTTTTTCAGATTTGCCAGATGTCGCGACAAGCCCGACTGGTCAATTTCCGCCAGCTTATTCAACTCGCACCCGCATTGGTCGCCGTCCGTGAGTGCACTGACGATCAGGATCCGAACCGGATGCGCCAGCGCCTTCAGAATTTCTGCCCGGACTTTCGCTTGTTGGTAATTCATGGAGACAGTATATGCATTAATGCGCATATCGTCAACTATCCATCACTACTCCTCATCACGTCCAGGCGTAAATCATTAAAAATTCCGACAACATCTTGACAGGGTGCATTTTTGGACTACCCTGACAGGACGTGTCGATTCATGTTTGGAAGAGTGTTTTTGAAAGGGAAAACCGTATGAAAACGTTGCGTCTGAGTGAATGCCTGATGTTGGTTCTGATGCTGGGTACGACGGGAACACAGGCGGCAGGCCTGGCGAAGGATGCTGAGGCGGTGGCTCATGATAATGAAGCGGCCAGCGTCCAATTGGTCAAGGAGACGGAACAGAAGACTGCGGACTTTGTGTTCCGCCAGTATAACCTCGCTGTGCTATCCCATTACTCCTACCTCGTCGGCAGCGGCGGAGAGGCCATGATTGTGGATCCCGCGCGGGATGTCAGCCGCTACCTGCGTGACGCCCAGGAACTCGGGCTCAAAATTACGAAAGTTTATCTCACCCACTCGCACGCCGATTTCGTGGCTGGACACATGGAACTGGCCAAGGCCACCGGTGCGGAAATCATCATCAACGCCGCCACCGAGGCAAAATTCACCCACAAGCCGGTAAAGGATGGGGATGCCGTCACCTTCGGGAATGTGCGTGCCGTGGTGATGACCACGCCCGGCCATACTCCTGACGGGACCTGCATGGCGGTGCACTATCCCGCCTCACAGCAGAAACCCGGCATCCTCCTCACCGGGGATACGCTTTTCATCGGTAGCGTGGGCCGTCCCGACCTTATGGGCGAAGGCATGAGCGCGGCCGCCCTGGCCGAGATGGGGTTCCATTCCTGGACGGATAAACTTTCCAAGCTGGATGACGCCACCCTGATTTTTCCCGCCCATGGCGCAGGCTCCCTCTGCGGCGCCCACTTGAGCGACAAGCCGGTCTCCACAATCGGCGAACAACGCCGGGAAAACGTCTACCTCCAGCACAAGGACCTGCTCTCGTATGTCATGGCGGTCATTGACGGCCTGCCGGATGCCCCCCAGTACTTCAAGCACAATGCCAGAATGAACCATGACGGGCCGCCGGTGGTGGATTGGGAAAAGGTCATGCCTGCGGACATGCCGGCGGCCAATGTGTCGGGTCAACTTCAAAAAGGCACCTGGTTAATTGACGTCCGGGACGCAGGCCCGTTTGCCGCAGCCTACGTCAAGGACGCCATCAATATCGGGATCCGGGGACGGTTTGAGACTTGGACCGGCATCATGGTCCCGTGGGGCGAGCCTTTCATCCTGGCGGGTTCCGATGACGAAATACGCGAGGCGGCCTCCCGCTTAAAACGGATCGGTTATGACGCTCCCGCAGGCGCGCTGAGGGGTGGATTGGAGTCATGGAAGAAGGCCGGCCTTTCCCTTGGATCGCTCACGCTTTTGAAACCCGGGGAATTGCACCAGCAGATGCAATCCGGGACGGCTCCGATCATTGTGGATGTGCGGCTTCCCACCGAGTGGATGGCATTACGAATCGGCAATGTGTTGAATATCCCCCTGAACAAGATGTTCACGGACAGCAAAAGGCTCTCCAAGGATATGCCCGTCCTGACGGTATGCAATTCCGCCTATCGCTCCAGCATGGGGGCTTCGGTGCTGCTCAAGATGGGATTCAAGAAGGTCATCAACATGGAAGGAGGGAGTGAGGCATGGATTGCATCCGGGTTTCCCACGCTCAGCGCGGCTGGCGCCCCCCACGGTCCTGGCGTAGCTAGCGTCCGCGCCATCAGACTTCCGGACCGGCTTGCCGCTGCCGAGTTGAAGCGCATGATGATGGATATCCCCGGGACTTTCGAAGTGGTGGATATCCGCCCCCCCGAGCAGATGGCTGACTACAGTCTGCCGGGCTCGATGAATGCCGATATCGCCGAGGTGATTGGTAATCCGGCCTATCTGAACGGATCGGCGCCCCTGGTGATTGTTGACAGGGACGGCTCATTGGCGATGGCGGTGGGCGGCATCCTTTCGCAAAAGACACCACGCCCCATCAAGGTGCTCTTCGGCGGGCTTGAGGCGTATTGGAACGAAGGAGGCGCACCGTTAAATCCGGCTCCCAAATCTCCGGCCATGCGCCCCTCCCAGGCACCCACTCCGATCAAAGCCGCCGCCCCGGCTCCGGTGGCTCCGCAACCGGCCAAGAAAAAAAGCGCGGGGTGCTAAACCATGAAACCGCAAACCGACACAATGAATGAGCCCAAACCCTACTCAAACCCTTACTTGGCGGGACTCCTGCTGGGATGTGTCCTCCTCGCCTCCTTTGTGGTCCTCGGTGCAGGGCTGGGGGCTTCAGGCGGAATGGCAAGGGTTGGGGCGTCGTTATCGATGTGCGTTGCCGGACCTCACACCCTGGGAAGTGAGTATTTCGGAAAATGGGGCGCCCGGCCTTTGGACTACTATCTGGTGTTCATGCTGGCGGGAAGCTTTATCGGTGCCCTGCTCTCGGCCTTACTGGCCAACCGGGCCCGGATTCAGGTTGAACGGGGCGCAGCGTGTTCCGCGAAACGGAGGCTCGTCTATGCTTTGGTGGGCGGGGTGATTGTCGGCTTTGCCAGCCGCCTGGCGCAGGGGTGTACCTCCGGCCAGGCCTTGAGCGGTGGGGCGCTGCTGCTTACAGGCAGCATCGTGTTCATGCTCTGCCTATTTGCAAGCGGTTATGCCGTGGCTTGGTTTGTAAGGAGGCAATGGCATGATTAATACCCTCTTCAGTCAGGATGCCCTGGGGACACCTCTGGCGTTTTTTCTGTCATTGCTGATCGGATGCGGGTTCGGGTTTGCACTCGAGCGGGCCGGATTCAGCAGTTCACGCCGCCTGGCCGGCCTTTTCTATTTCACCGACATGGCCGTGTTGAAGGTAATGTTCACCGCCTTGATCACCGCCCTCTTGGGGCTTTCCTACATGATGGCCCTGGGCTGGATCCAGGTGGACCAGATTTTCCTGATGCCAACCATTTATGGGGCCCAGATCGTGGGGGGGCTGCTATTTGGAATCGGATTCGTGGTGGGGGCCTGGTGTCCCGGTACGGCGGCAGCGGGACTGGCTGCAGGCCGGATTGACGCCCTGGTGTTTCTGCTTGGCGCCATTGGAGGAAGTGTACTATTCAACGAAGTCTTCCCTCAAATCCGATGGCTTTACACAGCGGGAGACCGGGGCGTGCAGTTTGCCTATGACGCCCTGGGTTGGTCGCGGAATGCGTTTATCCTGATGTTCACGCTGGTCGCTGTTGGCGCCTTCTGGCTCGCGGAAGGGGCGGAGAAGGTTCGTAATGGGCGCGCCCCTTATCTGGGCACGCCGTTCCTGAAGGTGTTTAGCCTGGCACTTTTGGCGGCTGCAGGCGGTTTGTTTGTTCTGGCTCCGAAATCGGAAAAGGCTTTGGCGGCCCCCCCCCTCGCGGATGAACAAGCCCTACTGGCGGGTGTGGATGCGGCAAGAGACCATATCGAGCCGGAAGAATTGGCCGACCGGCTCATGTCCGGGGATCCGGCCCTTCTCGTGGTGGACGTCCGGCCAGCGGAAGACTATGCCAAGTTTCACATCCGGGGGGCTCTCAATGTGCCGCTGCCTGAACTGGCCGAGTCGCTACAACCCCACAAAAATAGGGGTCTGATCGTCTTGTACTCGAACGGGATGATCCACCCGGCCCAGGCTCGGGATTCTCTCCAGCGGCAGGGATTCTCCAATGTCTATATCCTGACGGACGGCCTGCAGGGGTTCCGGGAGCGTTGCCTGAAGCCCGTATCACTGCGGCCGGAGCCGCTGCCGGGATCTCTGGCCGAGCGGGTCAATGCCTGGCGCGCCTTCTTTTCCGGAAGCCCTGCTGCCGCGCCAATTCCCGTTGTGCCTGCCGGGGGTAAATCCCCGGATGCGCCCTCCCTTGTCGAGCCGGAGTGGGTCGCGGCCAGGTTGGGCGATCCCGGCTTCGTGATCATTGACCTCCGTCCCCAGCCGGAATACAACACCGCTCACATACCCGGATCGCTCAGCCTAAATGTGGAGAGCCTGCGCGGCAACATCGGCGGGATCCCGTCCATGCTGCTCCCCGCCTCCTTATTGGCGGCGCAGTTTTCACTTCTGGGACTACAGCCCGATGATACCGTGGTGCTGGTTGCGGGTGAGAAATTCCACGATGCAACCCTAGTGGGAATGGCCTTCGAAAGACTGGGCCACAAGAGGTACGCCGTGCTCTCAGGCGGGTATGCGCGGTGGGAGCAGGAAGCGCGCCCTGCAACAGCAGCGTTGCCGCCTGTCCCGGCCTCGCAATACCCTGTTCCGGAAGCGCTCGATCATTTTACGGTGGATTCCAAGGCTGTGGCTGGCGCCGTCGGCAAACCCGGCGTCGTGATTCTGGATGTCCGGCCGCCTGATTTCTTTTCGGGCAAGAAATCGGATGAAGCCCGCGCTGGCCACATTCCTGGCGCACTCAACCGTTCCTACACGGACGATGTTGTGGCCAGTTCCAACAAGGCGGTTTCATTTAAATCTCTGGAAGATCTTGAAAAGGCCTATCGGCAGTTGATTCCTTCAAAAACGACGGAAGTGATCGTGCATTGCCGCACCGGCCACCAGGCCAGCCAGACTTGGTTTCTTCTGACGCGGCTGTTGGGCTATTCAAATGTCCGCTGGTATGACGCAGGCTGGACCGAATGGGCTGCCCGCCCCGAATTGCCCGTTGTAAGAGATGTGAAATAGCCGGCCGTGTGCGGACAGAACAAAGAAACGCAAAGGCGCAATCGGAGACTGCCATGAGCGAGCAAAGTAAGTGCCCGGTAACAGGAAGGACTCACACACCCGGCTGGCAGCGGTCAAAAATTCCGAGCGGCGAGGAACCGCCCGGCTGAATAAATCCCGGCAGGGCTCCGTTCCGCATCGTTGAACGTATTAGTCCGCCCAACACGCTCCCCACCAGGGACAAATAGTTGCCGCAAGCGTGCAGTCGTGCATATGGACTATGTCGCTTCGTCGACCAACCGGTTCGCGTGGTCGATCAAATACAATGGCAAAGAGAGAAGGCGATAGGATATGCGGGTGCCGTCATGCATCGTGTCGGCGGCATCCAGCAAGGAAGGTTTGTCGGCGTTGAAGCGAAGGGCCAGACGCGCATCCTTCTCGGCCACGAACTGCCACAACGAGCGTAACCGCCCCGTCTTCCCGGCTTTGACCTCTACCGGCACGATACGTCCGCCGCGGACGATCACATAGTCCACCTCTGCCGCAGAGGTCGGCTTTTCACGCGCCCAGTAGAACAGTTCCGGCTCCTCCCAGAAGGGGCGCGCGTGAAGCAGATGCTGCCCAACAACCTGTTCGACTGCGGCGCCGGCATTCACCAGCATCAGATCCGGTTCACGTTCCACGTCGGCTGCCCTCAAGCCGCAGGCGTGAAGCAGGAGACCGCAGTCGAGAAATAGCACTTTGAATGCCTCCTCCTTTACCCCCGCCCCAATCGGCAGACCCGAACATGAAGATTGCCTGACTCTGTAGACGAGCCGGGCGAGTTCCAAAAGATGCAGACAACGGGCCAGTTCCCGTGAGGAGTCCTCCCGCGAGACGTTCGCAAACTTGAAGCGCTGTCCGACCATACCCGGCAATCGTCCGAACATCTTGAGAAGGCGATCATGGTTTACGCGCTGCCCATACTTGGCGAAATCGTCGCGAAGTGTCCCGAGGATTGACTCCTTGACTCGGTCTGCCTCCAGCAATGAAAGCGTGCGGGCATACGTCTCGATTGCCTCGGGCATTCCGCCCAGCGCCAGGAACGTGCGGAACAGCCGCAAGAGCGTCTGGTGTGCGGTGTCCGGCATCGTCTCCCGGCAGCCAAAAGCGCTGAGAAACGCAGACCAGCGCTCGTTTCCGGTTGCGTCAAGAAACTCGCCAAACGTCATGGGGCCTAAGTGCAAGTACTCGATGCGCCCGACGGGCATAGAGAACGAATGATCTTCCAGGACAAAATCCAACAGCGAGCCGGCGGCAATGACATGGAGATCGGGAAGTTCCTCATAAAAGTATCTGAGCCGTGCCAGAAACTCAGGCACCGCCTGAATTTCGTCGAAGAAGAGCAGTGTTTTTCCGGGAATGATCCGCTGGCCGTACTCCAGCTCCAGCAGTTGCACCATCCGGGAGGGCGGTTCGTGAACAATTCTCCTGAGAAACTCTTTATCCCGATCAGCATTGACGGTCAGGCTGATCTCAAATTCGCGCTTCGCAAACGCCTCAACAAGATACGATTTACCGACTTGGCGCGCACCGCGCAACACCAGCGGTTTCCTCTTCTG
>CAZOZF010000106.1:0-10328 GCA_964584205.1 uncultured Verrucomicrobiota bacterium
TGCATGGTCTTGCAATACTCATAATCATCATCCAGGAAATCATTATCGGGCAGGATGGAAATAATCAGGGCGGCGTGCTCGAACTCCTTTGCCAGGTGGGTGTAGAGCATGAGGGCCTGCGTGGGGCCGAAGGAACCGGAGGTGCCGAAGTTCAGGTGCTCCAGTCCAGTGCTACGCTCCAGGCGATCGCTCAGGCGGTCTTCCGTGGCCACGCCCCAGCCTTCCATGAAAGAATCACCGACGACGACCACTCTTTTTTTCCCCGCAGCGGATTTATCGCGTTCCCGATCCCTCATGCCCCAGGCATTGGCATGATAGGTCAGGGTTGCGTCGGGAGAAACATGCTTGAACGAGGAATGAGGATCATGCCAGACCCCGAACCAGGGATTGCTGTCCGCCCAGAACCGGGAGCCGATGTTGCCGAGGCAGTAGGCGGGTTTTGGGATTTTCAGTTTCCCGGTGCTGCAAAGCCAGCCGAGTCCGGCCTCCAACATGACGAAGGTTAAGAGGGCGCTGATGCTTAAACGCAACAAAAGTTTCCCAAAAGTTTTCATGGTTGAGTTTCCGAATGTTTCACCACAAACCAGTCCCCATTCCGTTCATAAAGGTCGTACCAGATTCGGTTATTGTCGCGCACCTGATGGCGCAGTGTGCAGGTCTTGGCGATTTCGATACCGTCGAGTTCCTGATTAAACCAGTACTTCCCGATTTTGTTGATTCTAGTGTAACGCCAGCGCTCTTCGGGGTTGGAGGAGAGCCGTGAGATTTCAAGGTGGGTCAGTTGGGAAGGGGGAACGGGGGTAAAGCACAGGTGATAGATGTAGCCCTGCATTATCACGGGGAAGCGGGCGGAACGGACATTGGGTTGACGGGCGAGGTAGCGCATAACATCTGGAACGCCCTGCTGGAGGTGTTCCTTGAGAAAAATACTATTTCGGGCGAGTCCCTTGAATGTTCTGAGGATTGTCAGTCCGATGTAAAAAGCGAACAGGATCGCGAAAACCGGGGCGGCGATGCGGAGGGGAATTCGACGGAGCAGATACCAGAATGTGGCGCACCCCAGCGAGGTGATCAGGAGCACCTGGGTCAGGAGGTGGGTCATTCTCGCTGTGTACATTTCCTGCGTGAAAAGTGCGCCCACAATGGGGGCGAACAGGAATCCCGCCAGCATCCAGAGGGCGGCACGGCGCCAGTGGCTGATATCATCCGGGGTATTCGCCCTGCCCAGTAGCCCGAGCAGACGCCCTGGGATGAGGATGGCGGCCAGGAGGGTGGCCAACCCGAGGCTATAGAAAGGAGCGAGACTGTGCGGGATAAGAGGCACGCCGGGGATCTGGTGAAGCGGCGGCATGGACGGGGCATGGAAGAGGTACGTGAAGGACTGGTAATCCAAGTAGTTGTGCCAGAAGTTTTCAAGGATGTTGTGGTCAAAGAAAACGCATTCGCTCTGCAGGCGTCCGAGCGTAGCGGGATCCTGGGCGCGTGTCAGGATGGCAAGGAGTATGAAGGCGGAATACACGCCGCCTGTCAGGAGGATCCGAGGCCAGTTATTTTTACTCCACAGGAGGAGACCGACCCCGATCATGAAGGGGGCAAATAGATACTGCGACAGATATTGGTGGGTCCAGAGAAAGAGGATGAAGCCGGTGAGGATGGCTGAGCCATAAATGCGGATCCGGTGGTTTTGACCGGTCAGCAGGCGGATCAACAGGCACATGCCTGCGATCTGGTAGAAGGTGACGAAGCCGGGGCTGACGGCCCAGCGGGAGAAATAAATGTTCCACGGGGAGGTGGCGAGCAGGGTGGCGGCAAAGAGTCCGGCGGTACGGCTTCTGAAGAGATGGAATAGCAGGAGTCCAATCAAGGGAATGGCAGCCACATTCAGCAGGGCGCAGGGTAGGCGGGTGGCAAACTCGGTAGGGCCGAACAGGGCCACGAACGGCATCGTGAGATAGGTGGGAAGCGTGGAGGGGGAGTCCCCAAACTGGCGTGAGTTCAGGGGCCAGCGGTCGCCATGGTGATCCGCTCCCGTGGTGAGGAGGCTCCAGGCGTCATACATATTAATGGCTTCGTCCTGACCATAACCGCCGGGATACTCGCCGAGTTTGATCAAACGCAGTCCCGCGCCGAGCAGGGTAATCAACGCCAGCGCAATGAAGAATCCATTAGCTCGGCGGGAAAAGAAACCCCATAAGGAAAGCAGTGACATCATAGTTTAACGCCTCACAATATCTTGATTGAGCCGGGCAGGTGAACCCCTTGTTTAATAACAGGCAGGGAGGACGCTGGTTTTAGCCGCTTCTGATGATGTTTCATATCAACGAGTCCAATAACAATCTTGTAGTCACCCGGGGAAGCGGTGCTTGGGATGGTCAGGCGTCGGACATAGGAGAATACTTCTTCAAACGGCTGATAGGAAAGAATTTCAGCGGGGACGTCGTTCAGTAAACTATGGTCATCCTGGAATCGTTCCTTTCCATTCTGGAAATTCACAAAGGCGGCATATCGTTCCGGATCTGCGGGGCGGGGGTATTTCCAGAAGTAGGTGACCTCGACAGTCTGGCCGGGAGCCACGATAGTGGTGGAAAGCGTAACGCCGACCAGTGTGACGCCCCCGGGGAAAACGGCATGCCCGTCCAGAGCGGGATGGGTTTGTTCCGCGAGAATCAGTTGTTGTGTGGCGCGGTTCGTGGAGGGGCCGCCACGCTGCAGGGCCTCCACGAGAGCCTGACGGGCGGGTTGGTGTTGTGGATAAAGTGACACGGCTTTTTCAAGCCTCTCAATCAAGGCCGGAGAAGTGAGCTGTTGTTTTTCAGCCATGGTTTTTTGGAACAGTCTGTGTGCCTGGATTTTCCGGTTCAACCCGGTATCGTTTATGAAACAGCCCCTCTCAGTCCAGGACATCGGAGCGCTCAGAACCCTGTCAATTTCGTTGGTTGTTTTAGGCACGACCATCAGAATCATGGATTCCAGAGTTCGCTCGGTCCATTGTTGGCCCGCTTGCTTCAGCACTAACCGGCACCGGGGGGCATCCCGGGACTCCACCAACAATCCGGTTGTTTCTTCGAAAGTAAGTTTGGCCGGTTTACTGGAATCCCGGACGGGCAAATTTTGGACTGACCGGGAGAGGGAGGAGGGTGCGTTAAGGGTGAGTCGGCGTGACTCGCGATAAGCCAGGCGTTCCGTAACCCAGCGCGGTCCGGAAAAGGCGCGCACCTTCTCCTGATCCAGTATGGCGAGACAGTCGTTGATGGAGGGTGACTGGCGCGTGACGTGGGGGGCCTGTTTTAGAAACAGAACCTCATCCACGCGGACAAGGAGCGGGTCTGAATCAGGGAATTGCACCGTGATTTTCAGTCGCAGCACCCCACCTGTGGGGCTGGTGAAGCGGACTTCCGGGAGACACTGAACGCCTTCCCATTTCAGGAATGGTCCCGACCAGAAATAGCTAGTAAAATTAAACTTCGGAAGTAACGACTGCCATTGGGTGTCGCCGGGTGCCATGCCTTCAATGGCCAGACTCGCAGGGGTGCTTTCCTTCGCGCTAAACAGTCTTAATCCACACAGGGATTGCGGTTCGCGGAACTCGAAGGTGAGTGAGGCGGGGGTTCCAGCCTTGAGCCTTGTTTTCCAGCCGGTGTTGAGATCCATATCGGTCAGGCAGTTTTCAGGCAAGACGTTCTGGTGATCCCGGACCTGGCTGATGACGGCGGTGTCCACGTAATCCCAGTCATCGGAGGGGGGGGTCAGGGCGTAGTCGACATGGACGGTGGATGCATCAGGCGCCTGGAACATGATGGCGGAAAGCCGCAGGGATCGCCATTGAGCCTCCGTTAGGCGCGCGGCGTCGAAATCAAGCTTCTGGCTTTGGGTGCCGGAGTAGGCTAGAAACTCGTGAAACTGCTCATAATTGTTCAAGATGGCAGGGCGGACTGACAATTCCCAACGCCGCTCATAGGGGGCATATCGTTCCCAGGCTGGATCTACCACGCATAGTTTTTCGCCGGACAGAAAATTAAGCCAATGCCAGAATGAATAAACGCCCACGAGGGTGCCGTCGCACAGGGGGCTCACGGTGGCGGCAATCCGATTCAATTCCTGTTGACCGGCTATCCGCATCCGGCTCATTTCAGCGATTGGAGCCAGATGGACTCCGGCGAGAATGGCGGTGAGGATCCAGCCGGATACCAGCCATTTTTTTTGGATTAACCAGCCCGCCACGCACCCCCACATCACGGCAATGGCGGGAAGCAGGGGGAGGAAATAGCGCTGGTTGTTTTCGATAAAAACATATTTCGAGGTGACACTCACCGAGAGGAGGGCCAACACCACCAGTGGGGCGGCGAGTTTGAAGAGAAACGGCCAGCCGCCTTTCTGTGATAGGGAATCCCGGATCAGAAGAACGAAGAAAGCCGTGGCTGCGACCAGTCCCAGTCCCAGAAACAGAAGCCTGCCGACGTTTCCCGTAGCCGCATAATCCAGGGCGTTCACAAGCGAGGTTCCAAAGGCGACGATTCCTTCACGAGCGGACATGGCTCCAAGGTTTCCGGCAAATGCAAAGGTCGCCCAGGAATGTGTGGCATTCCAGATCCACCAGGGGGCACTGCCGATGAAAAAGAAAGGCAGTGCCAGCCGCAGTCCGTTTCCAATCAAGGGTTTCGAAACTCCCACGAGCAGAATGATGCAGGCGGTGATCAGAAAAACAACCATCAACTGGCTGGACCACCAGCCTATGCCACCGGCCAGACCCAGACCCATAGAGGCGGCGGGACTGACCTTTAAACCGGTCTTCAGACGGGTCACAATTCGACATGCCAGATACACCACGATGAGTCCGCAATTCAGCATGGTCATGTATCCCCCACAGGGCGCCACCGAATAATGGAGGTAGGCATCGGAACCCGCGAGGCTGATCAACAGGGCCACGAGGCCTGCATGGCGGCCGCCAGCTTCCCGGGCCCATAAATAGATCAGAGGGAGCGTCAGTCCTCCGATCAGCGTGGTGCCCAGAAATGTCGTAAACAGGGATACTCCCATGACTTTGCTCAGGAGAGCCGTCAGGGCGGGTTCCAGTGTGCCCATGTACATCTGGCCGTAGAAAAAAACCGGGAAATCCGTTCCTTCGGCGATATGCTTAACCATCAATGCGACCAGACTGTAATCGGAATCGGGCAGGGTGTGAATCTGCCAGGCTTTAACGATCCGCAGTCCCAGACCCGCGAGGACAAGGGCGGCGATCAGGAATCCCCACCAGAGTCGGGGATTGCTGAACCGTTGATGGCGAGTTGTGATCATAAGTATAGGGGGGGTTATACACCATCAGGAAAGGGATAAACAAGGCCAACCCTTCCGTTTCTTGTTTGAAAAGGTTGTTTTCGGATGAATTTTGTGACAAACAGAATGGCTCAAAACATGACAACGACACCCCAAATTCGTGGAGTTTCCCGCCGATGGTTTTTCTGGGGGCTTGGTGTGAGTGTGGCCCTTGCGGTGGGACTTCGCCTGGCGCTGTTCCTCGCGGGGTGTCAGTTCATGGACGCCTTTGACGACGAATGCATCATGGCGCTCCAGGCGATGCAGATTGCCGACGGGGATTTTTCGCTTTTCATGCTGGGTCAGCCGTATGTCTTTCCCCTCGAGGCGTACCTGATGGCGCCGTTTGTGGATATCCTGCCCCGCACGGCTTTCGGTGCCCGTATCATGGCGTTCGGTTTCGGATTGACGACACTCGGGTTGGCGTGGCTGGCTCTAGTGTGTTGCGGACGCCTGCGTGAGACCTGGCCGGGTGCGCTTCTGCTTTTGTTCGGCTCATCCTTTCTCCTGATTCTCCAAGGCGGCTGCGCCCTGCCGGGATATCCGACCCTGATGCTTCTCTGCTGTCTGACCTCCTGGTTGGTTCTCCGCTTTACGGAAAAGAAATCAGAGTCCCTGGGCTGGCTGTTTCTGGCAGGGGGCTCGGCGGGCCTGGCGTGTAGCGGGTTTTTCCTGGCGTTGCCGGTTCTTGTGGCAGGCGGGGTCATGCTGGGGAGTTGTCGGCCCTGGCGGGTCGCCGTTCGGGCGGTGGGGGTCTATTCCATCGGCGCCGCAGTGGGCTTGATTCCGTATTTTCTGGCCCGCCTGCTCCATGGAGATGCGCCGGGCGTTGTGACGGGAATCGTCTCCTGGCAGGAAGCGCTGGGCAGGCTGATCGGGTATCTGCCTCTGACGTTGTCCAATGCCATGGGGATCGGGTGCCCCGTTGTTCCGGGAAGCGCGACCCGGATCCTGCATCACGGGGATAGTGCGAGGGTGGCGGGGGTGACCGTCCTGGTCCTCTTCCTGATCGGAACCGTCGCGGGGTGTCTCCGATGGCGACAGAGACACTGGAAGGCTTTTCCGCCCCTGCTCTTCTTTGTGGCCATCGCCTGGGGATGCCTAGTCTTGTTCCTGTTCGGGGCGCGAACGAACTCGCACGCCTATCGATATTTGACGCCGATGGTCATGAGTTTTCCCTTCGTGGTGGCTTGCCTTTATCAGGCCTCAACAGGGTGGTGGCGCAAGGGGCTCGCGGGGCTCGCCATTCTTCTGGCTGTGTTCAATGCGTATACCACGGTCCTGCTGATCCGGCATTGGGCGCGCCCGGACTTTTCCCGGGAATTGGGATCGCATGATCTGCGTCCTGTTCTCGACTACTTGCGCCAGCGCCAGATCACCCATGCCTATGCCAGCTATGCGGATGCCTATCGGATCACGTTCAAGACGGACCGTCACATTCTCTGTGCCCAACCCTATAACGAACGCTTTCCGGGGTGGCCTTTACCGTTTATCCGGGAGGTGGATGCGACCACTCCTGTGGCCTATATTCTGGCGGACGGAGGGCGATTCCCCCCGGAGCAGCTCGAGTTGGATCTCGCTTCGGCCAGTATGGGGGCAACCCGAACCCGTTTGGGTGTGTATCAGGTGTTCACGGATTTTATTCCCAAAACCCGGGTGATTCAGGGGCCGTTCCTGCCTCTGTCAGCCATGAAGGCGGAGGCCAGCCACGCCCCCCAATTGGCGCATCACATGGTGGATGACTCTTCCCAATTCTGGCGTTGTGCTGGATTCCTGCAAATGACCGGGATGTGGGTGTCGGTAACGTGGGACAAGCCCGTCGAGATTCGCGGGGTGGTGGTGTCCCACGGATCCTCGGGCGGCGACTTCCCGGAAGCGGTGGCTGTGTTCGTTCGGGAGGCTGGAACGAACTGGATCCAGGTGGCCACCAACATGCCAGCTCTTCCGCTTCCGTTTTCGATCGTGAGTGGCCATCCCTCCTACAGTGATAGCTCGGCGCAGTTCGTATTTCCAGAACCCCGGCTCGCCTGCGGCGTGAAGGTGGAGATTTCCCGTCCGAGACTCTCGCGAGCCTGGACGATTTCCACGCTGAAGGTGTGGAGGGGTGAATGAGTGTTATTGGAATCGTGTTATGACTAAGCATACCGTACAGAACATAAAAAAGTGGGGTTGGCCGCTAGTGATCGTGGGGGTCATTGGCCTGGGGCTTGCCGTGAGAATCATGATGGCCTGGGCCATGCGCTATTCGGCCAACGGGGATTTCGGGATTGTTGCCCTGATGGCGCGACACATGGCCAACGGGATTGATTTCCCTGTGTTTTTCTATGGCCAGCCCTATATGGGGGGGCTTGAACCCATGGTCTCCGCCCTGATGAGTTTTCTTCTCAAGGGGGACAATACGGCGTTCCCCATCAATTTGGGCACAGCGCTGGTGGGGGCCTGCCTGCTCCCGGTGGTGTATGGCTTTGCCCGGGATGCCGGGAGTCGACGGGCCGGGCTGATTGCCATGCTCTACTGCGTGGTGGGATCCGATACGCTTCTTCATTATTCCGTGGTGCCGCGCGGCGGCTACATGGTCATGATGGTGGGCGGATTGCTGGCGCTCTGGATGACCTGTCGCGTAGTGACGCTTGAACACCAGGGGGGACAGCCCTCGAAGGGTGCGTTTTGGTTGATTGGTCTGGCGGCGGGAATTGCCTGGTGGGCGACTCAACTCGTGACGGTTTTTCTTCTGGTGGCCGGGCTGATTGTGTTTGCCGGCTGGCGTTGGAGATTGATCCGGCGGAGCGCGGTGCCCGTGACTTTTGGATTTTTCATCGGGAGCCTGCCGTGGTGGTGGTGGAATGCGACGCATCAATGGGGTTCGTTTGATTTCGGATCCTCGTTCGGGAAGGTGAGGTTCCGGGACGGATTCGAAAGTTTCCGGAGCTTATTCCTGTCCATTGTAGAGATGTCGCCGGAGACATGGGGTGGGGTGGCGCGGCTGGCGATGTTGGGGGCGCTGGCGGCCGGGTTTATCTGGATTCTGGTCAGGGATAAACTCCGGGGCGGGGAGAAGAAAGCTTTTTATTTCCGACTGGCTGTTCCCCTCCTGATTGTGGTGATGGTCTTGCTCTACAGCACCTCGCAGTATGTGAGGGCGCATGCCAGTCGCTACCTGCTTCCGGTGGTTCCCGCCCTGGCGGTGATGATCGGGGTGGCGTGTGATCGACTTCTTCAGCGGTTCCGTTTTCCGTGGGGATGGATCGTTGCGGGCCTGGTTCTCCCGAGCCAGATCCTTGTGATGCCCCGGATGTTTGATGGTGTTTCCGGGGATCGGGCGCGTTGGGCCTTGGCCGAGCAGCTGGAGCATGAAGTGGCGCCCGCGTGTGAGGGGGTTTTCCTGGCCGACTATTATGCCTACCACTGGCTTAACTATGTGTCGCAGGAAAAATTGTGCGTGGCCGAGCTTCCGATGGAACGGTATGTCCCCTATGCCCGCCGGGCGGAGGTGGCGGAGCGGCCCGCCTACCTGGATAATTTTTTCAATATTCAAGCCTTTCTGACGGCAACGCGAAGTCCGCACCAGACGGTGACCGTCAATGGAGTGTCGGTCGTGTACGGAGCCGTTCCGCCGCCGGAGGAGTGGCGGTATATTGCCTCGAGTCCCGGGGCGACTCTGGCAGAATCCTGGAGCGGAGTTGTTTCTCCTCAATCGAAACGGAGTCTTGAGTTTTCTCTTTCCCATCCGGTGTTACTCGCCGGGCTTCGTCTTCACAGTTTTTCCGGGCGATATCCGGGTCTGATTTCGATCGAGGGGCGAGTGGATGCCCGGGCTCCCTGGGTTTCCCTGTTGCCGCCCACGGTGACGACGCGCTATTTCTGGTCGGGTTCCTTTGTCGCTCTTCAGGGAATCCAGTATTTTCAGGAATTCCGGGTCAATGCGCCAACGGGCGGGGTGAGTGAAGTGCGATTGACATTCCATAATCTCGGGAAAAATGAAGAGGCAATCCGGCTCAATGAAGTGCTGTTTATGGAACAGGCCCCGCGTCCGGTTGAAAATCGTCCCTCGGTCGACCGCTGTGTGGAATATCTGAGAGGGCGCAAGGTCCGGCAGGTCTATGCTCCGCGCTGGTTGGCCGACCGGATTGCCGTGAGGGTGCCCCCCGGCGAGATGAGCGTGCGGGTGCCGTCCTTGCTCACCCGGCGATGGGACGACCTTCCTCTTCAGGACTCCACGAATCCCTATCCGCTGATATTTCGGGAGACGACCGGGTTATTCATGGATGAACGGGATGCGCCACGAAGCCGGGAGGTGTTGCGTGCCGCCGGGGTGGACTGGGCTGAAAGTCGGATTGGATCGTTGAGTCTGTTCGTGGTTCAGGCTCCCGAAAAGGTCGCTGTTTCGAAGCCGAAAATTCATGTGTTCTGGACGGAGCAGGGCTGTTTTTCCGTTCCTGGAAATGAACTGAAGCAGGTGCCTTCAGCCGCCGTGCCCGCCAGGATCCGTTTCGAAAACAGGCTTGAACTGGCAGGACTGTCCTTCGGGGGGGAGGGGAACCGGATCGGTGTTAAAAGCGGGAAGAGTTTATCGATGAGCTATTTTTGGAAGTGTCCGCTGGAAGTGGATCTGACCCGGTGGGTTGTTTTTGTGCATTTCAAAAACGCCGCCGGAAAAGTGATCTTTCAGGATGACCACATGGTTTTTGATAATCTGCCCCCGGATGACCTGCTTCACCAGGAGCCGGGCGAGATTTTCACCGAACTCCGTCAGGTTACGGTTCCGGGCACGGTGCCGCCGGGCGACTACCGGGTCTGGGTGGGACTGGTGGAGCGCAGGTCGGGTCAGCGGATCAAGGGCGTTACCAAACTGAACATGGTCAAGCGGGCAGTCGAGATTCCCGTGGTCATCACGGTTGAGCCGTAAGGCACTTTCAGAAAACAACCTGCTCGCATGCGTAACGATTTACCACCCGCTTCGCTAGCCCGAGTTTCCTAGTTATCACCGAGAGCAACTCGTAACCGTTTGCGCATGA
>CAZOZF010000107.1:0-10242 GCA_964584205.1 uncultured Verrucomicrobiota bacterium
TGGTGCCGGAGGACGGACTTGAACCGTCATACCCTTACGGGCGGTAGATTTTGAGTCTACTGCGTCTGCCATTTCGCCACTCCGGCTCGATAGAACCGGGATTTGTATACTACATAGAACCCCGGTTCAATCTGAAACTTCTTCAATTCGCGACGGAACCCACCTTGGCCTTGATGCCTGCGATGAGTTTCTTCTCAAGCTCCGGGTCCTTTGACAGCTGCTCGGCAGCCGCTTCACGGCCCTGACCCAGTTGAGCCCCGTCAAACGACAACCAGGAGCCCCGCTTCTCCACCAGGCCGTGCTCGATGGCGCTGTCCATCACGGATCCAGCCCACCAGATTCCCCGGGCAAACAGAATGTCAAATTCCGCCTCCACAAAGGGAGCCGCCACCTTGTTCTTCACGACTTTCACGCGGGTCCTGTTCCCCATAATCTTTCCAGCCGCATCCTTGATGGCCCCGATACGACGAATATCCAGACGTACCGATGAGTAAAACTTCAACGCCCTGCCGCCCGGCGTTGTTTCAGGACTGCCAAACATCACCCCGATCTTTTCCCGGATCTGGTTGGTGAAAATACACAGGGTCTTGGACGTCGAAATGGCTGCCGTCAATTTCCGCATCGCCTGCGACATCAGACGCGCCTGAAGACCCATATGCGAATCCCCGATTTCACCATCCAACTCCGCCTTGGGTGCCAGCGCGGCCACGGAGTCCAACACCACGACATCCAGGGCGTTACTGCGAACCAGCGTCTCACAGATGCTGAGCGCCTCTTCACCTGAGGACGGTTGTGACACCAGGAGATCGTCCAGATTCACACCGATTTTCTTCGCATAAACCGGATCCATCGCATGCTCGGTGTCGATAAACGCCGCCAACCCGCCATTCTTCTGGGCATTGGCTATCACATGAAGGGTGAGTGTGGTTTTTCCTGAAGATTCCGGGCCAAAAATCTCCACCACACGGCCGCGGGGCAAACCGCCCACGCCAAGCGCCATGTCGAGGGAAAAGGCACCCGTCGAAACCACCGCGATTTCCTTACGTCCCTCTGCTTCGCCCAGGCGCATGATCGCGCCATCGCCGAATTCCTTCTGGATCTGGGCCAACACCGCATTCAGAGCGGAATTTCCGGAACTCGAGGTTGATTCATTCGTTTTTAATGCTGCTTTGCTCATAATTAAATTTCTCCTTTTTACTTCTTATATCCGTCCGGGTGGACCCGATGCCACGCCCAGGCACTTTCAACAATATCATCCAAATTCGACATTTTAGGAACCCATTTCAAAATCTTCTTCGCCTTTACCGCAGAAGCCACCAGCCGGTCCGGATCGCCGGGCCGGCGAGGCGACACCACCTCTGGAATCTCCCGCTTCGTCACCTTACGAACCACGTCAATCACCTCACGAACCGAAAACCCGTTCCCCGTTCCCAGATTGAACGGCCCGGTCTGTTTCCCGGTTAGGGCCAGAATATGGGCCCGCCCGAGATCAACAATGTGGATATAGTCGCGAATGCAGGTTCCATCCGGAGTGTCATAATCCGTCCCGAAGATATTCACATGAGGCTGCTGCTTCAGTGCCACCCGGATCACATTCGGAATGAGATGCGTCTCAGGCTCATGATCTTCACCGAACTTCTCAGTCGCCCCGCAGGCGTTGAAGTAACGCAGGAAGACAGGCGCAATTCCATGAATTTTCTGGTACCACGCCAACACCTTCTCGAACATCAATTTGGACTCTCCATACGGATTCACCGGTCGCTGGGGAGTATCCTCCGTGATTGGAATACGATCTGGAAACCCGTAGGTGGCACAGGTGGATGAAAACACAATCCGGGGAACCTCATGACGAACCATGGCCTCGACCAGATTCGTGGCCCCGGTGGTATTGTTGGCAAAATACATGCCGGGATCATTCATGGACTCTCCCACCAGCGCATAGGCGGCGAAATGCATGACGGCATCCGGCTTGGCGTTCTTCATCGCCCTCTGGATTTGGGCGGCATCACGCAGGTCGCCCTGGATCAGCTTGGCCCGCTTATCCACTGCGGCCTTGTGCCCGCGCTCAAGGTTGTCGAACACCACGACCTCATGACCGTCATTCAAAAGCAGCTCCGTCGTCACGCTGCCGATATAACCAGCCCCTCCCGTCAGAAACACCTTCATTGCTTTTCCTCCACAGCCTTTAATCGAGCTTCCATTCCGGAAAGTTTCTTTTTCATTTCCGGCAATCGCATAACCGTCGCATGCAGCTTCTTGGCCTCCAGCGCGGGAGCCGCCGGGGAACCAAACATGACCGAGGCCGACGGAACATTTTTCGAAACCCCAGCCTGCGCCATGACCACGGTGTCGTCACCAATATGAAGATGTCCTCCAACGCCAACCTGTCCGCCAAATTGCACACGGCTGCCGATATGCGAACTGCCAGCAATCCCGACCTGCGCGGCCAGAGCGGTGTCTTCACCAATCGTCACGTTGTGCGCGACCTGAATCAGGTTATCGAGCTTGGTTCCCTTTCCGATGCGGGTTTCCCCAAAACGGGCCCGATCAATCGTGGTATTGGCTCCGATCTCAACATCATCCTCCAGCACCACAATCCCCACCTGCGGAATTTTTTTCCAATGCCCCGCCTCCTTCACGTAACCGAAGCCATCGCTCCCGATGACGGCACCGTTCTGGAGAATCACGCGATTCCCGGTCCGGGTATATTCGCGAAGGGTGACATGGGGGTAAAAAAGACAATTTTCGCCGACTTCACAAGACTGACCGACATAGACCTGCGCCACCAGCACTGTCCCGCTTCCGATCACGGCACCGGACTCGATGACACAGTGCGGCCCGACCGTCACATCCCTACCCACCCGGGCATCCGCCGCGATAACGGCCGTAGGATGAATTCCGGGCTTGTAAGTGATGGCGGGCCGCGCCAACCAGAACGCCACCTGGGCAAAGGCGGCATCTGCGCTCTTAACCCGGATGAGCGTGGCCTGAGTTTCCCCTGTCCACGCCTCGTTCACCAGAACAACCCCGGCCTTCGTTGTCTTCATAGCCGGCGTATAACGCGGGTTTGCTAAAAAGCTCAACTCAAACGGCCGTGCCTGATCCAGGGATTCGACGCCTTTGACCTCAAGCGATCCATTTCCCTCAACACGGCCATTCAGGCGCCGGGCAATTTCTTCAACGGTAAACAACATGACGGTCACTCCTTGGCGGGGGACGGCTTGTCCGCGTTCAATAGTTTCAATACCGCATCGGTGATATCCATCTTGGAATCGGAATACAGCACGGATTCCAGACCGTTGGCAAGCAGCCCGCCATCGGCCAGCACGAGGGTGTATCCATCCTTGTCTGAACACACTTTAATGGCCTCCTTGATTGCCCTGCCGATTTCGCCCTGGATCTTACGCCCCTCGCCTTCCAATTCCTTTTTCCGGTTGGCGGCCTTCTCTCGAATTGTATTTTCAAACTCAATAACTCCGCTCAACTTCTCCTCGGCCTGCTCTTTTTTCTTTTCACGGGCCTCTTCGGTCAGCGCCTTGTTCTGGGACTCGGCGCGAAGGGCCTCGAATTCCTGCTTCATTTTTTTATGCTGAGCCAGAAGCTTGTCCCGCTCGGCTGAAAAGTCGTCAATCTGCTGCTGGATGCGACGCTCTGCCAGATCTGTTTTATAATATTCCCGGAGAATGCGCGCGGTATCCACCGTCGCCACCTTGAGCTCAACCGCCCCTGCAGCCCCTGAGAGAAGACCGACCACAGCCAGCCAAGACATTAATCGTGTGCTCATCGTTTTTCCTTTTTTATGATCAGAACCCGTATCCAATCCAAAAACTCCAGTTTTCCGTCCGTGACCGGGGATCATCCTTCTTCACCGGCCAGGCATAATCGAACCGCATCGGAAATCCCGGAATATCGAGCCGCAGCCCCACCCCGGCGCCCGCCGCATACTTGCTCAGGTCAAAGTCGTAGGGATCATACCACACATTCCCGATATCATAGAAGGTGGCAAAACGGAATTTTGGTATCCCGGGAATCGGCACGGTATATTCGGCGCTGGCCACCGCCAGGCTCTGCCCACCGGCAGGCCGCACCTCCGGTGTGCCATCCGCACGCTCCGCCTTGGGCCCCACCCACCGGTACCGGAAGCCACGCACGGTTCGGGCTCCTCCTGCGAACAGTCGTTCGGAGAGAGGCACCTGATCGGTTGATCCGTAGGCCTCCACCACTTCCCCGCGTGCCCTGAAGCTCAGCACATGCCGCCACCACAAGGGCACATACAGCGATCCACCCGCTTCAAGATCATAAAGTTCCGTGTCAAACCCCAGCGGGCCGCCCATCAGGGTTCCCTGCGCATACACTTTGGAACCGCGGGTTGGCACAAAGAAATTATCGCGGGTATCCCGTGTCCAGGTCGAGGACACCGAGCTCGCCACCCGGCGGGGATCTGAAAAGTATATCGTGTCGGTTTCGCCGTCCTTATTGACCACCACATACGCATTCGTATCGACCGAGTCCTTGATCTCGACCTGCTCCAACCGATATTTGAAATCCATCCGGTTTGCGCCCCACAAAGGAACGCCGAGGCCAACCGCCCCGCCCTGCCTGAGCACATCATAATCCCGGTCGTTCTGCCGGCTGCTATACAAGTCCACGCTCAGGGACAACTTGCGATCCAGGAACCACGGCTCAACAAACGAAATCGAATACGCCTCGCGGGTCGAACCGAACTCGGCCCGAAGTTTGATTTTTTCGCCGGCTCCCATAAACGGCTTCCCGCGAATGTCGAAATTTCCCTGACTGACCTCGGCAAACCCGATCAGTTTGTCGATGCTCGAGAATCCCACACCGGTCATGAACTGGCCCGTGCGCTGCTCTTCCACATCGAATACCAGATCGGCCTGATTGGTCGATACCCCATCACCCGCCCGGGCTTCAACCGGCTCATGGGAGCAAGTCGCGGAGGAGAAAAATCCAAGATTCTTCAGGCGGTTTTCACTCGTCCGGACACGCACCCCGTCATATTGCTCGCCGGGATACACCAGCAATTCACGCCGGATCACTTTGTCCTGGGTCACACTGTTCCCCCGGATCAGGACATTGCGGATACTGGTCAGCCGGCCTTCCATGACCACATACCGGACATCCACATCACCCGCCTTGGCCAGGAGATCCAGCCGGGGCTGAACGGCGGTATCCATGTACCCGCGACTCTCATAATAATCCCGGATGGCATCCGCCCCCTTGTTGATAACCGACGTTGAGGCCTCATTCCCCGACTTCAAGTCGGCAGCCTGAAGAAGAGGAAGCTCAGGATAGACGGAGGCGCCCGTCAGCGTGACCCGTGAAATTTTGTATTTCAGGTTTTCGCGTACAGTGATGGTCGCCTTGTAACGCCCCGGCTTGATCGGCTTTAACTCAGGCTCCAGGATTTCCACATCCAGGAAGCCCCGATCCTTGTAGGCCGCGCGAAGTCGCTCGCACCCGGCCTGCAACGCCTCTTTACTGCAGGGAGTTTTATGAAACCAACTGATCGGATTATACCACGCCATGATATCCATGGCCTCCCGCACCACGGAATAGTCGACCGATTGGCTTCCCGGAAAATCGTACTCGCTGATTTGTGCCGAGTCGCCTTCCCGGATCCGGACCGTCAGGGTAACCTGCCCGAGCCGGGGATCGGGACTGTCCAGGGAGGCTGTGATTTCGACCTTTTCATAGAGGCGTTTCCGGTATTCCTCCCGCAGCTTCACCACCCGCCCGGCAACGGTCGGATCGTCCAGATAGTCTCCGGGATTGAGTCCCAACAGATCACGCACTTTGGTTTCGCCGAGCTCCTTCGCGCCCAGAACCGTCACCGGCTTGATCAGTTTTTGCTTGGACCGAACCACATAGGTAAGGATCACTCCCGCAGCGGTTCCGTTCACCTCCGCCTTGACATCGGTTATTTTTCCGGAATTCAGAAGGGATCGGACATCATTGGCCACCTCGCTCCGGTTCAACACTTTGCCCGCAACCGCCGCAATATACGACCGCACCATCGGCTCATCGACGGCAACCGGACCCATCGCCTTGATCCGCACGTCCTGGACCACCGGTCCCTCGGGAGCTGCGGTTTGCGCCCCGGCGCACCAGGCAACGCTGCCGGCGAGAAAAATCAAGAGGGCTGTTTTCTTGAAAGTAGCGGTCATCCTTGCTCCTGACGCACGTAACTGGGTTGAACGGCTCCCTCATCCACACCATGTGCTGCATCCCGGAAGCGGGTGTAGGCATCATCAAATTCCATCCTGATTTCCTCCATCGCGGGGCCATTGCGGTTCTTCGCAATCTCCACAATGGCCAGCGTACGGTTTTCCCGTTCCTGATCGCTGGCCGTACGGCAGGGTCGCCTCAACAGCATGACGATGTCGGCATCCTGCTCAATCGAGCCTGAATCCCTCAGATCGGAAAGCTTGGGTTTCTCTTCGCCACCCCGCGCCTCGGGAGCGCGGCTGAGTTGACTGAGCACCAGAACCGGGAGGCCCAATTCCTTGGCCATCGCCTTAAGCCCTGCGGAAACATAAGTGATTTCAACCTGCCGCCCGTGCCGGGAATGCTCCGGAGCACGCAACAATTGAAGATAATCGATGACGATCAGCTCCACGTTGTGTTTGCTTTTCATCCGTCGGGCCCGGGCGCGCAGTTCAGTGATATCCAGTCCCGCGCTATCGTCAATATAGATCGGCGCATTGCTCAACGCATCCGCCGCCGAAATCAGGCGCCCGTGGTTGGTCTGCGAAATAAAGCCTTCGGCAATGGCATGCCCCGAGACCTCGGCGCGGCAGCAAATCATACGCTTCACGAGATCCAGGCACGACATTTCAACACTGAACACACCGACCGGCCGCGGGCGGGATTGGGCATCGCCTTTTCCCAGGGCCACATGTTCCACAATGTTCATAGCCAAAGAGGTTTTTCCCATCGAGGGACGCGCGGCCAGAACGACCATGTTCCCGGGTTTCAGCCCTTTAATAGTCTTGTCCAGATCCTTGAATCCCGTGGGAACGCCCAGGAATCCCTTTTGCTGATTGTCAAATGTGGCGACAATCTCATTGACCAGTTCGTGCCACGGGCGCATCTGTCCGTGCTGGTTGACCGTGATGTCGAAAAAGGCCTGCTCCGCCTGTCCGAGAACGGACTGGGCTTCGGCGGTGGGATCGTAGCAATTGCGCTCGGCCGTTCGGGAGGCCTCGATCACCCGCCTCAAAAGATGGCGGTCGCGGACGATGTCGATGTAATAGTCCGCGTGGGCGGAGGTCGGCGTGGCATCCACAATCCGGTGTAACGCGGGGGCGCCGCCAATGCGCTCGAGCAACCCGACGGCCTTGAGGCGTTCTCCCACAGTCAGGAGATCAATCGGCCGGCCTTCGCGATTCATGACCATCATCGCATCAAAGATGGCGCGATGAACGGGGATATAAAACGACTCAGGATCCAGTTGCCGCTCGATACAAAGGTCCATGACCTTTTCCGAGTCCAGCAAAATGGCTCCCAGAACCCCCCTCTCTGCGTCCTCGCTATGCGGTGGAACGCGCTCGAGTGGCGTCACCTTGGACGAGACAGGGGCATCGTTGGCCATGGAACTATTCCTGAACGACCCAGACCTTGATCAGGGCTTCAACTTCCGGGTAAACCTTGACCTTGACCTCGAACATGCCAAGTTCCTTAATGGGACTCTCGAGTTCAACGGCGTGCTTATCCAGTTCAAATCCCTGCGTGGCAAGCACACTGATGATTTCACCACTGGTCACTGAACCGAACAATTTTTCGCCTTCGCCCACCTTCATGCGGATCGTGTAGGATCCCTTCTGGATGGCGGCGGCCAGATCACGAGCCTTTTCCTTGGCGACCTTCTTTTCGGCATCCCGCTGAATCTGAAGCTTCGCAAGCTGGCGACGCGTCGATTCGGTCACCGAAGCCGCCAGTTTATTGGGCACCAGGAAATTCCGGGCATAGCCATCAGCCACCTTGACAACCTGGCCGGCGACGCCGAGGTCCTTGACATCCTGCATCAAAATCATTTCCACTGACATAGTCTCTTCTCCTCACTCATTGGAGTTCCCGTCCCGTCAACCGCGCCTTCCTCTTTCGAAGGACGCCGACGGAAAAAGCCCAGGAAGCCCCTTGACTGTATTTAGCGCAACAAGCCCATTACACGGGCACGACGAATGGCCCGTGCCACCGAACGCTGCTGCTGAGGCGAGGCGCCTGTCAGCCGCGCCGGCAGGATCTTGCCCTGCTCGGAGGTGAATTTCCGAAGCAACTCGTAGTCACGCGGGTCGATAAACTTCAGACTTTCGATCTGCGGCACGCGCCGCTTCGACACCATGTTCACCGTGCTGTCCCTGTCCCTGTCTCTTTCTCTTTCTCGCATTGCCATAACGTGTCTTCCCTCTCCTTAAAAATTAAAACGGCAGATTATCATCATCCCCGGCGGCCGGGCTATTATCCGCCACGGGCGCCTGTGCCTGTGGCCGGGCTGCAGGACGCGGCGTCGGCCGCGCCTCGCCGCCAGCGGTCTCAGCCGAATCACTGTACTCAGACCCGCGTTTCGGCGAGCCGAGAAACTGAGTCCGGTCAGCCACCACGCGGAGGCGATTGTGCTTCACCCCGTCCTTTTCCCACTCCTCATACTGCAGGCGACCCTCAACCAGCAACGGGGAGCCCTTGGATAAATACTGTCCGCATGCCTCACCCTGCTTGCCCCAGACCACCACCGCAACAAAACAAGTCTCCTCGCGTTCCTCACCGCTTGCCAGTTTGTATTTGTTGTTAATGGCCATCCGGATATCGGTCACGGCCTTGCCGGAAGGCAGAAACCGAACCTCGGGGTCACGGGTCAGATGCCCGATCAGAAACACTTTATTCAGGTTGGCCATAATCGTTGGCTTTCCAGACTAAGCTTTGACCGCAGCGGGAGGAGGCGTCACCAGTTTGTCGTCAAACCGGGTAATCTGAACGCGAAACACATCGTCGTTCAGGTGATATCGGGAGGTCAGGGTTGCGATTTTCTCCGGGGCAATCGTAAAAATCACGGACAGGTAAAATCCGGATTCCTTCTTTTGCATTACCCGGGCAAACGCATGGCGCCCCATATCCTTCGACTCCAGGATCTTTCCGCCGGCCTTTGTAATTTCGCCGGTGGCATAGGCCGCCAGATCCTTCAGGCGCTCTTCCTGAACCGTTTCACCAAAAATGAACAAACCTTCGTACTTATTCACTGCTTCTTTCCTCCTGCCGTTACATCATTTTCGCCGGCACTGTTTTCCTGCCGGGTATTAAACCGGTTCATAGCGGCATCTATTCCCTGTTCCACGACTCCCAGGACAGCATCCACTGCCGCCTTGATCGCCTTTTGGGCTGCCGCCCATTCCTCACGCCCGAACGCGCCGAGCACATGATCCACCAGGTCATCCCGGCGAACCCCTCGCCCGATCCCGACCCGAACCCGGTTGTAGTCCGGCGTCCCCAGCACCTCGCTGATAGACGCCAACCCCCGGTGTCCACCCGTACCTCCTCTTTTCCGGAGGCGCAGGCTTCCGAGCGGAATATCCGCATCATCCACCACCACCAGCAGATCAGCGGGACTCAATTTGCGGTAGTTCACCACCGCCCCCACCGATCGACCGCTATTATTCATAAACGTCTGCGGCTGAACGAGAATCAACTCCTCGCCCGCATGGGTGGCTGTTCCAAGCCGCGCCTCAAACTTCGCGCTGCCCTTCAGCCTGCATCCCAACCGCTCCGCCAGACGATCCACCACCAAAAAACCCATGTTATGCGGCGTACGCTCGTATTCCGCACCCGGATTGCCAAGACCCACGACCACTTTCATAGACGGGATTACTTCTTGGCGGCAGGCTTCTTCTCCTCTTTCTTGGCAGGAGCGCCGCCCTTTGCGGGAGCCCCACCCTTAGCAGGAGCCGCGCCCTCGGCCACTTCCTCTTCCTTCTTCTTGCCCACCACCTCAGGTGTGGCTTCCGCCGCAACGACCTCTTCCACCTTCTCCTCACGAGGAGCCACGACCGTAGCCACAGCCACGTCGCCGGAAGTCAACACCGTATACTTCGGATCCAGCACAATGTCGCGGATCATCATCGTCTTGCCCAAAGCCATTCCCGAGACATCCACATCGATCGAGTCCACCAGGTCGCCCGGCAGACACTCGACTTCGATATGACGCGCCAGATGCTCCAGGATACCGCCCTG
>CAZOZF010000108.1:0-3332 GCA_964584205.1 uncultured Verrucomicrobiota bacterium
CCCTTAGCAAACAGCACCACGCCGATTGTGCGCAGAATAATTTTCAGATCCAGTATGATGTTCTGGTTGCGGAGATAGTAGTCGTCCAGAATGCACATATTGTGGAAGCTGATGTCGCTCCGTCCTGAGACCTGCCACAGGCACGTCAAGCCCGGCAACCCGCTGTGCCGGCTGTAGTGCCACTCCTCGTAGTAGTTCTCGAAATCCCGCCTGGGTAAGGGGCGCGGTCCTACCAGAGTCATCTCGCCCTTCACCACGTTGATCAACTGCGGCAGCTCGTCCAGGCTGAATCTCCGCAGAAATCGGCCCACGCCCGTTACCCGCGGGTCGCGCTTGATCTTAAAAAGTCCCTCCCCGGATTCATTGAATTCCTCGATCTGCGCCTGTAACTCCTCGGCCCGGTCGTGCATGGTTCGGAATTTATACATCCGGAAGGGCGTCCGGTTGATTCCAATCCGATCCTGCATGAAAAATACCGGGCCGGGGCCGGAGAGTTTGATCAGAAGTCCAATAAACAGCATGAAGGGAAGGGTGAGAGCCAGGCATGCCGCCGCCAGAATCCTGAAGAATAACTGGCGCATCCTGTGCCTCGGTAACCCGGCGGGCGACACGGCGAAATGGACCAGGGGAAGCTCCATGAAGAAGTCGGCGGCTACTCCCGCCTCATTGATCAAGACATTGAGTTTGTCGGACAAGATTTTTACTTCCTGCCCCAGCGTTTCGCCGAGTTCAAGCAATTGCATGATCTGGGACACGCTAAGTTGCTTTTCGGCACAGAGAATCAAGTGGGTGTTGTGCGCCGCCACAAGGGCTTTGATCTGTTCCAGGAGGGTGGTAATGGATAGCGGCTGCTTAACGGGCAGTCTGGCGACCACTTCCAAACCTTCGGGATGCTTCACAGAAATGTAGCGGTCAATAAACTCGGCTTCCGGACCTTGTCCGATTATTAATACCCTGCAGACGGAAAGCCGGGAGTGGTTCAAAAGTTTACGCATGAGCCAGCGGGATAGAATTGTTAAGACTGCTGTGATTCCAAGAAGGGTTGCAAAGACGCTGCGGGGATGAAAATCATTCCGGGTCAGGTAAAAATATCCGTAAAAAAGCCCGAGGGCGATCAGGTTTGCCGTGACGACCGTGAGTGTTGAATGGAGATTCCGGATCAAACGTCGACGCGCATAAAGATGCAGGAGCCCATAGAGGGGGAGCAATGTTGCCGCCAGCAGGCATAGGATTCGGGGCGCATTGTGTAAGTAAAAGGTTTCAAGGCTTGCCCCCACCTCTGCCGATTCACGGAATCCGAAGGAAACATTGAGCCAGGTGAAGAACTGCTTTCCATAGGGATTGTAAAACCGGATAAACAATGTGCCATAATAGGCCACGATGATGGCGAAGAGGTCGCCGATGAGTAACGGAAACGCAGATCTGAATAGGCGTTCACGCCATGGCAGGTGAATAGCACTGCCTGCTTTCATTGTGCCTGCCCCTTTTCAACAGACTTACTAACGTTCTCAGCATAATCCAGTATTTCTGGACCCTTAGTATTGGATTGTTTCACGCGGAATGGTGGGGTGAGGCGTGCGATGGCTACCGCCAGTCCAGTCAGAATTCCCATCAGCCAGGTTGTCCCGGGGAGTTGCAGATTGAAGTCGCCGAGAGAGTGAATGGCCATGGCTAAAGAGACCAGCAACATTCCGGGGAGAATCCATGCCGAGGAATGAGTGCCGTCCATGCTGGTGGCCTGAATGAAAGCCCATCGACGCCAGCGACGGAATAGTCCCGCCAAGGCTGTTCCGATCGCCAATAGGAATAGCCCCAGTCCGATCAGTCCGTATTCTTCCAGGAATTGGGCCCAGTCGTTATGGGCCTCGAAGGAATGATACTGGTTGTTGGGGAAGGTTGGCCAGCGTCCCGTAATCCGATCCCCGTCGGACGACGGTGCGAAATGGGGCCAAAGACTGGAATGCATGCCCGGTCCAACGCCGATCCAAGGCGCCGTTTTCCAGGCGCGAAGCGCCGCAGACGACATTTGAAAACGGTCAGAATGTTCAAGGTTGGTCCAGGGATATTCCTTGAACCGCTTGACATAATGTCCTCCAAAAAGCGCGAAGGACGCTATCGCCACGGCCAGAGTGGCGAGGCCGAGTCCGCGAACCAGCCATCGGGATTTTCGGGGCCAGGACATGGTGCAAAGCACCAGAGCGGCGGCCACCACAATTCCGGCAACAATGCCGCCTCCCCGTGAACGGCTGAAAACAATTCCGCAAAGCGCTAGCCCGGCAAAGCCGATGGCCAGCATTCGCTGCACGCGTGTCGATGATCTGACCAGCAATAGTGCCATAGCCATGGCCAATGCCACCTCCATCAGTCCCGAAAAATGGTCGGGGCAAAAATAACTTCCCGTGGCCCGATGGTATCCCTGCTGATATTGCGGGAACCCCGGCACCCACAACACTTTCGCATTTCCTGCAAGAAGGTGGTTGGCAATGCCATAAAGCCCCAGCAGTCCCAGGTTCACCATGATCAGCAGGATCAGGGTTCGGTGCCGTGCCTCCGGGACGCCTGTTGCAACGATGAGCCCGAGGAGAAATGGGGTGAGTTGCAGAAGAAAGCTGCGTTCCGCATCCATGGGAACATCCGCCTGGATGGCCCGGATCAGCGCATAGATCAGGAAGGGGGACCATGCCATGGCAAGGCTGTAGACCAGCGTGGAAAAGTTGAGCCGACGGGTTCCGAGGAAAGCCGAGAGCATGAGTCTGATCCCGTAACAGGCCGTGGTGAGGAAGATGCAGGAGACGAACGGCCAGAACCACCAGGCTTCCCAGGCTCCAAAGAACCATGTCGAGCCAATCCCGATAAACGCGATCAGGCCGAAAAGGACAGTCCCTAAGATGGAATCGAATCTTTGCATACTTGAAGAGGGTAGAAAAGTAAGCGGGCAAGCCTTGCCAAGCAAGCCCGTAAAAGAAAAAGCGCTATATTGACATATAGCGATACCATGATACATTGTCTTCCATGAAAGCAACTGAACCCTGTCTGACGGAATTGTCGATGGAACTTCTTGAGCGGATGGCGGGCGCGCTGAAAATCCTGGCGCATCCGTGTCGCTTGAAATTGGCGGAGATTCTCCAGCGTGAGGGAGAGGCTCCGGTTCATGTGATCATGACCCGCCTGAAACTTCCGCAGGCGACCATTTCCCAGCATTTGAACCAGATGCGGCGGGCAGAACTTGTCAAGGCTTCCCGCCGGGGCAAAGAGGTCTGGTATAGCATAGCCGACCCCAGTGCTTTGACGATTTTGGATTGTATCAGGAGGAAGCAGGATGGGGGGAGAAT
>CAZOZF010000108.1:3432-10117 GCA_964584205.1 uncultured Verrucomicrobiota bacterium
GTCATTAAGGATCGTGACAGCCTGCTTCTGCAAACTCCCCAGAGCCTGAAGGCGTCCATGAATCTGGATGTCCGGGTCGGTCATGAAGTTCGGAGCATTGATCGGCAACGCAAGATTGTTCATGTCATAGCGCTTGAGTCAGGACGGGAGTATGATGAAGTCTACGACAAGCTGGTTCTCGCTCCGGGCTCTCTTCCCCTCCGGCCCAACCTTTCAGGAATAGACCATCCGGGTGTATTGGTTCTGCGTAATATCGAGGATATGGACCGGATCAAGGCGCGAGTTGAGGGCGGAGCCCGAAGCGCCATTGTCATAGGAGGCGGCTACATCGGCGTGGAGATGGCTGAAAATCTCCGCGAACGGGAACTGAAGGTGGATCTTGTGGAAATGGCGGATCAAGTCATCCCGCCACTGGATCGCGAGATGGCCCGTGACCTTGAAACCCACATGCGGGACCATGGAATTGACCTGCATCTTGGGCTCGCCGCGTCCGCTTTTCACGATTCAAGCGGTCAGGTTTCCGTGGAGCTGACCAATGGGAAAGTCATCACTGCTGATTTCGCCATTCTGGCTGCCGGGGTGCGCCCCGATACCCAGTTGGCCCGTTCCGCCGGGCTTGACCTTGGGCCCCGGGGCGGCATCCAAGTGGATGCCCATCTGCGCACATCGGATCCTGATATTTTCGCCGCAGGCGATGCCATTGAAGTAGTGGACACGATCACTGGTCTTCCTGCTCTTATTCCCCTGGCAGGGCCCGCCAACAGGCAGGGTCGGATTGTCGGCGAGAATATCTGCGGGCGGAAAACCACCTACACTTCAACCCAGGGCACGGCCATCGTCAAGGTGTTCGACATGACAGGTGGAGGCACCGGGGCTTCTGAGAAAACACTCAAAAAAGCGGGTCGGTCATATTTGAAAATTTATCTGCATCCTTCCGGGCATGCCGGCTATTATCCCGGATCGGCTCCCCTGCATATCAAGGTGGTGTTTGAGCCCGGCTCTGGAAAACTTCTGGGTGCCCAGGTTGTCGGGTACGACGGCGTGGATAAACGCCTGGATGTTTTTGCCACCGCCATCCGGGCCGGCATGAATATTTCCGATCTTCAACATCTGGAGTTGGCCTATGCTCCGCCCTATGGATCAGCCAAGGATCCCGTCAACATGGCTGGTTTTATTGGCGATAATCTCCTGAAAGGGGATTTAAACTTGTGGTATGCCGAGGACTTTCCAGCCAAAACCGTTCACGGGATGGTCTTGGATGTTCGAAGTCCGCAGGAATTTGCACAGTGGCACATTCCCGGGGCAGTCAATATTCCATTGGGGAAGTTGCGATCGAATCTGGACAAGATTCCCTGTGATAAGCCGGTTTTCGTTTACTGCAAGGTAGGATTTCGAAGTTATCTGGCCTATCGTCTGCTCAAGCAGCGCGGGATTTCAGGTGCGACGATGCTAGCGGGCGGATCTCTCACGTTTCAAAGTGTTCATGATTCAGTCGGAAAGGCGGAACTAATATGAATATGTTTTGGATGGGTCTTGTTGTTCTGGTCATTGGTGTCGTGATTTTAAAATTCTGGATGGGGCCATCAGGGGCTGAACGTGTGGCGGTTAGGGAGAAGATTCAGAAGGGAGCCGTGGTGATTGATGTGCGGACTCCGTCTGAGTTCAACGCGGGCCATTACCCCGGGGCGCTGAATATTCCTTTGCAGGATCTCAGCGGACGACTGGGTGAACTTGGGGACATGAAGCGGGCGCTTGTTGTTTATTGCGCGTCTGGAATGCGCAGTGCACAGGCCACGAAACTTCTTGTCGGGGCCCATTTTGCGGATGTCACCAATGCCGGTGGCTTGAGAAATCTGGAGTAAGCTGTCCTCAAGTAAAAGGGCGGCACCCATTTTGCCGGTCAAGTATTACAGCGCGCCTTCGCGAATTGCGGACAGGACAATATTGGCGCAGGCTTCGGCGTCGGAGAGGGCGTCATGGTGGGTGAGGGTCAAGCCCAGGTGCTGGCAGACATTCGGCAGCTTGGTCGGTCGGATTCCCCAGGTCTTCCGGGCCAGTTTCACGGTGCAAAGATACGGCTGAACCGGCGGGGGAAGGGCGGCGACCGCGCAACAGGTCTGCATGACATTGGCGTCAAAGCTGGCATTGTGGGCCGCGATGAAACGAGTGCCTTCGAGCAGGGGCGTGATCTGTGGCCAGAGTTGTCCGAATGACGGTTCGTTGGCCACCTGGTTCCAGGTAATACCATGCAGGTAACTGAACGTGAAACCCTGGCGCGGCGTTCGGATCAGCCGGTGCTCGCGGTGGACAATGACGTGGTTTTCCACCCGGATGAGAGCGATTGAGCAGGCGCTGTCCCGTCCGTAGTCCGCTGTTTCAAAATCCAGCGCCACAAAACAATCGGTCTCCAGTTTCAGCGTCCCCCGGGTCGCTGAGCGCGGCGGGGGAAATCGGATTATGTTGGGTTTATCCATAGTTATGACGGTTGTCCGCCGCATCGTGCTGCGAGGGTTTTGTCTAGAGAGGTCGCCAAACCGTTGATGAAAGCCTGGATGCTGAAAGCTTCGGCATGGGTCCTGATGGCGATAGAATCCCAGGTTCGTGCCGCGCACTCGACTACCGCCGCCTGCAGGGACTCAGGGGTCTGTTGTTCAAAGAAAATTCCCGAAACGCCGGACTTCACGGTTTCCAGGGCGCCGCCGCGGCCATAGGCTACCACGGGTCGGCCGCAGGCCTGGGCTTCCAGGGGGACGATGCCAAAGTCTTCCTCACCGGGGAACACCAGCAACCGGCACCGGCGGTACAAGTCCAGGAGAGCCTCATCGGATTGCCAACCCAGGAATTCGATATTGGCACCCGCCGCTGCCTTCAGCGCGGCATACTCCGTTCCCGTCCCGACGATTTTCAACCGTCGCCCGCTACGACTGTAGGCGGCCACGGCGAGGTCGATTTTTTTATAGGGAACCAGCGCTGAGGCGATCAGATCAAAATCGCCGGACGGGGCGAAATCAGGTGTCCAGCGGGCGAGATCCACGGGAGGATAGACAACATCCGCCTCACGGCCGTAGAACCGGGTGATGCGATCCTGGATATGCCGGCTGATTCCGACAAACCGGGAGACCCGTGGTGATGCATTTTTATCCCAGCGCCGCAGCCAGGCCAGTAGCGGGCGGGCCAGGGCTTTCTTGAGAGGATTGCCGCCCAGGTATTCATCGTGGAACAGCCAGGCATAACGCATGGGGGTAAAGCAGTAGCAGAGATGGGGCATTCCGGGGAGTGGCTTCAGGCCTTTGGCGACGCAATGGCTGGTGCTGATGATGACATCGGCCTCCCGGGGAACCCGGAACCGTTCGATGGCACCGGGGAAAAAGGGCAGGAAATTCCGGTAATGCCGTTCAATTCCAGGAATGGAATGGAGCCACGAGGCGTGAATCGGGTGTTTATTAATCGTTTCAGAAACCGCTTTCGGGTTATGGAGCAGGGTGAAAATCGGGGCTTCGGGAAAGGCTTCGCAGAGCAATTCCAGAACCCGTTCACCGCCCCGCATTCCGGTGAGCCAGTCGTGGCAGAGCACGACCTTCAGAGTCTTCCAGGAAGCGGGAAATGAATAGTGAGTTGTCATGAGGGATCCTTTTGGTCGGCATCCGCCAATTCCTGATACAGGGCAATGGTCTGGCGGGCCGCTTGAGCCCAGGTGAACCGGCGCGCCTGCTCGAGGCCGAGGGGAATCATCCGGCTCCGGAGTTCGGGGGTGGTCAGCACGCACCGGATGCTGTCCGCCAGGGCGGGCGCGCTGTCGAGAGTGGCGTAGAGGGCTGCCTCGCCGCCGATTTCCCGGAGGACCGGGATGTCGCTACAAATGACGGGGGTTCCGCAGGCCATGGCTTCCACCACGGGAAACCCGAAACCCTCATAACGCGACGGCAGGATGACGGCGTCCGCCTCCTGATAAGCCTGGACCAAAGAGTTCATGGCCTGGTACCCGACCCAGTTCACGGCGTCCTTCAGGCCCAGCGCCTCGACCTGATTTCCGGCTTCAGGATAACGCGGATCGGGCGGGCCGATGATTTTGAGTTGAAGCGGGAAGGGGAGCGAGGGACGGGCCAACGCGAGGGCCTCGACCAGGACGGTGAGATTTTTGTAGGGATCGCTCCGGCCGACATAGAGCAGAGTGCGGGGGCGGGCCGGGTCGTCCGTTTTGTGTGTCGGATTTTCCGGGCGATGGAAGGAGGACGAGACGCCATTATAGATGACGCGAACGGCGTCCTGTCGCGCCGGAGTAATGTTGAGATGAGAAAGGATATCCGCCCGGGAGGCGTTGCTGACGGCGATGATCCGATCGGCCCGGGCTCCGATTTCCAGCATCAGGCGACGATAAATAGGGAACAGCCGGGTTTTCAGGGCGCGCGGGGTCGCAGAGGGAAAGAGCAGGGGAATCAGGTCATGAATGGTGGCAACACATTTGATTTTCCCCATACGCGCCTTGGGGAATGCCGCGAGGGGAATCATATAGTTCGTGGAGTGGTACACATCAATGCCGAGTCGCGCGAGCCGGGAGGGGAGCATCAGCTGGCTGTGCGGGGAGAAAATGCTCCAGGGCACGATATCCGGCCGGAAGTTGGGTTTATCGCCCAGTTCCGCCTCGCGCCAGGTCCGCTCGGCGAGGGTGCGGTCGGAAAAGATCAGGACATAAGTGTTGCGGTGATCTTCCCGTGCGATATGGCGGATCAGGTCGCGGGTGTGCGCCCCGATCCCTGAGATTTCATTGAAGATCCAGCGCGCATCCAGGGCGATTTTCATGACATCACCTTCCGATAGACGTCCCAGGTCTGCTGTGCCGTGGATTTCCATGAGTAGGTGGCGGCATGGGCGGGGCCTTGCTCGCCCAGTTGAGAGCGTCGGGTCTTGTCCTCTAATAAGGTCCGGATCGTTGAGGCCCATAGCTCCGCATTAAAACCTGGGATGGTGACAGCGGAAGATCCGAGCATTTCGGAAAGGGAACTGCCGCCCGAGGATACCACGGGGGTCCCACAAGCCATGGCCTCCAAGGGGGGGAATCCGAAGCCCTCGTAAAAGGAGGTGATGAGGAATAATTCAGCACCGGCGTAAAGGGCGGACAACTGGCCATCGGGGATAAAGTCGAGGTGCCGGATGCGATCCCGACGGGGTGAATTCCGGATCCGGGCCAGAATAGGGTCCACCTGCCAGCCGGGCATGCCGGCCAGAACCAGATCCCCGTCGAACTGATCGAGCTTCTCAAAAACATCGATCATGAAGGGGATATTTTTCCGCGGCTCCAGGGTGCCGACGGTGAGCAGGTAGGGGCGATCCAGCTTCAGCTCGCGACGCAGGGCGGCGATCCTGGCGGCGGGAGGCCTGGTGAAGCCGGGTGAAATTCCAAGAGGGATGGCAAAGACACGCTCCGGGGCGACTCCCAGGGTTTCCTCGATTTCTTTTTTGCTAAATCTCGAAACGGTGATGATGGCATCGGCGCGGCAGGCGGTGTCATGAATGACGGTCTTCAGGTAATGAAGATTTTTTGTTTCTGCAAATTCCGGATGGCGTACGAAGCTCATGTCGTGGATGGTGACCACCGATTTTCCGTGCGTGAGGGGCGGGATGGTAAAATTCGGAAAGTGGTAGAGATCGTCTTTTCCTGCGAACCAATTGAAGGGAGGTGCCTGAATCCGTTTCCAGGCCTGCTGAACGATAGCGCCGGGGATCCAGCGAACCGGGTGCGGGGTGGCGCCGGGACAGACGAAGTCCAATCCACGCCGGTGGAAGTCGAAATAAAACAGGCTCAGGTCATCGCCGGGCGACTTGCTGGTGCCGAGGTGTTCCACAAGTTGCCTTGTATAACGCCCGACACCGGCACGCTGTGCCACGGCAGACTGGATATCCACACAGATTCTCATTGCTTTCGATCCTGAATCCCTTAGAAATGGTGGCCATTGTATGGCGGAGGCTGAAAACGACAAGCCTGAAGTGCCCAGGGAGGCGGGTAATTCGGAGAAAATAGTATGTTATCAGGATTATATGTGGTGGGGACGCCGATTGGAAACCTGGACGATTTGTCGCCCCGGGCCCTTGAAACCTTGAGGGGAGTGAATGCCATTCTCACGGAAGATACCCGGCGAACCCGGATCCTGTTGGATCGTTTTGGCCTCAAGACTCCGACCTTGAGTTGCCATAAGTTTAATGAGGCGTCGCGGGTGGATGGGGTTCTGGACAGATTGCGTCGGGGCGATTCGCTGGCCCTGGTGAGTGATGCGGGAATGCCCGGGGTGTCGGATCCCGGATCCCGTGTAGTGGCGGGATGCCGCAAGGCGGGGATTCCGGTAATCTGCATTCCGGGGCCGTCTTCCGTGACGACGGCGGTTGCCTTGAGCGGGTTTAATGGTACGGGATTTGTTTTTGCCGGGTTCACTCCCCGGAAAGGCGGTGCCCTGCGCAAGTTTCTCCAGCAGTTTTCGGAGTGCCCGGCCCCCATTGTGATTTTCGAGTCGCCGTACCGGTTGATCAAGGTTCTGGATGAAATTGAGGCCTGTCTGGGACCGAGGGAACTTTTTCTGGGACGGGAATTGACTAAAAAGTTTGAGGAGACCCTTTGGGGGACGCCGGCGGAAATCCGGAAGGTGTTCCAGGGCCGGACGGTGAAGGGGGAAATCGTCATGGTCATTGCTCC
>CAZOZF010000109.1:0-10026 GCA_964584205.1 uncultured Verrucomicrobiota bacterium
GTCGGGGAGCTTGGGGGAGGAATGCTGGTGACGTTTAAGAGGGGAAACAGCGTGCGCAACCTGTTTAGCATTGGTTATTTTGAAACATGGCGCCTGGCGTTAGGTGCCTGTTTCTGGAGGCCCCTAAGTTCCTGTTCACTCCCGGTTGGGCTGGAATAATCCGAACCGGTGGGCCTTGTTGACCGCCGCTGGCGCGTTGGTGACGTGGAGCTTCTCGTAGATGTGGTTGACGTGGGTGACCACGTTGGTGTTGCTGATGTTGAGCCGGTTGGTTCCGGTCGCTACGATTACAAAATAGCAACCCTATGATTCACGAAAACGCAAAAACTAAATAGGTTCAGCAGAATGCTCGTCACAGACTGTGATGCCAAAATATATATTCTTCGCTTTTGCCTTGTGTTTCATGAAAATATTTGAAATACACAAGCATCATTCTGAGGGAGGCTTGAAATGGAAAGGCTTATTAGTAAACAGTTGCTAGCTTGGAAAAACAGTCGTCATCGAAAGCCGCTAATCATCAGGGGAGCCCGGCAGGTTGGCAAAACGCACTCTATCAACGCGTTTGGCACCCAGGCCTTTAAGCGTCATGTAAAAATCGATTTTGAAAAGCAGGTGAGTGCCAGGCAGGTTTTTGATGGCGACCTCTCTCCCAAACGGTTGATTAAGCTACTCGAAGCGGCGACCGGAGAAGATATTGTGGTGGGTGAAACACTGCTGTTCCTGGACGAAATACAGCGC
Organism: uncultured Verrucomicrobiota bacterium; assembly: GCA_964584205.1. GTDB lineage: Bacteria > Verrucomicrobiota > Kiritimatiellia > CAIKKV01 > CAITUY01 > JAABPW01. Next base: position 739 of record CAZOZF010000109.1, read on the forward strand.
TGCCCGCAGGCTTTGTCCGCGTTGCGGTACTTTTATGAAGAGATGCCGGGTCTGCATGTGATTGCAGCGGGATCCCTGCTTGAATTCGAAATGGAGAAGATTTCTTTCCCCGCTGGACGCGTTGAGTTCATGACCATGACGCCGCTGACCTTTGAGGAGTTCCTGATCGCGCTCGGAGCTGAACGTCTGCAGGCCGGGCGTCCGACGCTGGACGAGTTATGCCCCGTGGAGCCGCTGATTCATGATCGGCTGATGGAGCATCTGCACACCTATTTTGTAGTTGGCGGTATGCCGGAGGTCGTGTCCGCCTATATTGAGACCCATTCGGTGAACGCTGCGAGGCGGGTCCAGGATGCGCTTGTAAATGCGCTGATTCAGGACATGATGAAATACGAAAAGGTTTTGGAAAACGATCTGGTCAGGGAGGTTTTTCAAACGATTCCGCGTCATGTCGGCCTGACGCTCAAGTATAGCGGTCTATCCGCCACAGCATCTCACTATAAAATCAAGCAGGTTCTCGGTGCGCTTGAAAAAGCGATGTTGGTGACCCCGGTTCATTCCTCCTCGGCGGCGGGGTTGCCGCTCGGCGGTAACATCAACAAAGCGACGTTTAAAGTTTGCATGGTGGATATCGGGTTGATGCAGTTTCTGTGCGGCATCCCGCCCGGGGAAGTCATTCAGGCCGGAGATTTGCTGGCTACGTATAAGGGCAGTCTATGCGAACAGTTCATTGGACAGGAGCTCAACGCTGCGGGTGGATCGCAGAACCATCAACTGTTCTACTGGTCCAGAGCCGTGAAGAGCAGTAGCGCCGAAGTGGATTATCTGGTGGTGCGTAACGGGAAGATCATTCCTCTTGAAATCAAGCACGGTCCTGCCGGAAAACTCAAAAGTCTTCATCTATATATGGAGGCGCATCCCGAGACTGTCGCAGGGCTCGTATTAAATGCGGGCAACATCGGAGTTCATGGCAAAATCAAATTCATGCCACTGTACACCAGACTGCGGGATGAAGGCTGAGAAAACGGGTATATTTTTCGTCGTTGCTACCGGTCGGGGAGTCTTCAGGGTGGAGTCGCGTTGTAGGCCGAGCTTCCCCGCCTAGAGGTGAAGATGAAACCGGATTGCAGGCTCCGCAACAATCTGATAGTTTATCAACATGAAGCACATTATTAAAGTGGAAGCACTTAAAGACTGCAAACTGCGTTTGGAGTTTGATGACGGTGTGACTGGTATTGCAGATGTCTCTGATCTGGCGGGGAAGGGGGTCTTCTCGTTGTGGAATGACCCTGTTGCGTTCCGCAAAGTGATGATTGGCTCATCTGGGGAATTGGTTTGGGGAGATCAGGTCGATCTGTGTCCCGATGCCCTCTATATGAAGGTTACGGGGAAGTGTCCCGAGGAAGTGTTTCCCAGTCTTGATTTGGAGGCGGCTTGTGCCTGAGATATCCAGGTTCTTTGGCATAGTCATCAAGATGTTCTTTGATGACCACAATCCCCCGCACTTCCATGCATATTATGGCGATCACGAGGTCCTCATTGACATCAATCATCTTGCCGTCTTTGCAGGCTCGTTTCCTCCAAGAGCCCTGGGGCTCGTCATCGAGTGGGCCACGCTTCACCAGGTGGAGTTGCTTAAAGACTGGACATTGGCCAGAGATCAGCAGTCTCTTGATCGAATCGATCCATTATAATGAATGGCCATTTCGACTCGGGGAGCTTGGGGGGGGGAGGAATGCTGGGTGACGTTTAAGAAGGGGAATACTGTGTGTGCAACCTGCTCGGTGGAGGCGCCGGAGTTCCTGTTCACTCCCGGCCAGGTTGGAATAACCCGAACCGGTGGGCCTTGTCGACGGCAGCCGGGGCGTTGGTGACATGGAGTTTTTCGTAGATTGTCTCGTCCGTCCGTGGCCACCAGCCGCGTGCTGAACAGGGTGGCGCCCGAGTGCCTGCTGATATTGACCAGGCACTCCTTGTAGAACAGGAACAGGTCGAAAGAGGTGATGGGCTTCAAGCGCCCGATGTGCGCTTCGCCTTCGATGGTCACATCCTGCTCGAACTTGGCCATGATGCGTTCCGAGGCGCGGCGGATATCGGAGGCCAGATCCGTGTAAAGCCCGTTGGCGTTGAGCAGATCAGCGAAATGGCGCACGGCGGTTCCGCTTCGTTCCGTCATGGATCGGATGCGCTGGTGCAGCATGGATAACTCGCCCGGATCTTCTTTGGAGTCATCGGCCAGATCGCTGAGCATGCCACTCCCGAAGGGGCAGGATTGTGCCGTAGAAGTTGGCGCCATCGGTGAGATGGGTGAGGAGACGTCCCGTCGGCTTGAAGTTGGCGGTCACCGGCTTCCCCCGGGCAACATTGCGTCCTTTGGAGAAGAGTTCGATTTCAGCAAACCCGATCAGGGTCTTTTCTTCGTCCTTGTATTTTGCCCGGTAGGGATCAAGCGCCGTCAGCCGCACATAGCGGCACCGGGTTTCAGGGAAATCCAGAATGATGATCGGCCCGTTCTCGTAGGGGGATGCCGCGCGAAACTCAGCGAGCGCGATGGCGTTTGTAAAATCGGGGCGATCGGCGCCTTCGAGGATAAAGTGACGGGGGATGCAGAAGTCGAAAGGTTCCACTTGGGGAAAGGAGTCATCCACGTCGACGGCGTGCAGGTTGAGCCGGTTCAGCGGGTAAGACGATCCCAGGTCGATGGTCAGCGAGGGGTGCTTGCCGACGCCATACGCACTGACATAGGCGATATCCGATCGGGCCGACCCCGCTGCGCAGGCTGTAATGGGCGAGATGGGCAAGTTCAGAGTCGATTGCATGCAGCCTTGCCTCGAGTTGCGACAGGGAGGGTGGCTTCCCATTGGCGGTAATGGCCATCCGCACACTTTCCAGATGTTCCCTCCGTCGGGCATCCTGTAAAATGAGGATGGGCGACTTTGGCGGGAGTGGTATAATTTAAGCCTCATAAAAAAAGGGGCGTCAAATTTACCTGCTCGTGATGCATGAATCTTCAGAAATTTCACAATGTGAATGGCCGGGAAAAGGTGCCTGAACACAAATGACTTTAACAAGGACGAATCAACAATGAAGACGACAAAAATGGGCGGGGTTTCGGGAGCATTGAAAATGAGACTGTCAATGATTTGGGTGATAGCGTCCGTGATGGTCATGGTAGATGGAATGGCGCAGGCACAGGGTAACATCAGTACCGCGACAGAATACCACGTATCCATTAATGGAAAAAATGCGAATGACGGCTCTGCGAAGAACCCGCTGCTGACGATTCAGCGCGCGGCAGACCTCGCGCAACCGGGCGATACGATTACAGTGCATAAAGGCCTTTACCGCGAGCGGGTGAATCCCCCGCGCGGCGGCACGTCTGATGAAAAACGTATTGTTTATCAAGCCGCCCCCGGTGAAAAGGTGGTTATTACCGGCTCCGAGCTCGTTACCGGTTGGAAAAAAAAGACGAACGACACCTGGATGGTATCGCTTCCGAACAGCTTTTTCGGTGAATTTAATCCTTACCGCGATGTGTTGGAGGGTCACTGGTTCCGTCCCGGTGATCGCATTCACCACACCGGTTCGGTTTATTTGAACGGGGCATGGCGCGGCGAGGCTGCTTCGCGTGAGGATGTGCTGAAACCGGCGGCTGATGATCCTCTTTGGTTTGGCGAAGTCACCAACGGTACGACCACCATCTGGGCGCAGTTCCCGGGAGCGGATCCGAATGATGAAACCGTTGAGATCAATACGCGTCAGACCGTGTTCTTCCCGAAGCAAACGGGGCTTAACTATATTACGGTGCGCGGCTTTATTCTTCGTCATGCCGCCACACCTTGGTCCGCCCCGACTCAGCAGCAGATGGGGCTGATCGGTCCGCACTGGAGTAAAGGATGGATTATTGAAGACAACGAGATCAGCCACTCCATTACCGTGGGCGTGCAGCTCGGAACGACGTATCTGGGCGAGTATCCCGGTGACGTGCATGGCAACTGCGGCATCATGATGGATGCATCCAAAAGCCGCGCCTGGAGCAAAGAGAAGGTCGGCAGTCATATCGTGCGGCGTAACAGGATTAGCCACTGCGAGGCGGCTGGCGTCAATGGCAACATGGGGGCGGCCTTCAGCCTGATAGAAAAAAACTATATATCCGACATCCATGTGCGTCGTACGTTTAGTGGGCTTGAGCAGGGCGGGATCAAACTGCATGGCGCCATCGATACGATTATCCGAAACAATGTGGTTTGCCGCACCGGAGGCGCCTGCCGGGCGATCTGGCTCGATTGGCTCGGACAAGGAGCTGTAATCGAGGGCAATGTTGGATTTGATAATGACAACACCGACCTTTACGTCGAAGTCACACACGGCCCTACCTTGGTTGTGAACAACATCTTTCTTTCCAAGCGTTCGGTCGTCAGTACTTCGCGGGGTACCGCGTTTGTGCACAATTATTTCGGCGGTTCCGCACTGATTGCCCAAACCCCCCGCGAGACCCCGTATGCCGAGCCGCATTCAACCCGTCTGGTCGATATTCATATCAATAACCCGGGGGATGACCGCTATATGAACAATATTTTTGCGAGGCAGGGGGCGTCCTTCCTCCCCGGCTGGGGTCGCATGGATCAGGATCAGCTCGATAAGGTGCCGTTCGATATGGAGGGCAATCTGTATCTGAACGGTGCCGTTCCGCCTGTCTTTGATAAAAATCCAGTTGTGCTTAAGAGCGTGAAGCCGCCGTTTCGACTGGTTGAAAACAATACTGTGCTTGAATGGTCGGTCGATCGGGCATGGCTCGACACACAGGACCGGAATGTGGTGACGGCTAAGCGACTTGGAAAAACCGCCGTTGCCGGCCTGCCCTACGATAGGCCGGACGGCACACCCGTTCGTGTGGATCGCGATTTCCTCGGCATCTCCCGTAATACGGATAATACTATGCCCGGTCCGGTCGAGTCGCCTGACTCCGGCCGTTTGAACCTTTCGAAGCTGTTGCGGTAGCTTCATCTCCGAACTATAAGTTGAAGAGTCCGGACAGATGGGCTTTGTTGATGGCGGCCGGGGCGTTGGTGACGTTGAGTTTTTCGTAAATGTGATTGATGTGGGTGACGACGGTCGTGATGCTGATGTTGAGTTTGAGGGCGATCTCCTTTTGCACAATCCCTTCGGCCAGAAGCGTCAGGATCTCCATTTCACGCTTGGAGAGCGGGTGTTCCGTACTCTTTTCTGGCAGGTGCGCCCGAAGGGTTTTGAGGATGAAGCGCGCGACACCTGCGTCCAGCGAGGCTCCGCCGGTCATGACCATCCGAATACCGTCAATGATCGCCCGTCGCGAAGCGGATTTCAAGAGGTAGCCTGCCGCGCCGCGGGTGATGGCACGCAGGACGTCTGACTCCCTATCCGACTGCGAGAGGATGATGATTCTCGCGGAAGGGGCCTCCTTCGCCAGCAGCGCCAGCGCGTCGAGTCCGCTCATTCCCGGCAGATGCAAGTCCAGCAAGATGATGTCTGGCTCGACCCGGCAGGGCCGCTCTTGAAGTCTGTGAAGCGCCGCCTCTGCAGAACCAAACTGGGCAAAAAGTTCCATATCCGGCTCTTTATTCAAGGCCAGTTCAATGACCTCGCGATATTCGGGGTGATCCTCAATCAGAAGAATACGGATTTTGTGTTTCATGGTTTATTCCTATGTGCGCCGGCCCCAGCGCCGGGTACGAAGGGTCAGCCGGATACTGGTTCCGCCAGCCGCCGGTGTCTCGCTGACAAGGGTGGCGCCCATCAGGCGGGCTCTGCGTCTCAGCGAATCAGATGTCCGGTCAGACACGCCCTTTCCATTGTCTGAGACTGTCAGGCAAAGTTCCTTTTCCGTCACCGCGAGCCGCATGCTGAAGCGTGTGGCGCCGGAGTGGCGGCTGATGTTGACCAGGCACTCCTTGTAGAAGAGCAACAAATCGAAGCAGGTGCGGGACGAGAACGTCTTGATGTGCTCTTCCCCCTCGATGACGATATTCTTGTCGAACTTCGCCATGATCCGTTCGGAGGTACGCCGAATGTCGGAGATCAGATCTGTGTAAAGTCCGTTCGCGTTCAGCAGGTCTGCGAAATGGCGCACGGCTGTCCCGCTGCGTTCAGTCATGGAACGGATGCGCCCGTGCAGCATGGATAATTCGTCTGGCGCTTCCTTGGCGTCCTCTGCCAGATCGCTGAGCATCCCGATCGTATGGAGGTTGGCCCCGATCTCGTCGTGCAGATCCGCCGCGAGGCGCTCCTTGATCCGCGCCACCTCGCGCAGGCGCACCATCCGGTCAATGAGGATCGTGAAAATCAGGCCAGCGATCAGCAGCGCGGCCAGCCAAGACACCCGCTGTAACAAGATTTTCTGGCGTGCGTAACGGAGCTTCATTTCGTTCTCGACTCTTGCTCGTTCCTGCTGAAGGTCATGCCTGAGGGAGAGTTCCTCGACCCAGGCCTTTATGGAAAGAATTTTTCCGTAGTAATTCGCGCCATCGGTCAGGGACGAGAGCGTGCGGGAGAGGTTGGGCTGTTCAAAGCTGGTGGTGAAGGATTTGTCCAGGGCGACGTTAAGCCCCTTGGAAAAGATTTCGATCTCCGCAAAGCCGATGGTGCTGAGCGTGTTGCTGACCTCTGAATCCTCAGCGGATTGGAGTGCCGTCAGCCGCACAAAGCGGCAGGAGTTCTCGGAAAACGGAAGGATCATGAGTGGCCCGCGGTCATACGGGGAATGGCTTTGAAGCGCGGTCAGCCGGACCCTATCTGAAAAGTCGGCACGATTCGCCCCCTCCACGACGAGATGCCGGGGCAGACAGAAATCGTACGGCACGGACTGGGGGAAGACATCGTCCACATCCACGGCATGGAGGTGTATCCGGTTCACGGGGCGACTGGCCTCCAGGTCCATCAGGAGCCACGGGCTGCGTTCAGCGATGGGAGGACTGATGTACGCGATGCTCGGCTTCCCTTGTGAGGCTTGCATGAGATAGGGCAGGAAGCCGTCCGTGAGGTAGGCGGGATGGCGGGCCTTGCTGTAGGGGCCCTCTCCGCAAGAGGAGGTCCGCACGGGCATCAGCAAGGCTAGGTTCTCTTCGCCGGCAAAGATCATCAGCTCCGCAAGTTCGAGGTTGTACTTCCCGTCAAAGGCCCGGGGCGACAGAAGGGTGGCTTCCAGGCGCACCCAGGAAGCGGTGGTCCCCGGACAGGGGATGAGGACCGGTGCGATGCGCGGCAGGAGCTTTGCCGCAGTTTCGAAGGAGGCCAGGACCGTGCCGTTCGTGTCATGGGCTTTCCCGGCCCGGATTTTAAATTCAACGGGGAAGCCGTCGGCGCCGAACCCCTGCGCCGCATCATAGCGGATGGCAGGGACGAGCACGATTTCGTCAAACGTCGCCTCCTGTCCGAGCGCAATCTCGACCCATTCCGTGTGTGCGCCGTCCGTGTGCGCCTGTGAACGGTGCCCGATCGGGCCGACGCCGCTGCGCAGGCTGTAACGGGCGAGGGTGCGCAGTGTGTCGTCAATCTCCGCAAGCCTCCGTTCGACCTGCGAAAGGGGCTGGTCTTGCAGGGAGGGTCCCGCCTGCACCTCTCCCGCGACGCGGGTCGAGGCGACAAGCAGCAGCGCCATCAGGTATCTGCCAACATTCATTAAAAAATATTACACCACGAAACAACACCTGAAACCAAGCTCGAAAGCATCCTCTAAAATGGGGATGTTTCTCGATGGACGCATTATGCTATTTTTAGGCGTTTTCGAATACCAAAGCACTCACGTCTATACGGTTCTCCGCTCTTTGCGACGGAAGGTTAAGAGGAAAGGCTCATGCACATGCAGATACAACGAAGACCAGGGGGAATAGAAAGAATGGTTTTGCTCATGGCGGCCCTCTCCCTCGGGAACGGCGTCAGGGCTGAGCCAGCCGCTCTTGCACAAGTCGGCGGCCAGGACCTTTTCGGCAGACGGCCGAATATTATCTTCATGCTGACCGACGACCAAGGCTACGGCGACTTCTCGGCGCATGGCAACCCTCTGCTCAAGACGCCGAACCTCGACCGGCTGCGGGCCGAGGGCGTGCGTTTTGCGGATTTCCATGTCGGCCCCACCTGCGCCCCGACGCGGGCGGGGCTGCTGACCGGCCGTCACGAGTTCAAGAACGGCGTCACCCACACCATCCTGGAGCGTGAGCGACTCACCTTGAAGGCGACCACGCTCGCGCAGGTTCTGAAGTCCGCCGGTTACGCCACCGGCATCTTCGGCAAATGGCACCTGGGCGACGAAGCCGAGTATCAGCCCGGCCGCCGCGGCTTTGACGAGGTCTTCATCCATGGCGGCGGCGGCATCGGGCAGACCTATCCCGGCTCCTGCGGCGACGCGCCCGGCAACACTTACTTCAACCCGGCAATCCTGCACAACAACACCTTCGTGAAGACGCAGGGGTACTGCACGGATATTTTCTACGAGCAGGCGACCTGGTGGATCGACGGATGCCGGAAAGCGGGCAAGCCCTTCTTCGCCTATATCCCCTCCAACACCCCGCACGGGCCCTACATCGCAAAACCCGAGGACAAGGCGCTCTATGCGGACAAGGGGCTCTCTGAGAACACTCAGAATTTCTTTGGCATGATCCACAACATCGACGTCAACGTCGGCAAGCTGCTGGCCCAACTGGAGGCCTGGGGCCTGACCCGGGACACACTGGTCATTTTCATGAACGACAACGGCGGCACCGCAGGCCTCGAGGTGTATAACGCCGGCATGAGGGGCGGCAAGCTCACCGCTTACGTGGGGGGCACGCGTGCGGCCTCCTTCTGGCGCTGGCCGGGTACGTTGAAGCCGGCGGACTGCAAAGCCCTCACCGCCTACCTGGATCTCTTCCCGACCCTTGCAGAGCTTGCCGGAGCGCCCCTGACAGAAGCGCTCAGGGCCCAGGTCGAAGGCCGCAGCCTGCTGCCCCTGTTGGTGAATCCGGCCGCTCACTGGGAAGACCGTTTCCTGTTCGTCCATCAGGGCCGCTGGCCAAAATTGGACGACCCCAACCGCTCGAAGTACAGGATGGCCTCGGTACGAAACACGCGCTGGGCTCTGGTCAGCGAGAAGGGCGGGCGTCAGCCGCAGTGGCAGCTCTTCGATCTCAGCGCCGACTACGGGCAGAAAACCGACGTGATCGACCAACATCCCGAGGTCGTCAAGGACCTCGCCACCGAATTTGACCGCTGGTGGTCCGCCTGCCTGCCCCTCATGGACAACGAACAGGCGATGGGGCCGGCCATCAACCCCTT
>CAZOZF010000110.1:0-9781 GCA_964584205.1 uncultured Verrucomicrobiota bacterium
TCTGCCCGTTGGTGTACCGCCTTCAGGCGGTCTTCGGCCATAATGAGAATTGCTGATATTATTATCCCTGATATAGCCAGAGAGTTGGAAAAGAGCGTATGTGCCGGGAGCCGCCGGAACCGAGAACATGAGGATGAACACCTGGCCGGGGATCGGGATTTTTTTGAATTCCGACATCCTCAAACATGGGTGACGAAAATGGAAACGTTAACCTTTACCGTTATCCAAAAGCATCGTCGTTAGGCGCGAATGAGTGTAGTAGTCAATTTTTACAGGCATATGGTGGAAGTGGCGGAGAGGGAGGGATCACCATGGGACTTATTATTCGGCACTCGGAGTTGCCTTAACGGAAGACGTCATCTGTGTCTTTGAGATTTTGGGTTGGGGCATTTGTCGACTCCCTATTGAATTGGTCTCGAAATGGCTTTGCTCTCGTATCCGCTTCTTCCTGGGTTTCAATTCGTAGAAGCTTTCCGGTCGTGTAGTCATCGATCCAATTAAGGGAAAAAGAACATGGGGATTGGAATGCAGGATTCAGTCATGACTAATACTCAATGAACGTAGTCTCTCGGTATTTCCTGCTATAAGAGCCTCTTTCTTAGCGCGAGTCCATCGTTTGAGTTGACGTTCACGCTGGATGGCGTCGGCTTCGGAATCGAATCGTTCCTGATAGAGAATGCCCTCTGGTGGGTAGGTGGCGGTGTGCTGAGCACCTTCGTTGTTCCTATGTCTCAGGAATCGGGCCTTGGGATTTGAGGTGTGGCCGACATAGTAGGACTGGTTGGCGCAACGCAGGATGTAGACGAACCAATGCATGGGCTCACTATGACAATTTAAATGTCTCTATTCAAACTTGAAGATGCCCTTCGACGCAGTCGCTTTGCTCCTTTGCTCAGGGCATTCGACGCGTTCGCCATAACCCTATTGTGGCCTGCCATGAGCAAGTGAGCTACTGCGAACGCGTCGAATGGCGGAGAGGGAGGGATTCGAACCCCCGGAGCCTTGCGGCTCTCCGGTTTTCAAGACCGGCGCGTTAAACCACTCTGCCACCTCTCCTGTGTGCTGCAAGGGTGTTGCAAGGGGGGTATAATTGGACAACGCGCCCCTTTTTATCAAGCGGATTCGCCGGGATGGGGGGGGGGCGCATTTTCCGGGAGCTCAAACCAGAAAAGGCTTCCCCGTTTCTCCTCGCTTTGCACGCCGATTTGGCCGCCATGGGACTCCATGGCCAGTTTGCAGAACGTGAGGCCGAGGCCGGTTGAATGGCGTCCGCCGCTGAGTGCGCTATTTATCTGGTAGAATTTTTCAAAAATCTTCTCGTGATACTCGGGGGGAATTCCCTGTCCGTTATCCCGAATCGCGACCCGGACCATTCCGTCATGCCGGCTGATCTCGAAGTGGATTTCACCCCCGGTTTCCGGGGTAAAGCTGATGGCGTTGCTCAGCAGGTTGTGGATGACGCGTCTGATCAAGGTAATATCCGCCTGCACGATAACGCTTTCGGCCTCGCTTTCGATCGCGAGGCGTCTGGATTGAATCAGGGGAAAGGAGGCTTGAAGGACATCCTGAATCAACCGGATCAGGTCACAGGGTTCGGGGTTTAACGGGATCAGTCCGGCCTCCATGCGGTTCACGTCCAGAATGGAGTTGATCATCTCCATCAGGGTGTGGGTGGCGGTCAGGGCCTCATCGACATGGTTTTTGATGCGGGGGTGGAGGGAGGCGTCCACCAATCCCTGGATCTGTTCCAGATGGATGTTGGCGCTCCACAGGGGGTTGCGCAGGTCATGGACGATCATGTGGACGAGGTTGTCCCGCATTTCTTCCAAGCTCCTGAGTTCGGTGAAACTTTTCTGCAGGGCATGTTGTTGCCAGCGCAACTCGAGATGGGTTTTTACGCGGGCCACGACCTCGCTGATCTCAAACGGCTTGGCCACAAAGTCCACTGCGCCTATGGCAAACCCCTTGACCACATCGATGTTCTGGCTGTGGCCGCTGATAAAAATCACAGGGACGTCCTTCAGGGATTCATCGGCTTTCATCGCCTTGCAGATGTCATACCCGCTGATATCCGGCATGGTGACATCGAGAAGGACCAGATCCGGGATCGAGGCGCGAAGGGACTGGAGTGCGAGTCGTCCGCTGAGTGCGGCCCGGGTCGAGTATCCCTCTTTCTTGAAAATCTCGGACAACAATTGAAGGGTGGAGGGGGAATCATCCACGATGAGGATGTCGGGCGGCTTGGCATGAACGGCTTTCAGAAGCATGGGGTGGATCATATCGTGAATTCAGTCCGCTTGACCAGATCGTTTCACGATGGGTTCCGGCGCTGCGCCGATTATTTTTATAGACGCTTTAACCCTATTCTCCTAATATCCCGCCGCTTTTCCTGAACGGGAAAGACATACAATTTGAAAGGAAACGGGATGAATAAACTGATATTGGGGTTGCCCAAGGGGAGTCTTCAGGAGGCGACATTTGCCATGTTCCAGAAGGCCGGCTTCAAGGTCTCCGTGGGATCCCGCTCCTATCTTCCGACGGTGGATGACCCGGAAATCGATGCGCGCCTGATCCGGGCCCAGGAAATCAGCCGGTATGTCGAACTCGGCGTCCTGGATGCGGGAATTACAGGATTTGACTGGATCCAGGAAAACGGGTCGGATGTCCATGAGGTGGCGGATTTGATCTATGCCAAGCAGGGAATGCGCCCGGTCCGCTGGGTGTTGGCCGTGCATAACGACTCCCCCATTCAATCGGTCAAGGATTTGCAGGGCAAGCGCATTGCCACCGAAGCGGTGGGGTTAACCAAGCGGTATCTTGAGAAGCACGGCGTTCAGGCGGAGGTTGAGTTTTCCTGGGGCGCCACCGAGGTGAAGGTGCCCGAGCTGGTGGATGCGATCGTGGAATTGACGGAGACGGGATCCTCGCTGCGCGCCAATAACCTGCGCATTGTGGATGTGGTGCTTTCGTCCACAACCAAATTTATCGTTAACAAGAAGGTGTGGGGCAATGAGTGGAAGAAGGGCAAGATCGAGCAGATCGCGATGTTGCTCCAGGGCGCCCTGGCGGCTGAGTCGCGGGTGTTGCTGAAGATGAATGTGCCGTCCGGGAAGGTGGCGGCGGTCTCGAAAATCCTGCCGGCCCTGCATGCCCCGACCATCAACCCGCTCAGCGGCGATGGCTGGGTGGCAATCGAATCGGTAGTTGAGGAGAAAGTTGTCCGGCAGATCATTCCGGAATTGAAACGCGCGGGAGCAGAGGGCATAATCGAGCTTCCCTTAAACAAGGTGATCCGTTAAGAACGGACGCCTGAAATGATTGAATAACGCAAAGGAGTAGTGCTGTGGGATCCATCAAGAAAAAACGCCGGGCCAAAATGTCGAAGCATAAATACAACAAGCGCATTAAGGCCGCCCGGCATAAGAGCAAGTAAGGCGGGAGGGCGGAACATGCGGGCGATTCTTCAATGGCTCGTGGTGGCGCCGCTCCTTGTTTTTACCGGTTGCCAGTCGTTTCATTCTCAGCCGCCCCCGGCCGCTTCAGGCGCCGTCTTGGCGGGGGCGGATCATGATCTGGCTGAGGCGCTTGCCCACTACAGTCAGGCTCTGATTTCTGAAGCCACCCTGGGCGAGGCTCAGGCGGGAGTGTTTCATTTCCGGCAGGCGGCGGAGAATGATCCCGCTTATCTTCCCCTGAATTTAAAAGTGGCGATGGATTGCCTCGCCCGCAAGGACTACACCGGAGCGGTCTGTGTCCTGGAGCAGGCGGCGAGGCGTCACCCCGATTCAGTTGAGATTCAACTCCTGTCGGGCACAGTATTCCAGGCCCAGGGAAAGACAAGGGAGGCGTTCCGCTTCTATCGTTCCGCCATCCGGCTGGCACCAGCCCGACCCGAGGGCTATGTCCGGCTGGCCACGCTTCATGCGGTCGGGATGGACACCCGGAAGACCCTGTCTGTGATCGATTCCGGGCTGGCCCGGGTCAAGGACAAGACTTCGCTGCTTGAATTCTGTGAAACGGTGGGACGGATTTATCTGGCCGGACAGGATGTCCGGAACGCAGCCCTGTTTCTGGAGCGGATCCGGCGCCAGACCCCCGCGCGGGACGAGATTCGGGAGTTGCTTGGGCGCTGTTATATCCGGCTGGGCCGGAATCGTGACGCGAGGGTCGAGTATGCGGCCCTGTTGAAAAATCATCCCGCCAGCAGTCCGGTTCTGATGGTGCTGGGCGGACTCTGTGAAGAGGAGGGTGACACGAACCGGGCCCGCGAGTTTTTCAAGCTCGCCACAACCGGAATTCCTCCGGAGCCACAGGCCTTTATTCGTTTGGCCAGTCTTTCTTTTGAAAAGGATGACAACGCGGCAGGCGCGATTCTGGATGAGGCGATTTCCCGTTTTCCCGACGATGTCCGCGTCCGGGTTGTCCGGGCGTTATGGTCCATGCGCCGGGAGCGCTATGAGGAGGCGGCGGGTCACTTTGAGCGGGTTGCCCGCGTGATCGAACGGGATGAGGCGGCGGCCCGGCTGGTTCAACCTTTTTTTTATTTATGGTATGGCGGAGCCTGTGAGCGGGCGGGGCGAAGGGAGGATGCCGAGCGACTCATCCAGAAGTATCTGGTCCTGAATCCCGATTCGGCGGAAGGGCTGAACACACTGGCCTTCCTGTGGGCCGAAGACGGGCGTCATCTTGATCAGGCGATGGACTCCATTACCCGTGCCCTGAAGCAGGAGCCTGATAACGGAGCCTATCTGGATACGCTGGGATGGATTTACTACAAGAGGGGTAACTATCCCCTCGCACTGGAAACCCTGACCCTGTCGTTGCGCAAAGAGGGCGATGATCCCACGATTCTGGAGCATATCGGCGATACCTGGTTGGCGTTGAAGCGCCCGGATAAGGCGCTCCGGATGTGGTGGAAAAGTATCCGGCTGAAACCGGGGAACAAGGGATTGCGCGACAAAATGATCAGGGCCGGCGTTTCTGCCGCCGCCCTGCCCCCGATCAAGGAGCCCTGAGTATGACGGCGATTCATCAACTGGTTGCCGGGTTCAGCCGGGGGGACGCCATCAGCAACGAGGCGGTTGTGATGCGGGGCGTGTTTCGCAGCTGGGGGTTGGCCTCCGAGATCTATTGTGAGCGCCGACGGATCCTGCCTGAACTGCGGGGGGAGGCCCGGGATCTGGATGACCTGAAGGCGGTGTGCGGGCCCTCGGATCTGGTGTTTCTCCATCTTTCCATCGGGTCGTTGGCCAATGAGGTCTTTGCGTCTTTTCCGGGGAAGAAAGCGTTGCTCTATCACAACATTACGCCGCCCGATTATTATTCCCTGGTGCAGCCTTCCACGGCGGTTGATCTTGCCCGGGGTCGCGCCCAGGCGGCGGCCTTGGCGGGGTCCGCAACGGTGAATCTGGCCGACAGCGCGTTCAATGCCGGGGAGCTGGCCGGGTGGGGCTATCCGCCTGCCGCCGTGTTTCCGCTGATGCTGGATTTCGGGAAACTGGGAGGAGTGCCGGATCGGGCCACGATGCGGCGCTTTGCCGACGGCAAAACCAATATCCTGTTTGTCGGGCGGTGTGCCCCGAATAAAAAAATCGAGGATGTGATTTCAGCCTTTGCGTATTACCAGAAAGGCGTCGAGTCCAATTCCCGCCTGATCCTGGCCGGTTCCTTTGCGGGAACCGAGCGGTATCAGCGGCTTTTGCTCGCGATGATCCGGGATCTAAAGCTGGACACTGTCGAATTCATGGGCTCCATTCCGCAAGCCCAGTTGAATGCCTGTTACCAGAGTGCGCGGGTGTTTCTCTGCATGAGCGAGCATGAAGGGTTTTGTATTCCGCTGATCGAAAGTCTGGTGCACCGCGTTCCGGTTCTGGCGTTCGCCAGTGCCGCCATTCCCGAAACCCTCGGGGGCTCGGGCGTTCTGTTCCGCGAGAAGAATTTTGAAGCCATCGCCGAGATGATGGGGCGGGTGAGTCATGACGAGGCACTGCGCCAGGGCATCCTGACCTGTCAGGATGCGCGCCTCGCCGCCTTCAAGGCCCGTGATCTGGCCGCCGAGTTACAGGCCCACCTGACCCCCCTGGTGCATACGCGTCAACCTTAGTCTGCCACGGACGGCGAGGCCGCCGTCCCTCCCGTAAAAACCCCTTTATTTTCGGTTCTTCCGGAATTAGCGTGGGATTTCCTATTGAGGAATAGTCGCTCAATGACAGCCGGGAGGGATCGACTAAGTGGGGCGGTTAAGGGTATCCGAGTAAGAGTGTCGATTAAGAGTAGGTCGGTTAAGCGGGTCGATTAAGGGTTGGAAGGGACTGGCAGTGCCTGCTACACTTAAACGCACTCTTAACCGCAACACTTACTCGGATACGCTTAAACGACCGACTTCATCGGGTCAACAGAGGGCAGATGTGGATAGAGACCAATGAAAAAACACCCGGGAAACCCGGAAGGACCTTATTTTCCAAGGGGAGGGTCCGCGGCCTCGCGGACCGTTGGTTATAATGTGAACTGCTGGGAAGTCTGAAATTCCGCTTTTCGCTTTACCAGGCTTCATGTTAACTTTACTGCATGAATATTGAACATATATTGGCCGTATTCAATAGGCATGAGGTTCGGTATTTGCTTATCGGAGGTGTTAATTTTCTCCTTCGGCACAAACCCGTTCTCACCTTCGATGTGGATTTCTGGATCGAGGATAGCGAGGCAAATCGAATTCTTTGTGAAGCGGCTCTGACGGAACTTAATGCCGAGTGGGGCAGCACAGACTCGGAGTGGGGGCCGGTGGCCACTCTGGCGTCCGGCTGGCTTTCGCGACAGCCCGTGTTTTGCCTGACCACTCCCCATGGGGCCATCGATATTTTTCGCTCTGTGCAGGGATTGATGGGTTGGGATACTGCTTTCGCGGCGTCCGTCTCCGGGACCACCGCTGCTGGAACGGCTTATACAGGTCTGTCTGATGCGGATATGCTGGCATGTCAGATAAGCCTTCCTGAGGAAACTCGGAAACTCGACCGGGTACGGGAGTTGCAGAAAGCCATGAGTTCCCATGAGTAATATTTTGCGTCAGGAAGAACTCAAGCGTGACCGTCATTTCGATGCACGGGAAAAATGGCGTTTGATTCTTGAGGCGATTTCCTGGGCGGAAGGCCAAACTACTGAACGCCGTAATACTCCCCGGCGGTGTTTGGCTGAGCAAGCCCGGAAATTGAGTACCCATCATCATTAAGGCTTGGTAAACGGGTTGGTGCCTGTTCCTGGAGGCGCTGGAGTTCCTGTTCATTCCTGATTGGGTTGGAACAATCCCGACCGATGAGCCTTGTTGACGGCGGCTGGGGCGTTGGTGACGTTGAGCTTTTCGTAGATGTGATTGATGTGGGTGACCACGGTGGTGCCGCCGATGTTGAGTCGGCTGGCGATTTCCTTCTGGGCAAGGCCTTCCGCCAAAAGGCCAAGCACCTCCAGTTCCCGGGTTGAGAGAGCCGGTTCGGTTGCCGGCTTGGGTAGTTTCGCCTTCAGGGTTTTAAGAATGAAACGGGCTACCCCGGCGTCCAGTGAGGCTCCGCCGTTCATGACCATGCGGATGCCCTCAGTGATCTGTTTGCGCGAAGCGGATTTCAGCAGGTAGCCTGACGCGCCCAGGGTGATTGCTCTGAGAACATCAGCCTCCCGGTCGGATTGGCTGAGAATGATGACCCTGGCGGTGGGGCTGGCCTCGCTGATCAGCGGGAGCGCCTCGAGCCCGTTTATTCCGGGCAGGTTCAGGTCGAGGAGGACAATGTCCGTTCCCTTCTGCTTGTGATCATGTTGCAGGCCATGCAAAGCGCCTTCGGCAGAGCCGAAAAGTCCGGTCAACTCCATGTCCGGTTCCTTGGCCAGCGCCATTTCAATGACTTCCCGGTATTCGGGGTGATCCTCGATGAGGATGATATGGATTTTCTTTTTCATAGACTCTCCTTGTCCGTCCCCACAAGCTCCCTCCCGTTGGTCGGGAAGCTTGTCCTACAACGCATTTCTCCATTGTAGGGCGGGCTTCCCCGACTCGAAGAGGCGGGGAGCCTGCGCTTCTCTTTCTCCTGACTCATCATCTTCCCCATCTCCTTGTCCGCAAGGTCAGCGTGATGCGGGTCCCCCCCCTCGGCGGGAGACTCGACCGTGAGCTTGGCACCCATGAGCTTCGCCCTGCGCTTGAGCGAATCCGGAATCCGGTGTTCATCGTCTCCCGGCACCCCGCGCCCGTTATCCGTGACGATCAGCTGCAGTGCCTTGTCCGTGGCCAGCAACCGCGTGCTGAACCGGGTGGCGCCCGAGTGCCTGCTGATATTGACCAGGCACTCCTTGTAGAATAGGAACAGGTCGAAAGAGGTGATGGGCTTCAGGTGCCGGATGTGCGCTTCGCCTTCAATGGTCACATCCTGCTCGAACTTGGCCATGATGCGTTCGGAGGCCCGGCGGATATCCGAGACCAGGTCCGTATAGAGCCCGTTGGCGTTCAGCAGATCAGCGAAATGGCGCACGGCGGTTCCGCTTCGTTCCGTCATGGCTCGGATGCGCTGATGCAGCATCGACAATTCGTCCGGATTATTCCCGGAGTCATCGGCCAGGTCGCTGAGCATGCCGATTGTGTGAAGGTTGGCGCCGAGTTCGTCGTGCAAATCCGCGGCCAGTCGCTCCTTGATCCGGGCGATCTGCCGCATTCCCAGGATGCGGTCGACGAGGATCGTGAAGGCCAGCCCGGCGATGAGCAGCGCGGCCAGCCAGGACATCCGGTGCAGGAGCACGGTCTGGCGGGCATAACGCCGGTTTAGTTGCGCCGTGACGACGATGCGCTCTCTTTCGCGATCATGTCGCCGTGCGAGTTGTTCCATCCACTCCCGAAGGGGCAGGATTGTGCCGTAGAAGTTGGCGCCATCGGTGAGATGGGTGAGGAGACGTCCCGTCGGCTTGAAGTTGGCGGTCACCGGCTTCCCCCGGGCAACATTGCGTCCTTTGGAGAAGAGTTCGATTTCAGCAAACCCGATCAGGGTCTTTTCTTCGTCCTTGTATTTTGCCCGGTAGGGATCAAGCGCCGTCAGCCGCACATAGCGGCACCGGGTTTCAGGGAAATCCAGAATGATGATCGGCCCGTTCTCGTAGGGGGATGCCGCGCGAAACTCAGCGAGCGCGATGGCGTTTGTAAAATCGGGGCGATCGGCGCCTTCGAGGATAAAGTGACGGGGGATGCAGAAGTCGAAAGGTTCCACTTGGGGAAAGGAGTCATCCACGTCGACGGCGTGCAGGTTGAGCCGGTTCAGCGGGTAAGACGATCCCAGGTCGATGGTCAGCGAGGGGTGTTTGCCGACGCCATACGCACTGACATAGGCGACACCCGGTTTGCCTTCTCCGGATTGCATCAGGAAGGGAGTGAACCCGTCCACCAGGCAACGAGGTCCCCGTGCCGCGCTTTCGTTGTCTTCGCCGGAAGAGGTGAGCACGGGCCTATGCAAGGCGATGTTTTCCGGTCCGTTGAAGACCATGACCTCGGCGAGTTCAAGGGCGTATTGGCCGTCAAAGATACGGGGGGAAAGGACTGTGGCTTCCACACGGATCCATGATGTCGTGGTGTTCGGACAGGAGATGATCAGGGGTGCAATGCGCGGCAGGATCCGGTCATGAAGGCTGAAGGTGGCCAGCGCCGCGCCATTCGTGTCCGATTCGCGGCCTGCGAGGACGCGAAACTCCACCGGGAAACCGTCGGCTCGGAATCCGGTAGTCATGTCGCGCCAGATGGCGGGAACGAGCACGA
>CAZOZF010000111.1:0-9745 GCA_964584205.1 uncultured Verrucomicrobiota bacterium
GAATTCTGGATTCTGGATTCGGTACGATTGCAATATTTTGCAATCGCACCCTGCTGAAGTCAGGCGGCTTGAAAACAATTGACAGTCGCCCTCCATCAGGGCACCCTCCCTGCATGGAAGAGGCAAACTCTTATCTGGTGCTTTTCTTTGAGCCGATCCGGGCGTTTCTGGAAGACGACTCGATCTC
The DNA here is from genome assembly GCA_964584205.1 of uncultured Verrucomicrobiota bacterium. GTDB lineage: Bacteria > Verrucomicrobiota > Kiritimatiellia > CAIKKV01 > CAITUY01 > JAABPW01. Next base: position 188 of record CAZOZF010000111.1, read on the forward strand.
GGAAATCATGATCAACGGTCCTAACCAGATCTTCATCGAACGCAAGGGCAAACTGGAGGCCACCGAAGCCCGATTCGTCAGCGAGCCCGCACTCAAGGCCGCCGCCGTCAATGTGGCCAAACATGTCGGCCGCATGCTGAACGAGGATAACCCGCGACTGGATGCCCGCCTGCCCGACGGGTCCCGCGTCCATGCCGTCATCCCCCCGCTTTCCCGGTGCGGCACCGTGGTCGCCATCCGGAAGTTCAAGAAGGAAAAACTGACCATCGACCAGCTGATCCAGTTCGGCTCAATCACCGCCGCAGGCGCTCAATTGATCGACACGATCGTCAAGTTGCACAAGAATGTAATCGTCTCAGGCGCCACCTCCTCAGGCAAAACATCAGTGCTTAACGTGTTAAGCAGCTTTATTCCGAACACGGAGCGGATCCTGGTCATTGAGGACGCCAGTGAGCTGCAACTCCAGCAGACCCATATCGTCAGCTTTGAAACCAGAAAACCGGACAAGAACGACAAGGGAGAGGTGACGATCCGGGATCTGGTTCATTCCTCCCTGCGTCTGCGGCCAGACCGGCTGGTCATCGGCGAAATCCGGGGCGGTGAGGCGCTGGATCTCCTGCAGGCCCTGAATACCGGCCATGCGGGCAGTATGTCCACCATTCACGCCAACAGCTCACGGGACTGCCTGTCCCGCATCGAAACCTGTGCACTCCTGAGCGGAATCGATATACCCCTCTCCGCTCTGCGCTCGCAGGTCGCCGCCGCCATTGATGTGGTCGTCCATACCGCCCGCCTTTCCGACGGCTCCCGCAAAATCACGGCCGTATCGGAAGTTCTGGACCTGAAGGACGGCGAATACCAGTTGCAGGATCTCTACCTGTTCAAGGTCGAAGGAATCGGCCCGGACGGCAGCCTCAATGGACATTTCACAGGAACAGGCCATACACCCCGCTTCCTGGAGGATGCGCGTCTGAGAAAGCTGCCGCTGGATGAAACCATGTTCACTGTAGTTTAAAGAAATGGAGGGACGCGCTTCGTCGCGTCCGTCAGTGTTTGGTGTTTAGGGTTCAAATAAAGGAGTCTGTTATGAATAAACTGGTTAAGAGAATGGCACTGGGAGTGATGGGGGCAGCGACATGTTTTCTGGCGGGGTGCGCAACGATGCCCGGCGGCATTGCCCCCTCGTCCACACCACTGGAAGGACGCAGTTATCAGATTCTGGGGTATACGGCGGCCACGGACAGCAGTGTTAAATTGTTGGGATTTATTCCTATTTCCGGCGGAAACCATATTCGCGACGCCGTGAGATCGGCGGCCCGTAAAGCCGGCGGCGATGCACTGATCGAAGTAACGGTTGAGGCCTATACCCAATACTGGATCCTCTTCAGCCGCCATATCACCCGTGTGGATGGTATCGCCATCCGGTTCACGAAGTAACTTACTCGATCCTGCCCCCGGGAAGATCCTGAATGACCGTGTCAGGAGTCCCCACTCCCGGGGTATGGCTTGGATAATCGAGCGTGTAATGCAGTCCTCGGCTTTCCTTGCGCAACTGGGCTGACCGGATGATCAGCTCGCCCACATCGGCGATATTGCGAAGCTCCAGGATGTCGGGCGTAACCAGATAGTCGAGATAGTACTGCCTGATCTCCTGGCGCAGATTACGGATGCGGCGGGCGGCCCGTTCGAGGCGTTTGTCGGATCTCACAATCCCCACATAATCCCACATGCAGGTGCGGACCTCGTTCCAATTATGCTCAAGAACGATGCTCTCGTCACTGGGCACGGCGGCCCCGTACTCCCACTCCGGAATCGGCACCGAACGCACCACACGCAGAGGCGTCTCACCCAGATGATCGGCCATCTGAGCCGAGCACACCAGCGCCTCCAGCAGGGAATTGCTTGCCAGTCGGTTCGCGCCGTGCAATCCGGTGCAGGCGACTTCTCCACAGGCATACAACCCCGGCATCGCGGTGCGGCCGTCAACCGAGGCCTGCACGCCCCCGCAAAAATAATGAGCCGCCGGCACGACCGGGATGAGATCCTTGGCCATGTCGATTCCCAGCGACAGGCAGCGGGCATAGATGTTGGGAAACCGGTTGATGAGAAATTCGACGGAATGGTGCCGGATGTCCAGGAAAACACAGGGCGCACCACTCAACTTCATTTCGCGATCAATGGCGCGGGCCACAATGTCGCGGGGTGCCAGCGAATGACGCGGATCATACTGATCCATGAACGGCTGTCCCTCGCCGTTCACCAGGATGGCGCCCTCCCCGCGCACGGCTTCGCTGATGAGAAAGGACTTCGCCTTGGGATGAAACAGGATGGTGGGATGGAACTGGATGAATTCCATGTTCATGATGGGCAAACCGGCCCGCCACGCCATCGCCACGCCATCGCCCGTGGCGATATCGGGGTTGCTGGTATAGAGGTAGACCTTGCCGCCTCCGCCGGTGGCCAGAATGGTCGCCGGGGCGCGAATGGCAAAAATTTCCGAGGTGTTCTCATCCAGGGCATACACCCCCACGCAGCGGTTATCATCCGGAGAAAGCGCGGCATCACCCGGCCGGGCGGCAAGCCAGCCGGTGGTGATCAGATCAATGACCATGCAATGATCCAGGATGGAAATGTTGGGATTCGTCTGCGCCTGCCCGAGCAGGGTTTTCTCGACCGCCTGCCCGGTAATGTCCCCGGCATGCAGCACACGCCGCTGCGAATGGCCACCTTCCCGTCCAAGATCGTAGGCCCGGCCCGCCTTGCCATCCAGTTCGGCAAACTTCAATCCAAACCGTTCCAACTCGGCAATACGGGCGGGTCCATTGCTGACAATCGCCCGAACCACGTCCTCGTGACAAAGCCCGGCGCCTGCGTCCAGGGTATCGGCGACATGCTGGGCGAAACTGTCATCTGAATCCATCACGCACGCGATGCCGCCCTGGGCATAGTTGGTATTGCTTTCCGCGCGCCCCTTTTTAGTCACCACCAGGACGCGTCCATGCCGGGACAGATGCAGGGCCGACATCAGCCCCGCAATCCCGCTGCCCAGCACCAGATAGTCGCAATCCATGATTTTCATTTTGACTAGAACTCGTCGGCGTTGGTGAGTTCCTTTTCCTTGCCATCGGCCGTGATCAGGACAATCCGAACGGCATCCATGAGCGTGGCGGGAGTGCCGCTGGCATCCACCCGGGCGGCGAACTGGATCTTGTAGCCGCCTTCATCAATGCGGGTCAGCTCATACGCGCCAAGTTTCATGAAAATGTTGTCCATCAGGAGTTTGTTCGCCAAATCCCGGGAAAGCGGCTCCTTGGACTTCATGACCGTCGCCCAGATCTTTCGGGTTTCCAGCGAACCGAACTTTTCCGTTGAGGACGAGATAAAGACCAGATGCCCCCGCCCATCATCCAGATTGAAAGAGACCCTGAAATTACCGAGCGGCGTGACCGTGTACTTGTATTCCACCTTTTTCAGCGCATTTTCAACCCGGGAATCCGCCATGGCCCCAGCCGCCGAAACAGCCTGTTGCCCCAGGGCAACCATACTGAAAACAGCGCCGACCACGATCATCCGGACGAGGTATTTCGAGGTGACATTTTCCATCATGAGCGGACTCCTTCTGTTGGGTTGCCAGACATCCATCGACTGTGCAGCGCAATCTATCAGGATGCCCCGCAAGGTCAAACATTTCCCCCATTACCTGAAATCCGCGATTGATTCCGAACCAGCATGCCTTATAGTAAATGCCATAACCCGGTGCGTTGCCGGCAGCATCAACCCAGCAGGAGATCCGAACATGTCAAAGGCAAAAGATACCAAACGGGAAACGAAAAAAGCGCCGCTGAAAACACCCGCCGAAAAGAAACAGGCCAAGCGCGACAAGAAAAACAAGGCAACCTGACCAGACCCTTCCAGGCTTCCCTCCTCTTCACGAAGGGGAAGAGGGCGGAAGCTGGTTTCTTTCCTTACCGAAGCGCCAGTTTCTTGTACTTCCCACGGCGGTGGAGCAGCCGCTCCGCGTTACCCGCCAGCACCTTTTCCTCGTAATCGGCGAAGTTGCCTTCAAACCAGCGGAGTTTTCCTTCGCCTTCGAAAATCAGGAGATGCGTGCAGATCCGATCGAGGAAATACCGGTCATGACTGATCACCATGACGCATCCCGTGAACTGGTTGATGGCCTCTTCCAGCACCCGCATCGTGTTCACATCCAGGTCGTTGGTCGGCTCGTCAAGCAGCAGGACATTGCCACCCCGTTTCAATAATTTCGCAAGGTGAACCCGGTTGCGCTCACCCCCGGACAATTTGCCGACTTTCTTCTGCTGCTGGGCTCCCCGGAAATTGAACCGCGACAGATAGGCCCGTGAATTCATGGTGCGATCCCCGAGTTCAACCTCATCCTTCCCGCCGGTAATCTCCTCAAAAACCGTTTTGTCATCATTCAGGGCGTCACGATGCTGATCCACATAGGACAACACCACGCTCTCGCCCACCGTCAGCGTTCCGGAGTCCGGCTTCTCCTCGCCGACCACCATGCGGAACAGCGTTGTCTTCCCGCAACCGTTCGGCCCCAGAACTCCCACCACGCCCCCGCGGGGCAGATTGAACGACACCTGCTCCAGCAGCGCCGCGCCGGGATAGCCCTTGGTCACCGCATCCAGAACCAGGACCTTATTTCCCAGATGCGGGCCGGGCGGGATCTGGATGAGGACATCATCCTTTTCCGCCTCAAACCGCTGTCCGGAAAGTTCCTCGTACCGGGTGATTCTGGCCTGGCTCTTCTTGCGCCTGCCCTCCGGGGAACTACTGATCCACTCCAGTTCATGGGCCAGGATTTTCTGGCGCTGGCTTTCCTTCTTCTCCACCTGCCGGAGAAGATCGGCTTTCTGCTTCAACCAGGATGAATAATTTCCCTCGAAGGGAATTCCCCGGCCATTGTCCAATTCCAGGATCCACTTGGTGATATGATCCAGAAAATACCGGTCATGGGTCACGATGATCACGGTGCCGTGATAATCGCGAAGGGTCTTTTCCAGCCACGCCACGGTTTCGGCATCGAGATGATTGGTGGGCTCATCCAGCAGCAGGATATCGGGCTTCTCCAGGAGCACCTTGCACAAAGCGACCCGGCGGCGTTCCCCGCCCGAGAGCTTGGAGACCTCCGCGTCGTCCGGCGGCAGAACCAGGGCATCGGACGCCACATCCAGCATACGGTCAACCTCCCAGGCATCCATGGCGTCGATTTGGTCCTGCAGGCGGCCCATCTCATCCATAAGCTTATCCATCTGATCCTTGGGCAATTTCTCTCCCATCTTATCCGCCACTTCATCATATCTCCGGATCAGGGCATGGACAGGCTCCAGGGCTTCCTCGAGATTGCCCCGGACGGTTTTCTCAGGATTCAGGCGCGGTTCCTGGGGAACATACCCGATCCGCATCCCCTTGGTCAGTGTGGCGGTTCCCATGTACTCCGAATCCAAACCGGCCATAATGCGCAGCAGGGTGGTCTTGCCGGAGCCGTTTTCGCCGACAATCCCGATCTTGGCTCCGTAGTAGAACGACAGGCTGATGTTTTCGAACACCGTCTTCTCGTTATAAATCTTCGTCAGGTTCTGTGTCTGAAATACAAATTGCGGAGGCATAATGTCCTTTCACGGAACTCTCAACCAGGCGGACGATTGAGTCTGTTAATGTTTAGGTTTAGTAATGTCCCATAGGCCACAGACGGGAAGGCCGAAGACTGCAGGAAAATTCTTATAAGGATGAGCCTAAAATGAGAGGCCAACGGGGTATCTCCAAAGGACCCGTGGGGAGTGGGCCTCAACAATGGGGCTGCTAGCCAGATCGACTCTTTTAAGAGGCCCATTTCAGTTCAAGTTTTTTTCCTGAATGGGTGCATTCGCGCAGATATAGGTTGATCAGGTTCTGGTACGGCACCCCTGTTTCCTTAGCCAAGGCTTTAAAATAAGCAATCACATCGGTTCCCAGGCGCATCGTAACCTGTTTCCGGAAATACTTGGCGTACGGATTACGAACTGCATCTGAAAAATCATATTCCTTTTTCATAATCTCTCCCATATTGTTTGCTTTCATTCCGGGTCGCTTTGCGAGCCGAGATGAGTCTGATTATCTGATCACCCTGTCGATAAACATGGCATACGACCAAAATGCGAAGCGTTGAACTGAATCCGAGGATGATAAACCGGTCTTCTTCATCCGAATGTTCCGGATCATGCTTCAACCGGGCATTTTCATCGGCAAATACCGATGAAGCCTCTTCAAATGAGACATTATGCTTGCGCATATTGGCTTTCGCCTTTTCCTCATCCCATGTGAATTTAATCTCATCCATATTGATAGCGTATTGCTTAAAGCATTATGATTCAAGAATTGTTTTTTGCTGAACGGCTAGGCCCAGGGAAATCCTAATCGTAATCGACTGCCCCGGAAAGGATTACGATTACGATTATGATTTGGTTCCGGCTACGCCGGTGCCGCCCACTTCCATCGCCCTATTTTCGGGAAGTTCTTTTCCGAATTTTCATTCCACCAGCCCGAGGAAGGGCTGGTGGGCGATAGAGGACTCGAACCTCCGACCCCCACCATGTCAAGGTGATGCTCTAACCAACTGAGCTAATCGCCCGGAAAAGAGCAGAAACTATAGAGTTCAGGCCGAAGGCTGTCAACAACTTCGCAGGACTACTTCAGGCCTCCGCCGCCGCACCCTCCTGCGCCACCGCAAAAAGATGAGTGTAGAAGGTCACGAAAAACAGGCCCGCCTGGAGAATGCACCTCAGCCCGATCGCCTCGGCCTCGCTTAATCCAATATTCAGCCGGGTCAACTGGCCCGATCCCTTGTCCTTCCGGGATAACCCGAACGAAAATCCGCCTTTCTCGGGAATGCGGCCGAAGGTAATCACCGTATTGGCCTTTTCACTATCATGATAAAGACCGTTCTTCTGCCCGCCCACCTTGTCCTGCTTCCCTTCAAGTACCAGCAACATCTCACACAAGTCAGGGAACTCAAGCTTCACCGTAAGCTTTTTCTCCCAGTCAAATGTCGGGAACACCCGCTTGTCCCCGTCCCGCTCCGCCGCCGTCTTCTGGGCGGCCATCTCCATGAAAAAGCAGCTGAACCGGTCCGCCTCCCGCCGCCTGACTCTCGGCTCAATCTGCAAGGCCACCCCCGTCCCCGCCGCATTCGGATGATAGAAGGTCAGTTTCTGCTCGCGCGGTTTCGTCCCATTCCCCGTTTTCCCTGTTCCTGTTGTCATTTTAACCCTTGTCCTTTCCCGGATCACCCCCCGGCTGCAATCGTGCCGCCGGCATATAAGGCGCCCTTTAGATATAGAACGAACTAGATGCTTATTTATTTTAAACAACCTGTCTCCTTTTTAGGCTCGACTTTTCCGGCAGGATTTCCGAGAGTTGTCCGCTTTTTCCGAGGCGATACGAATGAAAACAGATCAACATAAAATTGAGGGCGGTGTGACAGCGCCGCGTGGGTTTAAGGCCGCCGCATTGCGGGCGGGTATCAAGGAAAGCCGGAAACGGGACGACCTGACCCTTTTGGTGTCCGATGGTCCCGCCACGGTCGCCGGCTCCTTTACCAGTAATCGCGTCAAGGCCGCGCCCGTCAAACTCTGCGAACGGCGCCTGATCTGGGGTCAGGCCCAGGCGGTGATCATCAATGCCGGCTGCGCCAACGCCTGCACCGGCGATCAGGGCATCCAGGATGCGGAACAGATGGCCGAAATGACCGCCGAGCTACTGGGTATCGGGAAAAACCTGGTCTTTGTCTGCTCCACGGGAACCATCGGTATCCCGTTGCCCATGAACAAGATCGAAGCGACCCTGCCTAGTCTTACCAAGGCCCTCTCCCCGTCCGGTGGCGCCGCCGCCGCAGAAGCTATCCTCACCACCGACCTGGTGAAAAAGGAATCTGCCGTCACCGTAACGATTGACGGTAAAGCCGTGACGGTGGGCGGGATCGCCAAGGGATCGGGCATGATCGCCCCGAACATGGCCACCATGCTCGCCTTTATCACAACCGACGCCGCCGTGGATCAGCGCTCGCTTCAGGGTTGCCTCACCCATGCCGTGGATCACAGCTTCAACCGGATTGTCGTGGATGGCGACGAAAGTACCAACGACACCGTCCTGCTGCTCGCCAACGGAGCCGCCGGAAACAGCATTCTCCAGAATAAGCATCCGGACTGGAAACGATTCTGCCATGCCATCGAAACGGTTTGCCTCGACCTGGCTCTCCAAATCGTCAAGGACGGCGAAGGCGCCACCAAGTTTGTCACCGTCACCGTCTCCGGGGCAGCCACTCGGCACGATGCACGGGTCGCGGCCCGCTCCATCGCCAAGTCGCCCCTGGTTAAAACCGCCTGGAACGGCGGGGACCCGAACTGGGGCCGCATCCTGGCCGCCATCGGGTATTCCGGCGCACGGGTTGAGGAAAACCGGGTGGATATCACGTTCGACTCCGTTCTCGCCGTCAAGGACGGCAAGGCGGCGAACGGTTCCTCGCTTAAGGATCTTGAAGCCGTGTATGCCCGCAAGGAATTCACCGTTTCCGTTAATCTCAACTCCGGCAAAGCCGAACATACGGTCTATACCTGCGACCTGAGCAAAGAGTATGTCGCCATCAATGCGGAGTACATGACGTGATGCAAAAGGCGATCGCCAAAGCCGATGTTCTGATCGAAGCGCTACCCTATATCCAGGACTTCCGCGGCGCCATCATTGTTGTCAAATTCGGCGGCAGCGCCATGGAAGACCGGCGGAATGTGGAGAACATCCTCACCGATGTCGCCTTCATGGAATGTGTGGGCATGCAGCCCGTTCTGGTACACGGAGGCGGCAAGGCCATCTCCAAGGCTATGACGGAAGCGGGACTCAAGCCGAAATTCGTCCGGGGCTTGCGCGTGACCGACGAGGCCACCATCCAGGTCGTGGAATCCACCATTAAAAACACGGTTAACGCTGCCCTTCTGGAGATTCTCGCCTCGAAGGGTGCCAAAGCTAAACGCATTGATGGAAATACCATTTTTGAAGTGGAAAAACGCACCGCCCGCGACGAGACCACCGGCGAACTCCTGGACTGGGGTTACGTGGGCGAAATCAAGCATGTCCACGCCGCCCCCATCCTCGACTGCCTGAAAAACGAAATCATCCCCGTCATCACTCCACTCGGCCGCGGACCGGGCGGAAAACTCTACAACCTGAACGCCGATGACGCCGCCGCCGCCGTCGCCCGCGAACTGCGGGCACGCAAACTTGCTTTTCTTTCGGATGTGCCGGGACTGCTGAGGGATCGTAACGACGAATCAACCCTCCTGTCCACCCTCCACATCCGGGAAGTCGAGGACTTGATCAATACCAAGGTGATTGACGGCGGCATGCTGCCCAAGATCAGAAGTTGTATGGAGGCGTTGGAGGCGGGTGTGAGGAAGATCCACATCATTGACGGCCGGCTGCCGCATTCGCTGCTGCTGGAGATATTCACGGAACAAGGAGTAGGAACGGAGATCATAGAATGACAACAAGCGCAGA
>CAZOZF010000112.1:0-9629 GCA_964584205.1 uncultured Verrucomicrobiota bacterium
CCCCCCCCCTTGTCAGTGACCCATTACCCCAAAAAGGACTTTTCTAATGAGTTCAAAACGAGGACATTTCTAACGAGTCTTGACAGCCATTTGGCAGGGCTTGCCGCCGAATGAGAGACGGAGTATTCTGACGCCCATGGAAAGGATCAACTTAAAGGGCATGCTGTTTATCGAATCAGGAGACCTGCCAAAACGTGATATCCTTTGCCGGGATAGGCTGACTTAAACGCCCAACCATGAAAATCGTGCATATCATCCCCGGTACTGGCGATGTGTTCTACTGCCAGAACTGCATGCGGGACAAGGAGCTTGTGATGGCCTTGCGGGCGCGTGGCCATGATGTGGTGCTGGTGCCGATGTATCTGCCGCTTTTCACGGAAGGCGAGGATATGGGGGCACCGCATATTCCGGTGTTCTACGGTGCCGTAGGGGTCTATCTCGCCCAGATGTTTCCCTGGTTTCGGTTGCTCCCGAAATGGTTCCGGATTCCTCTGGATTCACGCCGGCTTCTGGCCTGGGTAGCCAAGCGAGCGGGGACAACCCGCGCCCATGGTCTTGAGGAGATGACGCTTTCGGTTCTGAATGGTGAGAACGGGGGCCAAAGGGAGGAATTGGACCGCCTGGTGTCCTGGTTGAAACACGACGAGAAACCCGATCTGGTTCACCTGTCCAATGCCCTGTTACTCGGACTGGCCGGCCGGATCCACCGGGAAGTGGGTGTGCCGGTGGTCTGCACTTTACAGGATGAGGACTCCTGGATTGATTCCATGGAGCCTGTGGCGGCGCGCAAGGCCTGGGCTTTGATGACGGAGAAAGCGACTGATATCGTCGCCTTCATTCCTGTCAGCCAGTATTATAACCGGGTGATGCAGGATCGGCTAAAGGGTGTTCCCGCCAACAAGTTTCACGTGATTCCCATCGGGGTCAGTGCGGATTCGTACGGGGAGGCGAAATGGAATCCCGGTCAGCCTGTGATCGGCTATCTTTCCCGGATGTCCGAATCTCTGGGGCTCGGAACCTTGGTTGATGCTTTTATCCAAATCCGGGAGCGGGGCTTGGTTGGGCTGGTGACCCTGAAAATCACGGGGGGAAAGACTCCCGAGGATAACAAATTTCTAGAGGGACTTAGAGACAAGCTGGCGGCAAGAAACCTGCTCGATTCGGTGGAGTTCTGTCCGGTTTTCGACCGGAAAACCAAGCGCGAGTTTCTCCAATCGCTGATGGTACTGTCGGTTCCGATGTCGCATCCCGAGGCTTTCGGGATGTTCATGTTGGAGGCCATGGCCAGCGGCGTACCGGTTGTCCAGCCCCGGCTGGGCGCTTCTCCTGAAATTATTGAGGCGACCGGTGGGGGTGTCTCTTATGATTCGGCCGACCCTGAGGCGCTGACCCGGGAACTGGAGTCACTTTTGCGGGATGAGTCGCGCTGGCGCCGATTGAGTCAGGCGGGGCGAAAAGCGGTTCGGACCTGTTATGACGTGGGTGAAGTGGCGGAAAGCATGATCGGGGTGTATGTGAAAGTGGCCCTGCAATGACACCACAAAACGGATTCAAGGTGGACTCCGACCTCCGGGCGGCGTCTGTGCCTGAGATGTGCCTGAAAAGCACTGACCGCGCCCGGAGGTCGCGGTCCACCTTGTTTTTGTCGTGTGGAGTCCTGTTTGGGATGCTGTTTTGTTCTGTGATCGTTGGTATCGCAGAGATCCCTTTATTGGATTGGCCGATCTATCACGGTGATGCCGGGCTGCGGGGCGCGTCGACGGTGTCGTTGCCGGAATCGCTTGAGGTGAAATGGCGATGTCGGCTGGGGACGCCGGTGGCTTCCCCGCCTGTTGTCTTCGGGGAACGGGTTTTTGTGGCGGTTGAAAAAGGTGGACTGCTTGCCGTTGATCTGGAGGGGAAGAGGGTCTGGTCGGTGTCGTTGGCAAAGCCGTCTAATACGACCACCGAATCACAGGAATCCTTTTCAACCCCGCCGTTATGCCTCGCCGGAATGGTGTTCGTCGGCACCGACCAGGGATTCCTGTATGCGTTTGATGCCGGAACTGGTGCGGTGAGATGGAAACAGAAAATTGGAGAGGATCTTCTTGGATCCCCTAACTGGATGACGGCGAAAGATGGCGCGGTGGCCCGTGTTTTGGTGATGTCGCGGAATGACGGTGTTCTAAAATGTCTTGCGTCGGGGGATGGCCGCCTGATCTGGGCTTCTGAGTCCGTATCGCGGTGCGATACTCCGCCGGCCGTGGGGCCCGGCGTGGCGGTGTTCGGTGCCTGTGATTCGGCCATTCATATCCTGTCCCTTGCCACCGGAAAATCGCTCGGGGCGATCAAGTTGGGCGACCGCGGGCCCATGGCGGGCGGCACGGCTGTTGATGGCCATCAGGCGTTTATCGGAACGCGGGATGGTTCCGTGGTGTGTGCGGACATACCCGGTTCCAGAATCGTGTGGTCCAGTCGCTGTGCCAGCAATGAGGTCTTTACCACGCCTGCTGTGACCTCAAACCGGGTCATAGCGGGATCCAGCGATGGCCGGGTCTATTGTCTGGATCGGAATACTGGGAATACGATGTGGGCCGCCAAGGTTGAAGGAACTCCGTCTTCGCCGGTTATCGCCGGTGACAAGGTAGTGGTGTCCTCGGAAGGGACGCTGTTCCTGTTCAGCCTCGCCACCGGCAAGCTGATATGGGCCAATAAGGCGGCCGACTCCCTGACCTCACCGGCGATCACCGGAGCAGGGGTTATTGTGGGGACGGATGACGGATTCCTGATTTTGTTTGGGGTGAGGGGGTAGTATGATGACAGCACCAATTTTGATCTTGAATGACATTGCCAAGAGCTATCCTGCGCCATCCGGGGGAACGGTGGAGGTGTTGAAGTCCATTTCCCTGGAAGTCGAAGCGGGTCGATCCATCGCCATTGTCGGGCCTTCCGGATCCGGGAAGAGCACCCTTCTGAACATCATAGGGACGCTGGATTTTCCCTCCACCGGATCCGTCATTCTTGAGGGACAGGAATTAGGGAAGCTGGGGGAGGTTGAACTGGCGGCAATCCGGAACCGGAAGATCGGGTTTGTGTTCCAGCAACATCATCTTTTACCGCAGTGCAATGTCCTCGAAAATGTCCTGGTTCCGACCCTGATTTCCCGATCTGAAACGTTTCAGATCGCAGAAACCCGCGCTCGGGCCCTCCTGGACCAGGTCGGTCTTTCGGCCCGTTTGGATTACCGGCCGGGGCAGCTTTCCGGTGGGGAACAGTTACGGGTGGCGGTGGTGCGGGCCATGATCAACCAGCCCCGGCTTTTGCTGGCGGATGAGCCGACCGGCTCGCTGGATCGGGTGGGGGCCGAATCGCTGGCGGACCTGCTGGTGCGGATGAACCGGGAGCAGGGGACCACGCTTATTGTGGTGACCCATTCCCTGCCGCTGGCCATGCGAATGGACCAGGTTTATACGCTCCTGGATGGTGCCTTACTTCCAGAGATTACAATGGGAGTGGGCAATGCCCTTTCTGGAGCCGGCCGTCCCCGGCCGGTAGATGAAAGCCTTGAAGGACCACCGGCGGAGACCGCCGTCTCCAGAACTCGTATGAGAATGGCATGACGAAAGTACGGCTCAGCTTAAGAAGCACGCGGTATTATGCCTGGTCGCATCTGAGCGTTCTGGCGGGAATCACGCTGTCGGTCTCGGTCCTGGTTGGTGCGCTTCTGGTGGGGGATTCCGTCAAATACACTCTCACGCAATCGGCATTACTCCGGCTGGGCGGCGCCTGTTATGCGTTGGATACGAAGGGACGCTATTTTCCTGCTGACCTGGCCGATCGCTTGCAGGCCGAAACCTCCGTTGCTGTGGCTCCTGCCCTGTTGTTCCGCGGTGTCGCCATCGGTCCCGAATCACGGCAGGTGAACAGCATCCAGATAGTGGGCGTGGATGAACGGTTCCGGGGGCTTTCTAGCAGTCTGTCGGACTTAGGTCCCTTGGGGGCTCCTATTCTCTACCGGCCAAGGATGGCCGGCTCCAAGTCGGCCCAAACATGGCTTGGAGCCGGCGGTCCTCCGCCGGTAGAGGCCATTGGGGCCCCTGCCGGGACGGAAGTCCGACAGGCTGCTGGCGGACAGGGGGAACGGTTGCCCGACGACGGGATCGCCCTCAATGCCAAACTGGCGGCGGCTTTGGGGGTCAAGCCGGGAGACTCAATATCCATACGCTTTAGCAGGCCATCCCTGTTGCCGCAAGATGCTCCGCTGTCCTCCCGGAAGGGGGATGATACGGTGCGGGGCACCTTTACGGTTGTCGCGATCTGGGGCGACGAACAGTCCGGCCGGCTCAGCCTTTCAGCCAGCCAGATCATTCCCGTTAACGCCTTTGTCAACCTTGGAAGCCTCCAGAAACTGGCGGGTCTGGACGGCCGGGCCAATCTTCTCCTGGCGGGTGAAGGGGATTTCGACGCCGCCCTCAGGAAGGTCTGGCGCTTGGATGATATGGGGTTGGCCTGGCGAAATACGCCTGCAAAAGCGCTTTTGCAGCTAGAAAGTAACCGGGTTATGTTCGATCCGGAGGTCGGAAGGGTGGTGGCGGGATTAGGGGATTCGGCGGGCGCCTTGACTTATCTGGTGAATTCAATCTCGCGAGAAACGATGGACGGGACGACCAGGCCACGGTCAACACCGTACTCGTTTGTCATGGCGATGGCGCCTTCCCCGGAGCTGGGGCTGGTGCCAGCCGGGATGAAGGATGATGAAATTCTCGTCAACCGCTGGACGGCCGACCAATTGGCGCTTCGGGTTGGGGAGAGTGTCAGGGTGGCTTACTATGAATTTACGGCGTGGGGTAAATTTGTGGAGACCAGCCGGGTATTCCGGGTGTGTGGCATCATTCCGATGGAGTCCTTGATCCAAGAACGGGAACTGGCTCCCCGTTTTCCGGGGCTGACGGATGCCGGTCGTTGTGCGGACTGGGATATCGGTATGCCGCTGGATTCTGAGAAGATGGAGGACAAGCCGAACGAGGGCTACTGGGACGAGTTTCGTGACACCCCCAAGGCCTTCGTGACCTTGAAGGCCGGGCAGGCGATGTGGGCCAACCGGTTTGGCGACCTGACGGCGATCCGGTTCAGAGTTGGCTCGACTGATACGACTGCGCTTGGCGCATTCCTGCTGAAGCATCTGGAACCGGGCGAATTGGGATTTACCTTCACGCCGGTGCGTCGCCTCGCGCTCAAGGCGGCGGGCGAGGCGTTGGATTTCGGTCAGCTGTTCCTTGGGATGAGCGGCTTTGTCATGATCTCCGCCTTGATGCTGACCGCGCTGTTGTTTTCGTTCTCGATTCAGCAACGCTCCCGGGAGACCGGGATTTTGTTGGCCGTCGGCTTCACGCCCGCCCGGGTTCGCTGGATGCTGATCCGGGAAGGTTTGTGGGTGGCGGGTGCAGGCGGTGTTCTGGGTGCCGGACTCGGGGTGCTCTATACCCAAGCCCTGATCTGGGGCTTAAGTCATCCCTGGCAAGGCGCAGTGGCCTCAACGGCCATCCGATTCCATGCCGAACCCCTGACCGTCTTGAAGGGATTGGGGGCCGGAATCGCCATGGCGATGATAACGCTGGTGGTGGCAACGTGGCGGCAGACAGCTCGCCCGGCGAGAGAATTGTTGGCGGAGTCAGAAGGTAGAAGGCTGAAGGCTGAAGTCACCATGCGGAAGTCAAATGTCATTCTTCCTTTTGTCGGCCTTGCCGTCGCGGGAGTTCTTGTTGTTTTTGGTTTTTTGAAACCCCAGCAAAATCCAGCCGGGCTCTTTTTTTCGGCGGGAAGTCTGCTGTTAATTTCTCTGCTGGGGTTCATCCGGCTTTATTTTATCCAGTTAGCACGAGGGCAGGGGCGTTTCACTCTAGCCGCGCTGGGTGTTCGCAATCTGGGCCGACGCCGAACCCGGAGCCTGACGGTGGTGGGGCTTCTGGCTTCTGGTGGCTTCATGGTGTTTGCGGTCTCCTCGATGCAGGAGAATATCGAGAAAGGGGCCAGCGAACGGTCTTCCGGTACCGGTGGGTTCGCCTTGTATGGGGAATCATCCATTCCGATTCTTGCCGATCTTGCCAGTCCTGCAGGCTGGAAAAAGTTGCGCCTTGATCAGGAGCCTGGACTGGCGGGGGTGGAGCTTGTGCCGATCAAAGTTCGGGACGGGGATGATGCAAGTTGCCTGAACTTGAACCGGGCGCAATTGCCGCGCCTGCTGGGAGTGGATCCGGCGGCGTTGGAAGCAAAAGGTGCGTTTTATCCCAATGGAGGGACGCGCTTTGTCGCGTCCGGTGATGACCGGCCACGACGAAGCGTGGCCCTCCAATCAATTTGGTCGCTTCTCCGGGAGCCCCTTGCGGACGGGTGTGTGCCGGGGCTGGCTGGCGATTTGAATACAGCGCAGTGGGGGGTGCAGAAGAAGGTGGGGGATATCCTGCTATTCAAGGATGAGCGAGGTGCTGTTTTCAAGGTCAAGTTGGTGGGGGCCTTACCCATGCGGGTATCGGTGTTTCAGGGGTCGATCCTGATTTCTGTCGCTGCGTTTTCAGAGCGCTATCCGTCGGAGAGCGGAGCCCGGATGATACTGGCGGATAGTCCGAAGGGGAAGGGGCAGGGGGCACGGGAGGGGTTGGCTCGGCGGCTTGGGAAGTTCGGACTGAATGTAATTCCGACGGTGGACCGACTGAAGGAGTTTCATGCGGTAGAGTCCACCTATCTTGCCATGTTCCTGGTGCTGGGCGGGATGGGGTTGCTGTTAGGCAGCGCGGGCATGGCGATTGTGGTCTTGCGAGCGATCCGGGAGCGGCGATCAGAATTCGCCTTACTCAAGGCGGTGGGCTATTCCGACCGACAGGTTCGCCGGATGATCGCGGGGGAACACCGGCTGATGCTGGGGCTTGGGCTGGCGGCTGGAGTCGTCTCCTCCCTGGCGGCCATGTGGCCCAATTTGCATGACCCGGGCGTCGCGCTGCCCGTGACCACGATGCTGGCCGTCCTGGCAGGGATCATCCTTTTTCACCTTCTCTGGATCGAACTCGCGATCCGCTGGGCCTGCCGAACCCCGCTTCAAGACTCCTTGCGTAACCCGTGATCCACTACAGGGCGCATGGCGCGTCTGCGGGAATTCCTTTTAATCGTCATCCTTTCGGCTCGATCAGCCGGCCGTCTTAAGGGCCTGGGCAAGATCGGCGAGAATATCGTCAATATGCTCGATGCCGATGGAGAGGCGTACGAGTTCGGGCGTGATTCCGCCCTCACGTTGTTGCTCCTCGGTAAGTTGGGAATGGGTCGTGGTCGCCGGATGAATCGCCAGGCTTTTCGCATCGCCAACGTTCGCCAGGAGCGAGAACAACTTGAGATTATCGATGAACTTCCGGCCGGATTCGGCGCCCCCCTTGATCCCAAACACGACCATGCCGCCAAAACCCCGCGAGAGAACTTTGCGGGCAATCCCATGGGACGGATCATCCACCAGCCCGGGATATCGGACCCACGTAACCGATTTCTGGTGTTTCAGGTAATCCGCTACCGCCAGGGCGTTCTGGCAATGACGATCCATCCGGAGCGCCAGGGTTTCAATTCCCTGCAAGAATACCCACGCATTGTCGGGTGAAATGCAGGCGCCAAGGTTTCGCAAGGGCACCAGCCTCATCCGAAGAATAAACGCCAACGGCGCCAGGGGGCCCAGTTCCGTCGCAAAACGGATGTTGTGGTAACTGGCATCCGGCTCGGACAACAAGGGGAACTTCCCGCTGGTCCAGTCGAATTTCCCCGAATCCACGACAATGCCGCCGATGCCGGCGCCATGACCGCCCAGCCATTTCGTGAGGGAATGCACCACGATGTCAGCGCCCTGTTCAATCGGTCGCTGCAGGAACGGCGTGCTGAAGGTGCTGTCCACCACGAGGGGCAACCCATGGGCATGGGCGACTTTGGCAATGGCGGGAATATCGACCACATCGAGAACGGGATTTCCGATCGTCTCGACAAACACCAGTTTTGTCTTGGGCGTAATGGCCTTTGCGAAGTTATTCGGATCACGCGGATCCACGAAAATGCATTTGATTCCCAGTTGGGGAAGAATGTCATGGAACTGGGTATAACTGCCGCCATAGAGGTTGTTGGCCGAGACAAATTCATCACCCGCCTGGCAAAGATTGATGATGGAGTAGAAAATAGCGCTGGTACCGGAGGCCACGGCGAGGGCGGCCGCTCCGCCCTCGAGGGCTGCAATCCGTTTCTCCAGAACATCCTGAGTCGGGTTCATCAGCCTGGTGTAAATGTTCCCCAGTTCCTTGAGCCCGAACAGATTTGCAGCGTGTTCAGCGTTCTTGAAAACATACGAACTCGTCCGGTAAACCGGCACGGCGCGCGATAAGGTAGTCGGGTCAGGCTCCTGCCCGGCATGAAGTGCTAGTGTTTCGATTTTATTGGTGGTGATGCTCATGTGATTTACTCCTTTTTTTTAAATGTCTTTATATCAGCCGATTCCTTCAAAAAGCACGGTAGACAGATAACGCTCGCCTGAGTCCGGAAGGATCACGACGATCGTCTTTCCTGCGAATTCATCGAGGCGTGCCAGTCGCACGGCAACCGCCGCCGCTGCGCCGCATGAAATTCCTACCAGCATGCCCTCTTCCTTGGCGAGTCGGCGAGCAAAATCCACCGCCTCGGCGCTGTCGACCTGTTCGACGCGATCCACCATGGAAAGATCCAGGGTGTCGGGAATGAACCCGGCCCCTATGCCTTGTATTTTGTGCGGCCCGGGTTTTAATTCCTGGCCGGCAAGTTTCTGGCTGATGACCGGGCTTTCCCGGGGTTCCACGGCCACCGAGATGATTTTTTTGCCCTTTACGTTTTTGATGTAGCGTGAGATTCCGCTGATGGTGCCGCCGGTGCCGACGCCCGCGACAAGCACATCGATCTGGCCGTCGGTATCGTTCCAGATTTCTGGCCCCGTGGTGGTCTCGTGAATGGCCGGGTTTGCCGGGTTTTTGAACTGCTGGGGAAGGAAATATCGGGCGGGATCCGATGCGGCAATCTCCTCGGCTCGTTTGATGGCGCCCTTCATGCCTTCTGCTCCAGGGGTAAGGACGAGGGTGGCTCCAAAAGCGGCCAGAACGCGACGGCGCTCAAGGCTCATGGTTTCAGGCATGGTCAGGGTCAGCTTATAGCCCCGCGCGGCGGCGACATAGGCCAGCGCGATCCCGGTATTGCCGCTGGTGGGCTCAATGATCTCCACGCCGGGTTTCAGGACGCCGCGCTTCTCGGCATCCCAGATCATGGCCGCTCCGATGCGGCATTTTACGGAATAGGCCGGATTGCGGCCTTCGATTTTGGCCAGGATCGTGGCTTTTGAGCCCTGCGTGACCTTGTTCAGTTTGACCAGCGGGGTATTCCCGATGGATTGGGAGTTGTCTGTATATACCTTGCTCATTTCAGTCACCTTTCTATTGGGTTGTTATCTTCAGTGCGGAGTCCAAATCCGCGATTAAATCGTCTGCCGCCTCCAGCCCCACAGAGAGCCGGACCAAGCCGTCGGTGATGCCCCGTGCCAGGCGTTCCGGGCGGGGCATGGCGGCGTGCGACATCATGGCCGGATAGGACAGGATGCTTTCCACGCC
>CAZOZF010000113.1:0-9543 GCA_964584205.1 uncultured Verrucomicrobiota bacterium
CTGGCGTCCCATAGGGACGCCAAGGCTGAAGCGGTTTAGACTGAAGACTGAAGGTGAAACACGAATCGATGAGCCAGGAATTATCGTAAATGACATCACGTGAAATTAAGCAAGATTATGCGAATTTCCTTACAGTCTTCAGCCTTCGGCCTTCTAACCTGCGTCCTATGGGACGCTACTGAAAATTGATAACCGATGAACCTCTTCGATGCTCATTGTCATTTACAGGACGCCCGACTGGCTCCGCATCTCGACGTCGCCATGGAGGGCGCCGCCCAGGCCGGGGTGACCGGTCTGATGTGTTGCGGAACGAGCGAGACAGACTGGCCGCTTCTGACGGGGATCGCCAGGCGATTTCCCGGAGTTCACCTTTCCTTCGGCCTGCATCCCTGGTTTGTCGGCGATAGAAGCGAGGACTGGCTGAATTCCCTGAAGACCTTCCTGACAGGAACCCCTTCCGCTGTCGGGGAAATCGGATTGGATCACGCCCTGGCTCCGGCGACCTTCGCCGATCAGGAAACGGTTTTACTCGCCCAGATTCATCTGGCTAACGAACTGCAGCGACCCGTTACCCTTCACTGTCGCCGCGCCTGGGGGCGACTGCTGGAGTTACTGGATGAAAAAGGCTGGCCGGCCCACGGATTTGCGCTTCACTCCTATTCAGGCTCCGCAGAGCTGGTTCAACCACTCACCCGGCGCGGGGCGTACTTCTCCTTTTCCGGCGCCATTACGTTCGAGCAGAACCGGAAGGGACGGGAAGCCGTGTGCGCCGCTCCTCTGGAACGTCTTCTTATTGAGACAGATGCCCCGAACTTACCGCCCGCCCACTTGACAGAGGTCTTAAAAGCAGTGGCGAAAATCAGGGGAATGCAGGAGCAGGAACTTGCGGAAACAACAACTGGGAATGCCCGCTTGCTTTGGGCTTAACGATTGGGCTTGTCGCGCACGGCGTAATGCGTCTCGCCCATCCGGGTGGTGAAAACATAGGACCGCATTTCGCGCATCTCGTCGGTCATCTGATCCATCCGTCTATCCAGAAGATCCATCCGCTTATCGAGCTGATCCATCCGCCGATCGGTTTGATCAAATCGCCCATAAACGACCTTGAATTCAGCCTGGGTCTGAACACGAAAAGCATCCAAATCCTTACGGATCTCACCGATCTCGGGAAGCAAACGCTGCTTGAGGAAATCGAGAACTTCGTTTTGGAGTGGCGCTTTCATGAAGGGAATTATTGCAAATCTAACACCCGAATCAAGCTAAATTAGAATTACCATTTTTTTCTTATAGGAATCCCGGCGGCAATAAGCTCCTGCTTGATTTGCGGAATGGTGTATTCGCCGGTATGGATCATGCCGGCGATGATCGCGGCATCGGCCTTGCCGGCGGTAAAGGCCTCGGCCAGGTGTGACGGCTTGCCCGCGCCGCCGGAAGCCACAACGGGAATCCGAACGGCCTCGGCAATCAGCCGGGTCAGCGCAATTTCATAACCCGTCCTCATGCCGTCGGCATCCACCGAATTCACTACAATCTCGCCTGCGCCCATCGCCTCCGCCTGCCGCGCCCAGGCCAGGGCATCCAAGCCCGTCCGTTCCCGGAACCCCCGGGTGGTGATCTCGTAACCACTCGGAAACCGCGGATCGTTGTCGACGCGTACCGGATCCATGCCGAGCACAATGCACTGGGATCCGAACGCCTTCGCGCCATCGGCGATGATCTGCGGATTCACCACCGCCAGGGAATTCACGGAAATCTTCTCGGCCCCGGCCAGCAGCACGCGGGACATGTCGCCCAAATTGGAAATTCCGCCGCCCACAGCGAAGGGAATATGAATGGCGCGGGCCACGGCCCGAACCATTTCGATGTCGATCGGGCGCCGCTCCGCCGAGGCGGTGATATCATAGAACACCAATTCATCGCAGCCTTCGTCATAATACCTGGACGCCAGTTCCACGGCATCGCCCAAAATCACGTTATTCTGAAATTTGACACCCTTGGTGACCTTCTTGTCGCGAACATCCAGGCAGGGAATAATTCGTTTTGTCAGCATTGTCCATCCCACCGGCTGAAGTTTTCAAACACTTTTAACCCGATCCGTCCGGACTTCTCGATATGGAACTGGGTAGCCACCAGGTTGCCACGACCGACAATCGAGGTGAAGTCCACCCCCGCATAGCCGGTCAGACCCACACAATCGCCCGGCTGGGTCGTGGTTGGATAATAACTGTGCACAAAATAAAATTCCGTCTCGTTTTCTACTCCCGCAAAAACGGGATGCGGCCGCTGGAATCGAACGGCATTCCAGCCGATCTGGGGGACCTTATCGGCCGGAGTGACAGGATGGAATACTTTGACCTCGCCGGGAATAAACCCCAGCGTCGGCGTGCCGCCATCCTCCTCCGACCGGTCGAAGAGGATCTGCATTCCGACGCAGATTCCGAGAAACGGGGTTCCCCGCGCCACGACGGCGCGCAACACATCGGTTAATTTCAAGTCCGCCAGATGGCGCATGGAGGCACCCGCCGCACCCACCCCGGGGAAGACCACGCGATCCGCCCTAAGAATGTCATCCGGGTTGTCGGTAATCGTCGCTTCGACCCCGATCGCCTCAAACGCCAGCCTGACGCTGGTCAAATTCCCGGCCTTATAATCCACGATTGCTATCACAACTGCTCCCTGTCTTGCATTTCGCGCCACATAGTCTTATCTTACGGACTTCGCTTGTCGAGAAAGAGTTTTTGAAAAAGAATTGGGAGATGACCATGACACGAACCATGACTCTGGCGGCAGTGGTGCTTCTAGCCGGGCTATCGGGCGGGAGCCAGGCGGCGGCGCTCCATGACGCCATCAAAAGCAACATCCTGTCGGATGTCCAGCGCCTTGTGAAGGGGGCGGGCCCCGAGTCACTCGACGCCCGTGATCAGGATGGC
Source organism: uncultured Verrucomicrobiota bacterium (assembly GCA_964584205.1). Classification (GTDB taxonomy): domain Bacteria; phylum Verrucomicrobiota; class Kiritimatiellia; order CAIKKV01; family CAITUY01; genus JAABPW01. The sequence goes on from CAZOZF010000113.1 coordinate 2,931, forward strand.
TCCACCCCGTTGATCCTCTCCGCCGTACGGGGCCAGGAAGAGATCACTGAAATCCTCGTCCAGGCCGGCGCCAATGTGAATCTCGCAACCGAAGGCGGCCTGACCCCGTTGCACTGCGCGGTGAACAAGAACTTCACCGGCGTGGCGCAATACCTGGTGTCCAAGGGTGCCAATGTCAATGCCGTAACCACCAAGGGTTCCACATCGCTTCACTGGGCGGCGTACAACAAAAACCTGGAGCTCTGCAAGCTGCTGATCAAGCACGGAGCCGTTATCAACGCCAAGGCCGTCAACGGATTTACCCCCCTCCATTGGGCCGCCTACACGGATACCGCGGATATCGCCACACTGCTTTTGAAACATGGCGCCGATACCGCCATCACCGACAACAACCGGCAAACGGCAGCCGCCGTGGCAGAGGAACGTAACTCCACCACCGTCATGGCCGCCTTGAAACCCAAGCCGCCCTCCCTCACCCAACGCCTCTTTAGCAGTGACAAAAAGTCCGAGCCCGCCCCCGAACCCGTCAAACCCGCGCTCCCGCCGCCCGCCACGATAACCCCGCTGGTGGGATCCGATGGCAAACTCCTCAAACCCATTCATTATCTAAACGGCGCCCGCTATGAGGGAATACCCCCTTCCCCGACAGCCCCTTATGAAGGACAACTTTTGTTTGCAGACGGCGCACACTATTCCGGGCATTTCCTGAAGGGACAACGCCACGGCGAGGGAAAGTTGACGCTTCATAACGGCGCCACCTATGCAGGTGACTGGAAAGCCGACCGTCGCGACGGGCACGGCACCGAACTCTTCGCCAACGGCGACAAGTATGAAGGGGGCTGGAAGGCGGATCTCATGGAGGGAACCGGCACCTATACCTTTTCCAATGGCGGCCGGCTCACCGGCACCTGGGGAAATGGCCGACTGGTCTCAGGACAGGGCCTGTTCAAATTCGGCGAGGGCGACTCCTATGACGGAACCTGGCAGAATGACATGATGCACGGGAAGGGCACCTATATCACCTCAGACGGCACCCCCCTCACTGGAACCTGGGAAAAGAACGAGTTCGCCGGGTCGAAATAACCCCCTCATTTTTGTTCTTGCGCGAAGAAACGGGACCGCCATAATGGCGGTCTTTTTTTAGGAGAAAAATCATGGATCAAATCAAGGTATTCCTGAGCGAAGATGAAATGCCCCGGCAGTGGTACAATATCGCGGCCGATTTTCCCCACGCCATGCCGCCCCCGGTGACGCCCGAAGGGAAACCGATCACGCCGGACATGCTGGCCCCGGTCTTCCCGATGAACCTCATCGAACAGGAAGTCAGCACCCAGCGCTGGATCGACATTCCGGATGAAGTCCTGCAAATTCTCTGGCAGTGGCGCCCGAGCCCGCTGTGTCGCGCCACCCGGCTCGAGAAAGCCCTCGGCACCCCTGCCAAGATTTTCTACAAGAACGAGGGCGTCTCCGCACCGGGCAGCCACAAGCCGAACACCGCTGTGCCGCAGGCCTATTACAATAAGCAATTCGGCATCAAGCGTCTGTCCACCGAGACCGGGGCCGGACAATGGGGCAGTTCCCTTGCCATGGCCTGCCAGATGTTCGGCCTGGAATGCAAAGTCTATATGGTTAAGATCAGTTTCGACCAGAAACCCTTCCGGAAGATCATGATGCAAACCTGGGGTGCCCAGTGCATCGCCAGCCCCAGCACGGAAACCAACGCCGGCCGGACGGTTCTCCAGAATGATCCCAACTGCCCCGGCAGCCTGGCCATTGCCATCAGCGAAGCGATTGAGGACTGTGTGACCCACAAAGACACCCGTTACGCATTGGGGAGCGTGCTGAACCATGTGCTCCTGCACCAATCCATCATCGGCCTGGAAACCAAAAAGCAATTTGCAAAGATCGGACTCTATCCCGACATCGTCATCGGCTGCGCCGGGGGTGGCTCGAACTTCGGAGGGATCAGTTTTCCGTTCATGGCCGACAAAATTGCCGGAACGAAAAACCCGCGCATCATCGCCGTTGAACCGGCCGCCTGCCCGAAAATGACTCGCGGCGTGTTTGCCTATGATTCCGGTGATGTGGCAATGATGACGCCGCTCCTGCCCATGTACAGCCTCGGCCACACCTATGTCCCCGCCCCGATCCATGCCGGTGGCCTGCGCTATCACGGCATGGCGCCGCTTGTCAGCCACGCCATGCGCGAAGGCCTCATGGAGGCCGTGGCCATTCCGCAGTTGGAATGCTACAAGGCCGCGATGCTGTTCTCACAGACCGAGGGCTTCATCCCCGCCCCGGAGACTTCCCACGCCATCGCCATGGCGATCCGCGAGGCCAACCAGGCGAAGGAAGAAGGCAAGGAAAAGGTCATCGTCCTCAACTGGTCCGGCCACGGCATCATGGATCTGAGCGGCTACCAGGCCTACCTGGAAGGGAAATTGACCGACTATTATCTCCCCGACTCCGAAATCCTGAAGGCCGCAGAATGCCTGAAGGGCCTTCCCAAGCCGCCGCCGTTGGGGTAACTCAGGGGTCAGGGTGTCAGGGTTCAGGGTTCAGGGCAGAACCAACGATCCGACAGTGGCATTCCGCCGGCCTGAACCCCGAACCCTGACCCCTCCCCTTCTGAATAGTTACCTAAAAACCACCTTACAGCCCTTGCAGTCCCTGATGCCCTTTGCTACAATCTGCGACTTATTGACACGGCGACAAAATGAACCATGAAGGCTGGATTCCTTGATAAACTGATTTCGAGACTGGATCGCCTGGATCCGGAGAGTGTCCAGACCCATTTCCTTCGGCTTGCCAAGGAAAAAGGGTTGCTGGAGACTATTTTCCAGTCGATTCAGGAGGGCGTGGTGGTTTTGGACGGCAAGGCTCTCATCACCTATGCGAACCGCGCCGCCGGTGAATTGATCGGGTTCAACCACGAAGCGGTTGTGGGAAAACCCATGAACCGCTTCCTCCGCGATATCGAATGGTCCCGGATTCTGGGACTGGATGCCGCCGCGTGGAGCAAACTCAGCAGCCACCAGATTGAAGTACGGTATCCTGTCCCCCGGCTTCTGACATTCTATGTCGTCCCCCTTTCCGCCGTGGAAAGCCATGAAAAGGGGGCCGTGATCATCCTTCGCGACGTCACCCGCGCCCGGGAGCAGGAAGCCAGTCTCCTGGAATCGGAACGTCTTGACGCCGTACGACTGCTGGCGGCCGGGGTCGCGCATGAAATCGGCAACCCGCTCAATGCCCTGAATATCCACCTCCAGTTACTCGACCGGGATCTCAAGAAAACCGATGCGAGGAACCGGGCCGCGTTGCTTGAACTGGTGGACGTCGCGCGTACGGAAGTCACGCGGCTTGATCTGATCATTACCCAATTCCTCCGGGCCATTCGGCCCGCGAAACCGTCCCTGGCAAAAACCCCCATCTCCGCCGTGATCACGGATACCCTCGCGCTTCTGAAGCCGGAAATCGAGAATCATAACGCGCATGTTGAACTCGAACTCCCCCGGGATCTTCCTCCTCTGCGTCTTGACAAGGATCAGATCAAGCAGGCGTTTTTCAACATCATCAAAAACGCGCTCCAGGCCATGCCTGAAGGCGGCCTGCTCCGGATTTCGGCCGCCGCCTCGGATCGTTTCATGGCGATCGCCTTCCGTGATAATGGATCGGGAATTTCCCCGGAAGACATCGGGCACATCCTTGAGCCCTATTACACCACGAAACCAGCGGGCTCGGGCATCGGCCTGATGATCGTTCAGCGCATCATGCAGGACCACGGCGGCCGCATGGATGTTCATAGCGAACCCGGCGTGGGAACCACCTTCACCGTTTTCCTCCCGCTCGATGAACGCCGCGTCCGCCTCCTGAAACCCCATCCCCGCTCAAAGGCGGACCCGGAGGAATCCCCGTGACCCCCCAACGAACCGTATTGATTGTGGATGACGACCGGAATACCCGGGAAGGCCTCAAGCGGGCACTCCAGGGAAACTTTATCGTCGTCATGGCCGACAGCGCCGAAAAAGCGCTGCCGTTGCTTGATGACCGCACCGTGGATATTGTGCTCAGCGACATCCGGATGTCGGGCATGGACGGCATGACGTTCCTTCAGAAAATCATGGCGCGCAGCACTCCGCCGATTGTCGTCATGCTGACCGCCTACGGCAATGTGGAGACCGCCGTCGAGGCCATGAAACTCGGCGCCTATGACTTTCTCACCAAGCCCGTCAACCTCGATCACCTGGACCTCCTCCTGAAGCGCGCCTTGCATTCACACGAGGTCGAGACCGAGAACCTCACCTTGCGCGCGCAACTGGACAACCGGTTCGGCCTCGAAGCGATTATCGGCCAATCCGAGCCGATGCGGGAAGTCTTCGAAACGATCCAACAGGCGGCTCCCACCCAGGCCACCATCCTGATTCTGGGCGAAAGCGGAACCGGCAAGGAATTGGTTGCCCAGGCCATCCACCGGCTCAGCAGCCGTGCCAAAGGCCCCTTCATTCCCGTCCATTGCGCCGCCCTCACTCCCTCCCTGCTGGAAAGCGAATTGTTCGGCCATGAAAAAGGCGCCTTTACCGGCGCCGTTGACCGGCGCCGCGGCCGGTTCGAACTGGCTGATACCGGCACCCTGTTCCTGGACGAAATCGCGGAAATCCAGACCTCCGTCCAGGTTAAACTCCTTCGGGTTCTCGAGGAACGCCAATTCGAACGGGTGGGCGGACATCAAACCCTCGATGTGGATATCCGGCTCATCGCCGCCACCAATGCGGATCTGGCCGCCATGGTCAAGGCGGGAACCTTCCGGAACGATCTCTTCTTCCGCCTGGATGTGGTCTCCATTACCTTACCCCCCTTGCGGAAACGACCCGACGATATCCCGCTTCTCTGTGCCCGGTTCCTGAAGGAATTCAGCTTACGGAACAACAAGCCGGTCGAGGATATTACTCCCGACACCCAGGACATTCTGTCGGCGTATTCCTGGCCGGGCAATGTTCGCGAACTGCGCAACGTCATCGAGCGGATGGTCGTGCTCTCCCGCACCCCGCGCCTGACCGTGCGGGATCTTCCCGCCGCACTCCGGGACGCCATACAGGCGGGAACTCCCCGCATCGCAACGGCCTGGAAAGCCGACTCCTCCGGAAGTCTTGCCCCGAAATCCATGGCCGATGCCGAACGCGTCATGATTGAAGCCGCGCTCAAACGGAACAACGAAAACAGGACCCAGGCCGCCGGACAACTGGGCATCAGCCGCCGGACACTCCAACGAAAACTCAAGGACTACAGGAACGAACGACCATGAACGAACGATACCCTTTTGAGACGATTGAACCGAAGTGGCAGCAGTACTGGGCCGACCAGAAAGTCTTCAAGGTGGACACCTCCGTCCACCAGAAGAAATACTACTGCCTGACCATGTTCCCCTACCCCTCCGGCACGATGCATGTGGGACACGGCCGTAATTACATCATCGGCGACGCCGTGACCCGCTACAAGATGGCGCGCGGCTTCCGAGTCCTCTCCCCCATGGGCTGGGACGCCTTCGGGCTTCCCGCCGAGAACGCCGCCAAGCAGCGCGGCGTCCACCCCAAGGAATGGACTTACAAGAATATTCAACAGATGAAGCTCCAGCTGCAATCCTGGGGTATCGCCTACGACTGGGATCGCGAAATCGCAACCTGCCACCCCGATTACTACAAATGGACCCAATGGATCTTCCTTAAGCTTCACGAACGCGGCCTCGCCTTCCGGAAAAATGCGCCGGTCAACTGGTGCGATTACTGCACGACGCTTGCCAATGAAGAAGTACTCTCCGACGGAACATGCGAACGTTGCGGCCGCAAGGTGGTCAAGAAAGACCTGACCCAGTGGTTCTTCAAGATCACCGACTATGCGGGCCGTCTGCTCGACGACCTGTCGCTTCTGGATAAATGGCCCGAGAAGGTCCGCTCCATGCAGGGCAACTGGATCGGCCGCTCCACCGGGGCGCGCGTCGCGTTCACGATTGCCGAGACCGGCGACCCCTGCCCGGTCTTCACCACCCGGCCCGACACGATTTACGGGGTCACCTTTATGGCCCTCGCCCCGGAACATCCGCTGGTCGAGAAACTACTCCAGAACAACCCGCGCGCGGCCGAAATCAGGGCCTTCGTCGAAAAGGAGAAAATGGTCTCGGCGGCGGAACGAACCGATGAGGCCACGAAAAAGGAAGGCGTATTCACCGGCTTCCATGTCCGCAATCCCTACAACAACGAGCTGGCCCCGCTGTGGATCACCAATTATGTCCTGATGGAATACGGAACCGGCGCCGTCATGGCCGTCCCCGCCCACGATCAGCGTGACTTCGAATTTGCCATGGCTTACAACCTGCCCGTCAAGGTGGTGATCCAGAATCCCGAACTCTCACTCGATGGCTCCGCCATGGAGGCGGCCTATGTCGATGACGGCACCATGGCGAACTCCGCGCCATTCAACGGACGCAACAACCGCGAGGCCATGACCGACATCATCCAGCTGGCGAAGGATAAAGGGTTCGGCGACTTTACCACCCACTTCCGGATCCGCGACTGGCTGATCAGCCGCCAGCGCTACTGGGGCTCCCCGATCCCGATCA
>CAZOZF010000114.1:0-9542 GCA_964584205.1 uncultured Verrucomicrobiota bacterium
ATTCCTTATAGAGTATCGCCCGGTTCGAAGGATGAGGACTGCATCATGAAAGAAATTGGAATTGGACTTCTTGGATTTGGCACCGTGGGCGCGGGCGTGGTCGAGGCGCTTCAGCGCAACGGGGACCTCCTGGCCGAGCGCATCGGGGTAAAACTCGTGATGCGGCGCATTGCGGATATTGATCTGGATCGGGACAGGGGCGTCAAGGTTGACCGCTCCTTGTTGACCCGGGATGCCGCCGCCTTGATTGATGACCCGGCTGTGGATGTTGTGATTGAATTGGTGGGCGGCACCACGCTCGCCAGGGAGTTTGTCCTGCGCGCCCTGCGTTTGGGCAAACCCGTTGTCACGGCGAACAAGGCGCTTCTGGCCGAGCATGGCGGCGAAATCTTTGCTCTGGCAGCCTCGAATAACACCGGAATCTGGTTTGAGGCCAGTGTTGCCGGCGGCGTTCCGATCATTCGCGCCTTGCGGGAAGGCTTGGTCGCCAACCGGATTGATCGCATCTTTGGAATTCTGAACGGCACCTGCAACTATATCCTGACCAAGATGGAGCGTGAGCAGGTGACCTTTGAGCATGCCCTGAAGGAAGCGCAGGCGGCGGGTTATGCGGAGGCGGATCCGGGATTGGATATCGACGGATTCGATACGGCGCACAAGGCGGCCATCCTGGCCTTTCTGGCCTATGGCGTCCAGGTGCCGAAGGAAAAAATTCATGTGGAGGGGATTCGCGGCCTGAACAAGGCGGATATCGAGTACGCCCGTGATTTCGGATATCGCGTGAAACAGTTGGCCGTGATCAAGGCGACGGATGGCGAGGTGGAGGTTCGGGTTCATCCGACTCTCGTCCCGCACGATCACATGCTTTCTTCGGTCATGGGGGTTTTCAATGCCGTGGTGGTGGATGGCGATATTGTCGGTCAGACGGTTTACACCGGGCGCGGGGCAGGGCGGTTGCCGACGGCTAGCGCCGTGGTGAGCGATCTGGCTGAAGTGGCACGTATTCTGGCCGACGGTGGCAGGAAGGCCCGCTACAGTCCGGCTAACCCGTCCGGAAAAATCACCTTCCGATCCATGGGCGAGGTGGAATGCCGTTATTACCTGCGTCTCTCCCTGCTCGATAAGCCGGGTATTCTCGGCGTTGTGGCCACGGTTTTGGGACAGCACGGGATCAGTCTGGCGTCCATCCTTCAAAAGGAGCCGAACCGGGCAGGCCGCCATGTCTCGGTGGTGATTCTGACGCACCGTGCGGTGGAAAAGAATATTATGGAGGCCTTGCAGATTCTGGAGGAGCGCCAGGCCTTGGGGGCGAAGCCGGTTTGTTTACGGATCGAAGATCCGGGAATTGAGAAGGTATCATGACAGCGAAATCGAAATGCGGGTTGAAGGTGGCAAAGTTCGGCGGATCCTCAGTGGCGGATGCCGTTCAGATTCTGAAGGTCTGTTCTATCATCAAGATGGATCCGGACCGGCGGATCGTGGTGGTGTCGGCGCCTGGTAAACGCCACCCTGACGATACCAAGGTGACCGATATGCTGATTGCCTGCGCCGAGGCGAAGCTGGCCGGGCGAAGTGCAGACGCGGAATTGAAAGCCATTGTCGAACGCTACGCTGAGATCCAGCGGGACGCAGGCGTCGGGGACGCCGTGATTCGTGAAATTGAAGCCGACTTGCGCGGGCGTGTGGCCTCGGATGGCTCGCATCGCGGTCGTTTTCTGGATTTGATGAAGGCGGCGGGTGAGGATAACAGCGCCAAGTTGGTGGCCGAAATATTCCGTAAGAACGGACTGGACGCGCATTATGTGAATCCTAAGTCTGCGGGAATGTTGTTGAGTGACGACTTCGGCAACGCTCTGGTGCTTCAGGAATCCTACGCGAAACTGGCGTCCTTAAAAACGGCGCCCGGCATCAGTATTTTCCCGGGCTTTTTCGGCTATACAATCTCCGGTGCGGTGGCGACGTTCCCCCGTGGCGGTTCTGATATCACGGGGGCTATTCTGGCGGCGGCGGTGCAGGCCGACCTGTATGAGAATTTCACCGATGTCGACTCCGTGTTTTCGGCCGATCCGCGCATTGTGCCCGGTGCCGCGCCGATCGGGTTGTTAACATATCGGGAAATGCGCGAGCTGGCCTATGCCGGGTTCGGCGTGTTTCACGACGAGGCCATCATCCCGGCTGTGCGGGCCAAGATCCCGATTTGCGTGAAGAACACCAACCGCCCCGAGGCGCCCGGAACGGGCATCGTCCCGAATCGGAAATATGAAGGGGGGGGCGTTGTCGGAATCGCCAGCGCGGACGGCTTCTGTGCCGTGTATGTGGACAAGTACATGATGAACCGGGAAGTCGGATTCGGCAGGCGATTGCTCCAGATCATGGAAGAGGAAGGATTGTCGTATGAGCATTCCCCCTCGGGAATTGACAACATCTCCGTGATTTTCAGGGAAAAGGATTTCACGAAGGAGGCGGAGGAGCGCGTGCTCGCCCGGATCCGGACTGAGCTTGGCTCGGATAATATCGACCTCGACCGGGGACTCGCCCTGGTCATGATCGTGGGCGAGGGGATGCACTACACGGTGGGGGTGGCGGCGCGGGCAACCACGGCGCTGGCTAATGCCGGCGTGAACATCGAGATGTTGAATCAGGGTTCCTCGGAAATCAGCATGATGTTCGGGGTCAAGGCCATGGATCGGAAAAAGGCGGTTCAGGCCTTGTATGAGGCGTTTTTCTCGAAGACGGGTGGATGAGTCAATCCGGGCGGTGCAGCATGAGCCATCGAAAAAAAGTTTTTATCTATGACACCACCCTGCGGGACGGCTCGCAGGGGGAGGGCATCTCGTTCTCGGGATCTTCCAAGATCCAGGTGGCGCTGAAGCTGGACGAGTTCGGCGTGGATTACATCGAGGGGGGCTATGCCGGTTCCAATCCCAAGGACATGGAGTTTTTTCATGAAATCCGGAAGCAGTCCCTGCGCCATGCCAAAATTGCGGCCTTCGGAAGCACACGCCGGGCGGATATCGCAGTGGGCGAAGATGATAATGTCCTTCGCCTGATCGAAGCAAAGACGCCGGTGGTCACCATTTTCGGAAAAACCTGGCAGCTGCATGTTGCTGATGTCCTGCGCACTTCGGTGGCGGAGAACCGGCGCATGGTGTTTGAAACGGTTCAGTACCTGAAGCAGCAGGGTCGGGAAGTGATTTTTGACGCGGAGCACTTTTTTGATGGCTACAAGGACAGTCCGTCCTTCGCTCTAGATGTGCTCAAGGCGGCGGCGGAAGCCGGTGCCGATGCGATTGTTCTGTGCGACACCAACGGGGGCTCATTGTCCCATGAGGTGTTTGGCATCACCGCCGAGGTCGTGAAGGCGTTTTCCCTTCCGGTGGGGATCCATACCCATAACGATTCCGGACTGGCCGTGGCGAACAGCCTGGAAGCGATCCGAGCCGGTGCCCTTCAGGTTCAGGGAACGATCAACGGGTATGGCGAGCGGACCGGGAACGCGAACCTGTGCTCGATCATTCCCGCCTTGGAACTCAAGATGGGCTGCCGGGCGGTTCCCGACGGTTCCCTGAAGCAGCTGCGCAATCTTTCGCTGTTTGTGGACGATCTGGTGAACCTGCGGCATGATGGCAAGTCGCCTTATGTGGGTGCCAGCGCCTTTTCGCATAAGGCCGGCATGCATGTGAATGCGGTTCAGAAAAACCCGCGCAGTTTCGAGCACATTCCCCCGGAAAGCGTGGGAAATGAGCGCCATATTCTCATTTCAGAGGGCTCTGGATCGAGCAGCGTCCTGCTGAAGGCCATCGAACTGGGCATGGATCTCAAGAAATCATCGCCGGAAGTGAAGGAAATCCTGGAGGCGCTGAAGGCGCTGGAGAAGCAGGGGTATTCCTATGAGGCGGCCGATGCCTCGTTCCGGATCCTGGTGCAGAAGGTGCTTCGCAAGCACAAGCCGTTTTTTGAGTTGGAGGGATTCCGGGTTATCATTGAGAAAAAGGGGAAGGATAAGCCCTGCATCTCGGAGGCCAGCGTCACGGTTCGCGTCGGGAAAGAGGTGGAACACTGCGTGGCTGAGGGAGACGGCCCCGTCAACGCCTTGGATCGCGCCCTTCGCAATGCGCTGACCCGGTTCTATCCTGCGATCGAAAAGGTGTTCCTGACCGATTTCCGGGTTCGTATTCTCGATCCCGAGGAAGCCACGGCGGCCAAAACGCGGGTGATTATCGAGTCGAGTGATGGTGAACAACACTGGGGCACGGTCGGGGTTTCAGGAAACATCATTGAAGCCTCGTGGGAAGCGCTTGTTGACAGTGTGGAGTACAAGCTATTCCGGGAAGAAGCGAAATGAAAGAACTCGAGAAGCAGTACGATCCGAAGACCGTTGAGACCCGTTGGTATAACTGGTGGCAGGAAAAGGGATGTTTTCACGGGGATGCGACCCGCGGCGGCACGCCCTATTGCATCGTCATCCCGCCGCCCAATGTCACGGGCATTCTTCACATCGGTCATGCTTTGAACAATACCATTCAGGATATCCTGGTCCGGTGGCAGCGCATGGAGGGAAAGAACACCGTGTGGATGCCGGGCACGGATCATGCCGGGATCGCCACCCAGAATGTGGTCGAACGCGCCTTGCGCAAGGAGGGCAAGACCCGTCATGACCTCGGACGCGAGGCGTTTGTCGGCAAAGTGTGGGAATGGAAAGAGGAGTATGGCGGAACGATCGTCCGCCAACTCAAGCGTCTGGGCGCTTCCTGTGACTGGGAACGGGAGCGTTTCACGATGGATGCCGGGCTGAGCCAGGCGGTTGAGGAAGTGTTCTGTCGACTGTATGACAAGGGTCTCATCTACCGCGCCAACTATATCACCAATTGGTGCCCGCGCTGCTATACCGCCTTGTCGGATGAGGAGAGCGAACATCAGGACACAACGGGCAAGCTCTATTACATCCGGTATCCCGTCAAGCGTGACGGCAAGTTGACTGCCAGTGAGTTTGTGGTGGTGGCGACAACCCGGCCGGAAACTCTTCTGGGGGATGTGGCAGTGGCCGTCAGCCCGAAAGATGACCGGTATAAGGCGCTGATCGGAAAGACTCTTAGTCTTCCGGTTCTGCATCGGGAATTACCGGTGATTGCCGATGATTTTGTGGATCCCACCTTTGGAACCGGCGCGGTGAAAGTAACGCCCGCTCATGACCCCAACGATTTTGAGATGGGGCGCCGGCATAGCCTGACACCGATCACTGTGATGAATCAGGACGGTTCGATGAACGAGGGCGCGGGGCCCTATGTTGGATTGGATCGTTTCGAATGCCGGAAGCGGATTGTCACCGACCTGACGGCCGCCGGATTGATCGAAAAGATCGACGCCCATCAGCATGCCGTCGGGCATTGCTACCGGTGCGATACCGTGGTTGAGCCGCGCCTTTCCCTGCAGTGGTTTGTCAGCATGAAGCCCCTTGCCGGACCCGCTCTCCAGGCGGTTCAGGACGGCCGAATCAAGTTTGTCCCGGAACGCTGGAACAAGGTCTATGTCGAATGGATGACGAATATCCGGGACTGGTGTATTTCCCGCCAGATCTGGTGGGGGCACCGCATCCCCGTGTATTATTGTGACGCCTGCAATCACCAGTGGGCTGGCCGTGGAAAACAAACGGAATGTCCCAAGTGCAAAGCGACCACTATCCGGCAGGACGAGGATGTTCTGGATACCTGGTTTTCTTCCTGGTTGTGGCCCTTCAGTACCTTTGGTTGGCCGCAGGAGAATCCTGACCTCAAACTGTATTATCCTGGAAACACGCTGGTCACGGCATCGGAGATCATCTTTTTCTGGGTGGCCCGCATGGTCATGGCCGGCATTGAGTTCATGGGCGATATTCCCTTCCGGGAGGTCTATATCCACGGAACGGTGCGTGATGACAAGGGTCGCAAGATGAGCAAGAGTCTCGGCAACTCCATTGATCCGCTTACCATCATTGATGAGTACAGTGCCGATGCGCTCCGGTACAGCCTGATGATGATCACGGCGACGGGACAGGATGTGTTTTTGTCCAACGACAAATTTGAGATCGGCCGGAACTTCGGAACCAAGATCTGGAACGCCGCCCGTTATATGCAGATGCAGGAGAAGGGAGAGGGGACAGTTACGGGATCGCGCCCCTCCGCCCTTGTTCCCGCACTGGATCCCGCCCTGTTAAGTGCGGATGACCTCCATATCCTGGCCAAACTGAGCCGGGCCACCGAGTCCTGCACCGAAAATCTGACACGGTTTCGTTTTAATGACGCGGCGCAAGACTTGTACGGGTTCATTTGGCATGAGTACTGCGACTGGTATGTGGAATACTCCAAGGATGTGCTCTACGGGCAGGATCCGGCCCGGCGCGCAGAAGTTCTCAAGGTGATGCATTACGCCTTTTCCACAGCTTTGCGCCTGCTCCATCCATTCATGCCGCACCTGACCGAGGAACTCTGGCATGGCATGGGCTACGGGGCGGATGACGAGACGATTATGACGACGCCCTGGCCCAAAGCCCTGACCACCGAACTGGCCCAATGGGGCGCCACGCCCGACCGGGTCGGGTATGTTGATGCCCGCCATGAAATGATCCGGGCGGGCCGGATGCTTCGAACCGACTGCGGCATTCCCCCGGGTCAGAAGATTGACTACATCATCAAGCCCAATTCGGCCGGGCTTGCCGCCTGGTTGAAGGCCGATACGGCCACGTTGAAGGCCATGCTCAAGGCCAGTGATGTGGTTGTCGATGCCTCCTTCACTCCGGGCACAGCGATGCCCGGCACGCTGACCGGAATCGGAATGATTTATATGCCCATTGAGGGGTTGATTGATGCCCGGGCGGAGTCCGCCAAGTTGACCAAACAACTCGCGGAATTGAGCGGGCACTTGGAGCGGGCCAACCAGAAACTCAATAATCAGGCATTCATCAGCAAGGCAAAGCCCGAGGTCGTGGCGCAGTTTGAAAAATCGCGCCAGGAGCTTCAGGAAAAGTATCTCAAAACCAAGCGTCTCCTGGAAATGCTGGGATAGGTTTCAGCGCTTTCCCGGAACTTAAAAAGGAAGAAATGACATGACTGCGAAAATCATTGATGGAAAAGAGATCGCCCAGCAGATCCGGGGTGAACTGACTGTGGAAATCCAGAGCCTGAAGGCGAGGGGTATTGTTCCGGGCCTGGGTGTGATCCTCGTTGGGGACGATCCTGCATCCCGGTCCTACGTGACGGCCAAGGAAAAAGCCTGTCATGAAATCGGCATCTATTCAAATGATAACCCTCTTCCGGCGACCACAACGCAGGCGGAACTTCTGGCCCTGATCGCAAAAATGAATGCGGATCCCAAGATTAACGGGATTCTTGTCCAGCTTCCGCTTCCCAAGCACCTGAACGAGAGTGAAGTGCTCCTCGCCATCGATCCCGATAAGGATGTGGACGGGTTTCATCCGCTGAATGTCGGCCGGATGGTGGTCGGTGAAAAGGCGTTTTTGCCCTGCACTCCGCATGGCGTGTTGCAGATGATGGTGCGGAGCGGTGTCAAGATCGAGGGCGCGCATGCCGTCATTGTAGGGCGCAGCAACATCGTGGGCAAGCCCCTGGCAAACCTGCTCATGGCCAAGGGGAAGATGGCTAATGCGACGGTGACGGTCTGTCATACGAAGACGAAGGACATCGGTTATTATACCCGGCAGGCGGACATCGTGATTGCGGCGGCCGGCCGGCCCAATACCGTGACCGCCGACATGATCAAGGACGGCGCCGTGGTGATTGACGTGGGCGTGAACCGAGTCGAGGACTCCACGAAGAAGGCGGGCTTCCGGTTGGTGGGCGATGTGGATTTTGAAGCCTGTAAGGCGAAGGCCTCCCTGATTACCCCTGTTCCCGGCGGAGTCGGCCCCATGACCATTACGATGCTCCTGTACAATACCGTCGAATCAGCCAAGCGGGCGAACGGGCTTTAATGCCCTTCTGGCATTCGACTGCCATCGGGTGAGATTGTTCAGCGGGATATAGCCGAAGAGAGGGTGAACTACCCAGGCATAGGTGTCCTGATCCATGCCGGCGAGCGCCGCAGGGGTTAAGGCGTCGGCTACTCCCGTAATCCAGGGAGCGGGTTCAGTATGGCTCCACTGGCCCTGATTCATGGGGCATACCCGCTGGCAATCGTCACACCCGTAGATCCAGGGCCCCATTTTGGATTCCAGTTCCGGGGATATCGGTTCAGGCGCCTCATAGGTCAGATAGGCGATGCAGTGCTGGATACGGGTGACATAGGGTTCCACGAGGGCCTGGGTGCGGCAGGCGTCGAGGCAGGCATGGCATCCCTCAGGGCAGGCGAGCGGAGGGGCGGGGGTGTCGGGCTCCAGGGCGGCATCGATCATCCAGGCCTCGATGTTGATCCAGGATCCGCACCCCGGGGCGTAGGCAAACCCGTTTTTCCCGATCTGGACAACTCCGGCCCGTACGGCGGCTTCGCGGGACGGAACGCCGCCGGTTCGAACCCGAATTCCCAAGGAAGCCATGCCGTCTTTCATCCGCTTCGGCATCGTGGTATCGGGGCAGTCCTTGATACGCCGGTCGCAGAGGTAGTTGCGTCCGATATGATTGGCCACCGATTCGGGAATGGCATATTTCCCATAACGACGCACACAGACCACGATGGACCGTGCCCAAGGATTCAGGCCAAGGGGTTCCGCGCGTCGTTCCATTCGGCGACACAGCTCGGTGGATTCCGGGAAACGGTGCGCAAGTTCATGAAGGCTGGTGCGGTAATCCTCAAAGGGCTGCACGCCGGCGATCCCGCAGGCGTGATAGCCGAGGGCTGAGGCGAGTGACTTGATCTGGTCTTTCAGGGGCATGTATATTCTCTGGTGTTCACAAATTGCGAAGTTCGTTGTAGAGTCTTACATCTTAAAAATAAAGGAGGATTTGTCATGACGGAATTAATCGGTTCGAAAACGGAGAAGAATCTGCAGGAAGCGTTCGCGGGGGAATCGCAGGCGCGCAACAAGTACACCTATTTCGCCTCGGTGGCTAAGAAAGAGGGCTACGAGCAGATTGCGGCTCTGTTTCTGGAGACGGCTGACCAGGAAAAGACCCATGCCAAGTTGCATTTCAAGGCGCTCGGCGGGATTGGGGACACGTTGGCCAACCTGAAGGCGGCGGCAGGCGGAGAGCATGAGGAATGGACGCAGATGTATCCCCGGATGGCAAAGGAGGCGCGTGCCGAGGGGTTTGATGTCATTGCCCGCCTGTTTGAAAACATTGCCAAGATCGAAAAGGAACACCAGGAACGCTATCTGGCCCTTCTGAAAAACCTGGAAGAGGGCAAAGTGTTCAAGAAAGAGGCAAAGGTCAAGTGGCGTTGCCGGGAATGCGGGTTTGTTCACGAAGGAACAGCGGCCCTGGCGAAATGCCCGGTGTGCGATCATCCCCAGTCCTTCTTTGAACTGGTGCCTGCGAATTATTGAACGGTTCTCGGTTGGTGCCCGGGGTGGGACTCGAACCCACACACCCTTGCGGATAACGGATTTTAAG
>CAZOZF010000115.1:0-9420 GCA_964584205.1 uncultured Verrucomicrobiota bacterium
CATTTGCATTCTCGGTGTCTCGGTGTCTCTGTGGTAAATCTTCATTTTGAGTGGCTATTGTCCTCAGTACCAGCGGTGATACCAGCGGCCCTGTGCGATAATGGGGCCGCCGCTCTCATAGAGGTGGCATGCGGCCAGATTGTCTTCTTGCGTGACAACGGTCACGCGTGATGCACCGGCTTTCACGAAGGCGCGGCAAATCTGATCCAGAAGGTGTTTCCCTACGCTGTGACCCCGATGGGATTCCGCGACGCCGAGAAGGCCAATTGAACCGCGCGTGGCATCACGGGGATCCGTGCGCCCCGTGACAAATCCAACGATATCATTTCCGTCCCGGATCACATGACAACCCGGGATGCACCCTGTGCTGTCGCGCCGTACCCATTCCGCATAGAGTTCGCTGACCCGCGCGGGCGGGAATCCATCATCCCGTGAAAAGCGTGTTTCAGTGAACAGTCGGCGAGCCAAGGCACATACTGCGTCTTGCTCTTCAGGGCGCATGGACGCCGATTCGTCTGCCGGGCCTTTTGCCAGAAGAAGCGGATTGAGTTCATATTCAACTCGCACATCCATCGGTTTGAATCCCGGGGGACACTTTGTGTCCGGCTGATCATTGGCCACGAAGACATACACACACTTAAGTCCCTGTTCCCGTGCCCACATATCCACCTCGGACGCCGAGGAGCCTGTGAGTTCTGAAAGGTCAACGCGTCCGATTGGGATGCCGAACCACTGGCTGTCCCAATCCAGAACCTGATATCGCGTATCACTCATGAGGCAACGGGCTCAAGGGGGCGGCGGGCAAGGCCGGTCAGTAGATCATTGTATAAGGCTGTGATGTGGCGTGGGTCATGGTGACGGGAAGCGGCTTCGGAGGCGTGACTTCCTGCTAATCCGTCATCGGTCAGCAAGGACTCCAATCCCCGGGCAAAATCATCGGCATCCCCGAGTTTTGCGATATAACCGTTATCACCCGTGATGATCAGTTCGGGAGCGATGCCCGTGTCAAAGGCGACCACCGGGGTTCCGCAAAGCATGGCCTGTGAGACCATCATGGGGCCGGCATCTTCCAAAGACGGGCAGGCAAACACATCAGCGGCCTGGTACATTAAAGTTAATACAATCTCATGACTGACATATCCCGCGTTATGGGAGGGGAAGGGGAGCGCGTTTGCCAGTTGATGTCCATCGACTCCCATCAGCCAGAACACGATCTTTTCATTAGATGCGCCCTGTTCCTGGAGTCGTTTCGCTGCTGTGAGCAGGCGATCCATGCCCTTCCGCGGATCCTTCAGGTTATGGCTCCCGACGAGAATGATCTTTTTATCGAGGGGAGCTCCCAGGATTTCGCGGGCGATTTTTTTATTCAAAGGGCGCAGGCGTGAATTCATGGGGAGAGGAATCCGGGCAAGTGGATGTTCTCCGAAAAGTTTACTTTCAGACAGACGGCTTCCAATCCATTGCGTGGGTGCCAGGAAGGTGATCGGCAAATCTGTCAGCAAGCGGCGTTTTTCATTCCAGGTTCGCCCACCCCAATGAGTTCCCCCGATCTGTAACTGCGGACAGTCTCTGCATTGGGTCTTGAAGCGAGTGCAAGTCCCGGAATAATGGCACCCGCCTGTCATCGGTTCCATATCATGAAGGACCCAAACAATGGGGCAGGTTACGCATTTGGCCAGTCTGTGAATATCGGCCACCGTCATCATGTTGGTGGTCCAATGCAGGAATAGGACATCCGGATTCGGCATGGCCTTCAGGGCGGCATCGAAATCGGGGATAGGCGCAAGATTCCGGTTGAAATAGTGAAGAGGGAGGGGCGTCGTTCGATATCCTCCTGCCAGGCGGGCTCGGAGTCGTTCGATGCCTTCAGCCATACGGCAATGAGTTAATGATCGCGCGCCTACTGGCACGACGTCGGGGTCAGATGAATCCTTGCGACGGACGGCCATGACAGACCGGTGGCCAGCATCCCGAAGCAGGGCGTGGATTTGATAGGATGCTTGTGCGGCGCCGCCCGTGATATCGGAGTTGGATAGGTGAAGCAGGTTCATCGGGCTTACTTGGTCCCTTCTGCATATAACGAAGAGGGGGCGTGTCCACGGCCATCAGGATCCCTGTCCAGATGATAGGAGTCCCAGTCCGAAATTCGTGATGTGTCCGCGCGATGAAATTCAACCGTGCTGAACCCGCTTCCCCTGAGGAGTTGTTCCAGCGTTACGGACTCATACATCCATAAATGGGGCTCGCCCTGCAGTCGGAACTGTCCGATCCGGAGTGCTTCTGCTTCCTCCGGGCTGAGAAGCGCATCCCGGAGCGAGGTGCGAAGCGACGACCAGTTCAACTTTATTGGCTTTCTTTTCGCGGCCTGCAGCGTGCAAGGTTTCGCCAATTGAATACCCACCGTACCAATCCGGCCGACCACATAGTCAAGTTCATTAAGGCCGTGTTCGGGGAAAAAAGTTCTCATACTCCCTCCCGATTGATGCCGTGTGCATTGATCCAGTAATTCCAGCTTGATCCATGATAGCCGATCAGGATGCCCGGGTGGCACGGACCGAACTTCCTCGAGATTCCGAAGGTATTCCCGGCAGATTCCTTCCAAATCGGGAACAACTACCCGCAAGGTTCCTCCTGCTTTGAGCACGCGATGGCATTCGGCCACCAGTCGAGCGCCATCTTTTTCTGAAAAATGCTCTAGTACATGCGAGAGATAGACGACATCAAAACTGTTTGTCTCCACGGGAAGGCCCGCACGTGCGTCCCATGACATTACGGACGTATCATTCGAAGCTACATCGAGGTTGATCCACGGCTCGCCCTTGTGGAAACGCCCACCGCAACCGACATTGAGATAAGCCGTTTTAGTTGGTGTGTGTGTGGTCATTCAGTTTTGATCCAGGCGAAGCAACTACTGTCGATTTCTTCTAGAGGGCTTCTGATTTTGTTCGCCACCCGATATTCATCCACGGCCTTGCGACAGCCCTCGTATGAGCCATAGTCATCCAGGATCACATAGCCGCCGGGTACAACCTTGGGGTAGAGGTGATCCAGGCAGACTTTTGTTGAGGCATACCAGTCACCGTCGAGCCGGAGGATAGCGATGGGTTCAAGGGTTTCAGCGTCGGCGGGTACGGTATCCTGAAACCAGCCGGGATGGTAATGCAGAAACTCCTGTGGGTACCCAATTTTTTTTTCCAGTAAATTCCGGTTGTCGTCCAGGGTGCCTATTCCGCTGGCGAATTTTTCATAGAATCCGGAGACGGATTTGAGTTGTCCGGTGGGCTGACAGCCCACGGATTCAACTTCTGCGACGGCTCTGGCACCGTCCATGATGGGGTCGGGCTCCGGAATGCCCTCAAAAGAATCGAACAGGTGCAAGGGGCGCCGTTTTAAGCCGTGCCGGAGATTCGCTAGCGCCATAAGGCCGACCAGTCCACCTTTCCATGTTCCGCATTCCACGAATGCGCCTGGAATGTTATTTTTCTCGCAGGCGACAGCTTGGCGATACAATGATAATTGGCGTTCCACGGGGGTCATGGTGTGCGCTTGGACATGAACCCGGTAAGCGTTGAATTCATGTTTCAAGGACAGTTCTGCCATGTCAGGAACGGGAGAGGGGGCTACGGGCGCGGGCATGCCGCGAAGGAGGCGGATTGTTTTTCCAATTAACGAAAGAGGCTGATGGAGTTTAGTCGGAGGTTTCATGAAAGGTTCCGGGCACAAATACCGTGCTTCGTAGACACGATCAGCGTCCTCATTGCGAGTGACAGAGTTGGGGTGGCGAAGCGGAAACGGCATAGACTGGGCTGGTCGGTGGAATATTTCGGCGCACTCTGCCGGAGTGTGAGTGGCGCGGTGATCGAAGCCGATATTGGTCATGAGATTCCGCGTTGGTTGGATTCCCAGTCCCTGATTGGCCCAGATCGAAAAAATCCAGCGATAATCCCACGCGCTTGTTTTGTTTTCATGGCAACGGGTAATGATGGCGCCCCAATAGCGGGCGGCCATCTCGCTTCCGAGAAACTTGCTTAACCATTCGAAATCAAACAAACAAGGATAGTCAGCCGGAATGTTTCTATAATGCTTCCACGCACGACGCCAGGTTGCCCAGCCCCAGGTGTATGGATAACGCGTAAAGACATAGGATGTGTCGGCTGTAAATCCGGCCGGTTGAAAACTGCACCCGGTGATCGACATAATGCGTTCGTCATTGCGGTATTTCTCAAGCATTTCGGCGCAATAGGGGAAATAAGAGGCATCAGGAAGGCAGTCATCCTCAAGGATAACGCCCTCTTCAACATGCTCAAAAAACCAAGCGATGGCTGATTCGATGGCAGGATCGCAACCTAGATTATCATCACGAAACAAAGTTTTAACTTCGCACGTCCAGTCGATCTGTGTAACCAGACGGCGTGTTTCCTGGCAGTTCTGGACATCGTCCGGATGATTGAGCCGTGGGCCATCTGCGGCGATAAAAAGACATGTGGGTTTCGCCGTTCTAATTTGCATCAGAACCCGGTGCGCGAGATCAGGTCTATTGAAGACCATGAGCAAAATGGGAGTATCGTACACGGCTGTCATGGCGTGATTGACCGGTAGAGAATATCTGAATGAAGCGAGTTTTGAGACAGCACGGCGACCGGGTGATACCATTTTGAAATGAGGGTCTCAATGATTTGGCGATCATGAACCTCAATAAGTAGATGGATGGGGCGATGCTGATCGAAATCAATTCCTTCCAGAACCTGTGCCTCGTATCCCTCTACATCCAGCGATAGAAGATCAATCCGTTTGATATGCCGCTCATCGAGAATCCTGCCAAGGGTTTTTGCGGGAACCGTGAGGGTGCACGGCGTGTCGTTGCGGAGCATACAGCTTTCACCCAGGGCCAGGTAGTCGCTCTCGGCCGAGGCATCGGGAATTCCCCCTTTGACAATGCTCATTAGATTCCGGTAGTGCATCTCAATTGTGGGCTCAGCGTAGGATGATGCCACCAGCGCGCAGTTTTCGACCGCGCAGCGAGGGCGGTTATTTCTGCATTTTTCCGCTAATGCGGGAATCGCCTCGATCAGCAGGCCACGCCAGCCTAAGTACTTTTCAAAATAGAGGGTGTTGCTCTGGGTGAGGCCGTCATTGCCTCCGGCCTCGATGAAGAAGCCGCCGCGCTGGCGTAAATAGGGTTCAAGTTTGACATCCAGTTCGTTGAGCGCATAAGACTTCCGCTGATTAAGCGGGCAAAACCGATTTTTGAAATTGGTGATTAATGACTGGATCATAAGGTCATTATTCCTATTCTGTGAGGTTCCATATCCCTTTCAGCAGGAATGGGGCATGGCCTCCAAACCCTTTGCTTCCCGATCCGAAAAAATCACCTTCAATGATGTCGATCCAGCCCACTCCATCCTGTAACCAGTCTGCTTCGACGCCCTGGATTGTCAGGCGTGCACCAATCCGGTATCGTCCTGCTGCCAGGGGAAGCCCGGGGATTCGGCACCGGATACAGCCCCCGGAGCAAGGTAAGTCGAATTCCTGATTTTGATAGGAACTGTAAAGGACGGACAACATCTGGTTTCCCGTTGTGTCAAAAATCGAAAAACCAAGATCCAGATTGTGAATGGTTTTTCCGGTCCGGTTCGAAATGGAAAATGCCAATGTTGCATCAGTACCACTTTGCAGGGCGGACACCGTGTGCCCTGAAGCGTTTTCAAGGGAGAAATGGGTTAAAATCGCTGCGCCTGATCCCGATCGATCAGTCCGTTCACTCAAATTGTTCGTTTCACTGATCGAATCCATGGTTTTTCTCAGATAGCGTGCGAGAACCTGTTCCGTAGGGCCGTTCTCGACGACCGTTCCTGCCTGGAGCAGAAGGCACTGAGTGCAAAGGTTTTCGATGGCCGCCATATTATGACTGACAAAGAGAATCGTTCGCCCCTCGCGTGCCACGGCACCCATTTTCCCCAAGCATTTTTTTTGAAAGGCGGCGTCCCCTACGGCAAGAACCTCATCTACAATCAGAATTTCAGGCTCCAAATGAGCCGCGACGGCAAATGCCAGGCGGACAAACATACCGGATGAGTAGCGTTTGACCGGAGTATCCAGGAATTTTCCGATTTCGGAAAAGGCAACAATCTCATCGAATCTTCTAATGATTTCAGCTTTTTTCATCCCCTGAATGGTGCCGCTCATGAAAATATTCTCCCGGCCTGTCAATTCAGGATGAAAGCCTGTGCCCACTTCAAGCAGCGAGCCGACCCGGCCATTGATAAAGGCTTCCCCCTCGGTCGGTTCCGTGATTCGACTCAGGATTTTCAAAAGCGTGGATTTCCCCGCGCCATTTCCGCCAATGATTCCGATGATTTCACCGGCTTTAACGTCGAAGGAAACGTCTTTGAGCGCCCAGAAATCCTGCGCCTTTTCTGGACCACCCTTCGACGCTGTGTGTGTTTTGATTGTTCCCATGTGCTCGGCGGCGTTGCGGCCCCGAAGCTTGTGATACAAATAGGTGATTTCATCACCCAGGGTGTGGCGTGTGATGGCGCCTAGACGGTAGCGTTTGGAAAGTCCCCGGACGCTGATGGCTGGTTCAGTCATGGTTAGATAGTGTCCACAAAGGTGCGCTGGGCGCGGTTGAAAGCAAAGAGGCCGGTAACCAAAAGGCCGATTCCCACCAGGAAGCTCACGATCAAAATCGTCCGGTCTGGTGAGCCGGCGCCCAGGAATGCGAACCGGTTCAGTTCTATGACGCCGGCCATGGGGTTGATGGCGATGATCCACTTCCATTTGGCGGAGACTTCGCTGGAAGGGTAAATAATAGGGGTGGCATACATCCAGAGCTGTGTCAGGAAAGGCAGCACAAAGGCTACATCGCGATACTTGATGGTCATGGTCGAGAGCCATAATCCGGCGCCCAATCCCACACAGGCACAGTGGAGAATCAGTATGGGCAATAGCAGAATCCACCAGGAGGGGTGAATGTCGCTTCCAGTTATCAGGAAATAGGTGAAAAATGCCAGAAACACCACGAAGTTGATCAGGAAATGCCCCAGATAGGTGATGACTGAGGTGAGAGGGGGTAGTAATCGCGGGAAATAGACTTTGCTCAGGACGCCGGCATTGCTCCTAAGGGAAGAGGCCGCCCCGTTGAGCACGCTCTGGAAATAGTTCCAGAGCACCAGTCCGCTCATATAGAAGAGAAACGGTGGAAGGCCGTCGGTGCTGATCTTGGCGAAATTTCCAAATACCAACGTGAAGACCACCGTGGTCATGACGGGTTGAAGGACAAACCAGAGGGGACCCAGCACGCTCTGTTTGTAAATAGAGGTCAAATCCCGCTGGATCGTCATCCAGAAGAGATCCTGGTATTCCAGGAGCTCCCGCCAGTTAATTCTCCACCAGGGTTGGTTGGCTTTTATGTGTGTGCGATGCATAGGCAGGCGAGTCGTTCAGTCGGACGGTTATTGAAGTGTCAGGCGAGTGCTACAGATTTTTCGGGCCAATGACTGGCCAGGCTCCACGAATACAACCCGGGTGGAAATGAATGACATTTTCCTGGAGACTGGTTTTCAGGTCATCCGGTGTGCCTGTAAACAGGGTGCCTTTTCGAGTGATAATACAATTTCCGATTTGGTCTTCCGGAAGCAGGGCGATCATGTCTTTGGCTTCGCGCAACAGGGTTCGCCACGTCTGGCCCAGTTCATTCGCATCGGGCGCGGTTCCTTCAAATGCAAGGGTCTGGTAATCCTCCCGTGTATAATGAGTCGATCGACTGGCCTGCTCCAGGATGAACATGGGGCTTAATCCCGGATCTTTCCCGCAGGTGGCCCAAACCAGACATCCGTAGGGTTGCAAATGAGTGTGACAATGGATGATATCAACCCAATCCCTGACCTCGACTCGTCCAATGAGTGCCAGGGTTTTATTGGTGGCTAGATCGAAAGGGTGCAGGGCCAGTCCGAAATCAGGATGCTCAACAAGCGGAAAAAAACGGAAAGCGCTGTCCTGTACCCATTGCAGAATGACCCCGTCCTTGCCACAGGTAACTTCCGCTTCCACGAACGTTTCAAATTCACGCAGGGGTTTAACCTGATGTCCGGCCTTTTCGAGCGACTTTCGATCTGACTCCCAGGAGGAAAGCACAGCCTCGCGGGTGTCATGGAAAAGATCCACATCATGCGAGACGCGGGCGGACTTCAGCAATTCGTTGAGTGCGGCACCGCCCGCAACATAGCGTTCCCCCCGGGCCACCCGCTCTGCCGCGAGGATCCTGCAGACACACCGTTGGTATTCGGTTAAAGGCATTTTAATAATTTCCGGGCGAGGACAAAGGTTGCGCGATCACCATGTTGCGCGAGCATCGTGAGACAACGGGATAACTCATTTCGTGTCTCCGGAATAAAATTGTCTCGCAGAAACCAGCCGCATTGCAGACGGTTGTGTTCCCAAAGTGCGAGCGCCTGTTTCCTGATGTCCTCGGAAACTGGCTCTGATTGAATCGTGTTACTCATCTTGTATGCCAGAATATAATGGAATGAACTGCGGAGGCAAGTCTTGAACCAGCATCAAGGCAGACTTCGTCCCCGTAAATTATGCGGATCTCTTCAAGAAGTCAGAAGTCAGGAGTCAGAATGGGGAAGCGACGCCGCATTCTTCTGAATTCTGCATTCTGACTCCTGACTCCACTTTATCACTTTACCCGGGTCAACAATTTGACAACGGGATTCTCCAACACTGACATGGCGGTGTCACGCAACTTTCGAGCCCGTTTGACCCGGCCCAGCATGAACGCCGCTTCCGATCCGGCGTCCTTGGGCGAGAGTTCCGCTTCTGCCTGTTGAAGTTCGGTCGCCAGCATCCCCATTTTGTTGCGAACCAGCATCAGTAAGCCCTGATGAAGGGCCGAGGCGATATCGTCGGCCGTCCGGTAATAGGTTTTGCGATCACCGGATTTCCACGAGCGGCGTAACAGCCCCAAGCTTTCCAGTTGGCGCGCGGCAATGCTGACGGCCGCCTTGCTGAGGCCCAAATCTTTCGCAATGTCCTCTAAGGATGCCTCAGAAGGGGAGAGGTACAGGTGAACAAGGATCTGGCCGACAATCCGGCCTAATCCAAGATCCTGAGCGGTGCGTCCGCCCACCTCGGTCAACCGTTTCCGTACCTGTTCAATCGGGTCACTCATAAGCGTCTAAGCGTTTACAAAATTATTAACGCACAAAATACAAGAAACTTACAATGACGTCAAGGGTCAAGTCAGAAAGAGGGACTTCACCACTAATCTGCACTGATTCGCACTAATACGGAAAATAGTTTCAACAGAAGCACGCGAAGCTCGCAAAGCCCCTTCGACAAGCTCAGGGCGGGGAAAGAGAATGTTGCGGTATTTTCGTTCGGGAGTACCCGAGCCAAAAATTCCGCAACGGTTCT
>CAZOZF010000116.1:0-9371 GCA_964584205.1 uncultured Verrucomicrobiota bacterium
CCACACAAACCCAGAAGCGCCAAGGAAATTCGCATCATTTTGCTTTATTTCACATGATGTCATTTACGATAATTCCTGGCTCATCGATTCGTGTTTCGCCTTCAGTCTTCAGTCTAAACCGCTTCATCCTTGGCGTCCCTATGGGACGCCAGTGAATCGCAACCACTACTGTCCGTCAGGCTTTCTCAACGCCGTCCCAGCAATAGGTGCACAACTTGTCCTTCGGCAACCCGATCGCGACAACGAGGTCATCAAGCCGCTGATACCGGAGCGTGGTCAATCCCAGCCGTTTCCGGATCCTCTCAACCATGACGCAATGCTTCTCCGAACAGCAATCGGTGTAGGGCTTGAGGTCGGCCGGGGCATCCCCCTCGAGTTCCTTGATCGCCTGTCGCGCGGCCAGATCCATCTCCGAGCGGGAACGGGAAAAGTTCAGAAACTTGCAGCCGTAGACCAACGGAGGGCACGCCGAGCGCATATGGACCTCCCTTGCCCCCGCCTCGAACAGGCGCTTGACCTGGTCCTTCAACTGGGTACCCCGCACAATGGAGTCGTCAGAGAACACAATCCGCTTGCCCTTGATCAGGGTTTCGATGGGTATCAATTTCATCCGGGCAATGACATCACGCGTGGTCTGATCTTGCGGCATAAAGCTCCGCGGCCAGGTGGGGGTGTACTTCACAAAAGGCCGGGTGTAGGGAATCCGCGCTGCGGCGGCATAACCAAGGGCATGCCCCGTACCTGAGTCGGGAATACCGGCGACCGAGTCGACCGTCACATCGTCCCGGGCAGCCAAGGCGGCTCCGGACCGGTACCGGGACTCTTCCACATTAATCCCCTCATAGGTCGAGGCCGGATAGCCGTAGTAGACCCACAGGAAAGAACAGACTTGAGAGACGGGCAGCGGCGGCGCCTTGCGCTCCATCCCGGCTGGCGTCAGCAGCACGATCTCGCCGGGGGCGAGATAGGACTTCACCTGATAATCAAGGTTCGGGAAGGCGCAGGTTTCGAAGGTGGCGGCCCACGATCCGGGCTTGGCACCAATGACGATCGGGGTGCGCCCGTAGCGGTCGCGGGCCGCATAGATGCCCTCCTCAGTAAGAAGAAGGATCGAACAGGACCCCTTGATTTGTTCCTGTGCCAGGCGAAGCCCCTCGGTAAAGCTATCCCCCTGGTTGATGATCGTGGCCACCACCTCGGTGGGGTTCACGGTAGCACCGCTCATTTCGGAGAAGTGGGTGACCTTCTTCTTGAAGGACTTCGCTGTCAACTCGACCAAGTTCTGCACCACACCGACAGTGACAATCGCATACACCCCCAAATGGGAACCGATCAGAAGCGGCTGGTCCTCGAAATCACTGATCACGCCGATCCCCTCCCTTCCCTTCATCCGGTCCACATCATGCTCGAATTTGGTGCGGAACTGGGCGTTGGTGATGTCGTGGATGAACCGTGTGATCCCCTCGCAGTTCCGGACTGCCATCCCGCCACGGCGGGTTCCCAAATGGGATTGATAATCGGTGCCGAAAAACAGATCTGTCACGCAGTCCGTTTCAGACGTGACGCCAAAAAAACCGCCCATGGCAAGATCCTTTCAGAATGGTGAATCAAATGACTCACCAACACTACCCGATTGCTCACCGAATGGCCATACTCGAATTTGCATGCACCGAATTTAGAATTCAGAAGTCAGGAGTTGTAGGCCAACGAATGGCGAGTTTTGTCAAATTGACACTTGAAACACCCCGTGGAATATGAATAATGCCCCACTTTGATTTTGATCGGTTGTGGAAATCATCTATCGTCTCTATGGGAATTATGGACAAGACGGCATTGCTTGATCTGATTTACGTAATGACGTTCTTTGCGGGTGGCCTGGTTCTGGCCATCGTGCCCATGGTTCTGGCGCATCTTCTGGCACCCCGGCGTACCCGGTCGGTCTCGGGAAAAACCCTGGATGTCATCGAGTGCGGAGTTCCGACCATTGGCGCCACCTGGATCCGTTACGGGGTCGTGTATTATCTTTACGCCCTGATTTTTGTGGCATTCGCCGTGGATGTGCTCTTCCTGTTTCCTGTCGCCGTTATCTACAACGAGACTCCCGGCTTGACGGAACTGTTTGAGTTCCTCCTCTTTGTCGGAATCCTGACCCTTGTCATCGTGTATGCCTGGAAGAAAGGAGTGTTCACTTGGACGAGCAAACTCAAGTCCCTCCCGGATTGATTCATTTCTCGGTACTGGACGAGGTTTTGGATCTGGCCCGCGCGAATTCGTTGTGGCCGATGACCTTCGGGCTGGCCTGCTGCGCCATTGAGATGATGGCCACCGGGGCTGCGCGCTTTGACATGGCCCGGTTTGGATGCGAAGTCTTTCGTCCCTCACCCCGCCAGTGCGATCTCATGATTGTCTGCGGCACCATTAATAAGAAAATGGCGCCTGCCGTAGCCACACTTTATGACCAGATGCCCGAACCCAAGTGGGTGATCGCCATGGGCAACTGCGCCATCTCAGGGGGCCCCTTTGTCTTCCCCGGCCAGTACGCCGTCGTTGAAGGGGTCGACAAACTGTTTCCCGTCGATGTCTACATACCCGGATGTCCGCCCAGGCCGGAAGCGCTCCTCGAGGGAATCCTTGAGTTGGAAAAGAAACTCACCGGCAAGCGCCGCTGGCCGGTTGCCCCTGCCCCGTTGAGGGATCCTTCATGACCCTTGCTGAGTTATCAACCCGGCTCCAGGCGCTTCAAGGATCTGCAGTTACCGAGACGAATCACTCCAAACAGGGTGTAAATCTGGATGTGACCGTCTCTTCAAGCGTGATTCCAGAACTGGCCCGCCTCATGGGCGATGCCAAATTTACCCTGGAGGCCATTACCGGGGTGGACTGGTTGGCCGAACAACAGATTGAGATCGTGTACGACTTTACCAGTTATTGCTCCGGGATGCGCGTGGCGGCACGAACCCGGGTGTCCCGCGAGACTCCGGAAGTGCCCACGATCTCCCACGTGCATCCGGGCGCCAACTGGCACGAGCGCGAATCCCATGACTTCTTCGGAATCATATTCACCGGGCATCCCGGACTCCTCCCCCTGCTGCTTCCCGAGGATGCTGATTTTCATCCGCTTCGAAAGGACTACGGCGCGTGAGCATCGAGGCGAAAAGCATCCATCGCGAAACCTTCGTCATCAACCTGGGCCCCCAGCATCCGGCCACCCACGGGGTGTTGCGCATCAAACTGACCATGGATGGTGAATATATCGATGACGCCGAACCGATTATTGGATACGGCCATCGCATGCAAGAGAAGATGGGTGAAAACCGAACCTACGCGAAATTTCTCCCCAATACGGCGCGAATGGATTATGTGGCCGCCCTATTCAATAGTCAGGGTTATGTCGGCGCAGTTGAGCGTCTGGCGGGAATCGCGGTGCCGGAACGCGCGGAATACATCCGCGTCATCACCGCTGAACTCAACCGGGTTGCCAGTCATTTGCTCTGGACAGGCGCCTTCCTCATCGATCTGGGCGGAT
Source organism: uncultured Verrucomicrobiota bacterium (assembly GCA_964584205.1). Lineage (GTDB taxonomy): Bacteria > Verrucomicrobiota > Kiritimatiellia > CAIKKV01 > CAITUY01 > JAABPW01. Next base: position 3,527 of record CAZOZF010000116.1, read on the forward strand.
TTACCCCCCTGCTCTACACCTTTGATGACCGTGAACAGATCCTGGATCTTCTGGAATCCGTCACCGGCGCCCGCCTCACCTTCTGCTACTACCGGTTCGGCGGGGTCTGCAACGATATTGATGATGAGTTTGTGGCCGGAACGCGGCAGTTTATCAGCAGGCTCCGCAGCCGCATGCCGATGTACCACGCCCTGATTACCAAAAACATCATCTTCCGCAAGCGCTGCGAGGGAATCGGCCCCATTACCGCGGACGTCTGCCGCCGTTATGGTGGCACCGGCCCGGTGTTGCGCGGGGCCGGGGTCGCCTACGATGTTCGCAAGGCGGAACCCTACTCAGTCTATCCGCAATTCGACTTCACCGTCCCGGTCTATCCCGACGGCGACTGCATGGCGCGCTACCTAGTCCGCATGGACGAAATGGTGGAAAGCCTGCGGATCATCGAACAGGCACTCAACACGCTGCCTGCGGGCCCCGTCATGGCGGAGAAAGTTCCCCGCTTCCTCAAGCCGCCCAAGGGCGAATGCACCTTCAACGTTGAATCCGCCCGGGGCAGTTTCGGGGTCCGCGCCATCAGCGATGGAACGGACAAGGCGTATCGGATGAAGTTTCGGTCCCCGTGTTTTTCTAACCTGAGCCTTTTCCAAGAATGTTCTCGCGGCATGTTGCTCGCGGATGCGCTGGCCCTGCTGGGCAGCCTGGATCTGGTCATACCGGACATTGACCGATGATGACATTACTTCATAACGAATTTGTTTTGGAAATGATCCGTCTGGTGCTTTATGCGGTCGGCCTGATTGCCTTTGCCGCATTCAATGCCGCGTATCTCTCCCTGCTGGAGCGAAAAATCCCCTCGTGGTTCCAACTCCGCTACGGCCCCAAGGAAGTCGGCTGGTGGGGACTGCTGCAACCGGTTGCCGACGGAATCAAATTGCTCACCAAGCAGCTTCTCGTGCAACGGGGTGCGGATGTGGTGCTGTTCAAACTGGCACCGGCCATGGTGGTCATCCCGGCCATCATGTGCCTTGCGACCATTCCCTTCAGCGAGACGCTGGTGCCGCGCAACATTAATCTGGGGCTCCTGGTGATCTTCTCCTTCTCCGCTATCCACGTCATCGGAACCATGCTCGGCGGCTGGGCGTCCTACAACAAATACGCCAGCATCGCCGCAGCCCGCGTGGTGGCCCAGAATATTGCCTACGAAATCCCGCTGCTCCTCATTCTCGTGTCGCTGGTCATGATCACCCATTCCTTCAATCTCCACACGATTGTCGACCAGCAGGCGGGCGGATTCTGGCGCTGGAATGTGCTGCGCCTTTCCGCGAGTCCGCTGATGCCGGTGGCGTTCATCATCTATTTCATCTGTATGCTCGCGGAATCGAACCGGGCCCCCTTTGACATGGTTGAGGCCGAGAGCGAGCTCATTGCGGGCGCCTTCACCGAATATTCCGGCATGGGATTCGGCCTGTTCTTTATCGCCGAATACGCCAACATCGTCGTAGGCTGCGCCCTGGGCACGATCCTGTTCCTGGGAGGCTGGCACTGCCCGTTCGGACTTCTGCCGGGCCTGCACTGGTTCCTGATCAAGATGTATTTCCTGTGCTTCACGGTCATCTGGGTCCGATGGTCTTTCCCCCGCACCCAGTTCTATGGCTTGCTGAACCTGTCCTGGAAAGTCCTGATTCCCATTGCCCTGGCCAACCTGATGATTACCGCCATAATGCTCAAACTTTTTTAACACCATGTGGAACTACTTCAAACTGATTGCAACCGGATCCTGGAGCCTGGCCGTGGGAATGTGGATTGTCCTCCGTCACGCGTTCAAGCGCCCGGTGACCGTCCAATATCCCTATGAGAGCGTCACGTTGCCCGCCCGCTACCGAGGACACATTGAACTCAAGCGCGAGGCGGCCGGCGGCCAACCGAAGTGCGTCGCCTGCCTGGCCTGCCAGCGTGCCTGCCCCTCGGGCTGCATTGCCCTGGATGGTGTGAAACCCGAGGGGGCGACGCGAAAGGTACTGACCCGGTACACGCTGAATTTCACCACCTGCAGCCTGTGCGGACTCTGTGTGGAAAGCTGCGCCTTCGATGCGCTTCAGTTTTCAAAGGACTACAACCTGGCCTCGGTTCGCAAAGAGGATTACCAGATGAATCTGCTCACCCCCGAGGAGAAACACTCGTGACCTTCACGCCGGACACCCTCTACGCTCTGATTGCTGCCATGCTGTTCGCCGGATTTGTCGCCGCGACCCTGCTGGGAGCCATTATGGCGGTTGCCGCCCGCAGCCTGGTTCGTAATGTTACCGGCCTGGCCCTCTCCTTCCTGGGACTTGCCGGTCTCTACTATTTCCTGCACAGCCCCTTCCTGGCGCTGATGCAAATCCTGATTTATGTCGGCGCCATCTGCGTGACCATTATGTTCGCCATGATGCTGGCGGAACTGCATGAGGAAACACGGTCGTGGTTCATGACCATCCTCACGGGGGTGGGAAGTTTCGTCGCGGCCTGCGCGTTCGCCGTTCCCCTGATTCTCCTGGTGCGCCGCTCCTCCTGGATGCCGACTCCCTCCGCGCAGGTGAATATCGGCTCCATCGAGGACCTGGGACGGGCCCTGTTGACCCGGTACGGCTTCGCTTTTGAACTGATATCCGTCGTGCTGCTCCTGGCGATTCTCGGGGCCCTGGCGGTGGCACGTTCCGGAAGGAAACCAAACCCATGAATTTCATACACTTGAGTGAACAGCTGAACGTTTACCTGATGATCGGCGCCCTGCTTTTCGCAATCGGCATTTTCGGGTTTCTCAAACACCGCACGCTGGTAGGCATGCTGATTTCCGGGGAGTTGATCCTCGCGGGCGCCTCGCTCAACTTCATGGCATTCGGCCATTTCCGTGCGGACGACCCTATCACCGGCCAGGCCTTCACGTTGTTCATCATCGGTATTGCCGCGGCCGAGGCGGCCATTGCGCTGAGTATCATGATCGCGGTCTACCGGAATTACCGATCCATTGAAACAAGGGACCTGAAAGAGATGGAAGGCTGACACGTATGCCCGTCCCCACTGAATCCCCCCTTCTGATCGCCGCACTGCTGGCTCCGCTGACCGGCGCGGTTCTGGTCATGCTGAACAAGCGGCGTCCCAACGTTCGCGAGAGTTGCTCCTTCCTGGCTGCGGTCGTGCTTTTTGGCCTCGTGGGTGCCATGCTCAAGCCGATCCTGGCGGGGCAGACCCTCGTCTATCATCTTTTCACGCTGCTGCCCGGAGTGAGTGTCACCCTGAGGGCCGACTCCTTCTCAATGGTTTTCGCCCTGGTGGCCTCGTTCCTGTGGATCATCACCGTCTTCTACTCCATGGGGTACATGCGGGGACTGAAGGAACATGCCCAGACCCGTTTCAATGCCTGTTTTGCCCTCGCCCTGTTTGGCGCCATCGGGTGTGCCTTTGCGGACAACCTGTTCACGCTCTATCTGTTTTATGAAGTCGTGAGCATCACCACCTATCCGCTGGTGGCACACCATCAGGATCAGGAAGGATACGAGGGCGCGCGAAAATATCTGGTGTACCTCACGGCCACCGCCAAGGGGCTCGTGTTGCCGGCGATGATCCTGACCTATGTCCTGTGCGGAACCCTTGATTTCTCAAGCACCATGCATAACGGCATCTTCCCGACCGGAACCAACCGGATCCTGGTCACCATCACCTATGTCTGCATGGTTCTCGGCTTCGCCAAAAACGGCATCATGCCTTTCCACGGCTGGCTCCCGGGCGCCATGGTTGCCCCCACCCCCGTCAGCGCCCTGCTGCATGCCGTGGCCGTTGTCAAAGTCGGCGTCTTCGCGACCACGCGGGTCATGCTCTATGTGTTCGGCGTCAACACGATGGACGCCTTCAACCTGGGCATTCCCACGGCCTACTTCGTTTCGTTCACCATCCTGGCCGCCTCGTTGATCGCCCTGAGTAAGGATAACCTGAAGGCGCGACTGGCCTACTCAACCGTCAGCCAGCTCTCCTATGTCATCCTCGGCGTTGCGCTTCTCACGCCGGCGGGCATTGAGGGCGGCATCGTCCACATCGCGAACCATGCGTTCTCGAAGATCACGCTCTTCTTCTGCGCCGGGGCGATCTATGTGGCCTCGCACCGCAAGAACATTTCCGAAATGAAGGGGCTGGGCCGCGCCATGCCCTGGACCTTTGCGGCCTTCGCCATCGCCTCGTTAAGCATGATCGGGGCACCGCCCGTGGGAGGATTCATCACCAAGTGGTATCTGCTGGTAGGCGCAATCAACGCGCAGCAGTTGGGAATCGTGATTGTTCTCCTGACCAGCACAATCCTCAATGTCGCCTATTTCGCACCGGTCGTTTATCAGGCCTATTTCGGGACCCCGCCCGCCGGTGACTCGCATGAGGGAGTCAAGGAAGCCGCTCCCGCCATGCTGGTTCCGATCCTCATTGCGGCAACGATTTCGATCGTCGTGGGCGTTTATCCCGACTTTTTCATCACCCTCATCAAGGGAGCGCTCCGATGATCATTATTGCCCTCATTGAGTTCCTGAAAAAACACCTCAGGTTGGTGATCTGGATCTGCGCGATTCTCCTGGCCCTGCTGGTTGTGGGAGATTTCTTTCTGGTGGACAAGGAACACGCCCACACTCCGCCGGAGCACTGGCTTGGATTCTGGTCAGGTTTCGGATTCATCGCCTGCCTGCTCATTATCTTCATCTCCAAGTGGTATGGACACCTCGGCATCATGAAACGTGAGGATTATTATGGCGATGAGTGAGCTCTGGATCCATCCTTCCGTGATCCTGCTGGCAGGCGCACTACTGGTTCCGTTTGTCCGCGGCAAGGCACGCAACGCCTTGTTGCTGGGGATTCCGCTGCTGGCCTTCGCGCGTATTGCAAGCCTTGCCCACGGAACCTTCGGGTCCGTTCAATTCCTGGACTGGACGCTCACCTTCGGGCGAGTGGACAGACTGAGTCAGGTATTCGGCTACATCATGGGGCTCATGTGTGTCCTGGGCAGCCTTTACGGAATGCACGTCAAACGGGCCGCCGACCATTCGGCCGCCTGGTGTTATGTGGCCGGCTCGCTGGGCGTGATCTATGCGGGCGATTACCTGGTCCTGTTCCTGTTCTGGGAGCTGATGGCGTTTTCATCGGTCTTCCTGATCTGGTTGCGGGGAAGCACTACCTCTCAGGGAACGGGCTATCGCTACCTGATGGTTCACGTGGTGGGCGGACTCTGCCTTTTGGGCGGTATCATTCTCCGGTATCAGGCAACTGGCGGCGACACTTCGTTCGGCTTGGTTGATGTGGCCCATCCGGATCTCTCCACCTGGCTGATCCTCATCGGGTTTCTCCTGAACGCCGCCGTGCCGCCCTTCCATGGATGGCTGCCGGATGCCTACAGCGGGGCCACGGTCACCGGCTCGGTCTTCCTCTGCGCCTTCACAACCAAGACGGCCATCTATGCCCTGTGCCGCGGGTTTGCCGGCATGGAAATTCTCCTGCCTCTGGGGGTCATCATGGCCATTTACGGTGTCGTCTACGCGGTGCTGGAAAACGATTCCCGAAAACTCCTCGCCTATCACATCATCAGCCAGGTCGGCTACATGGTGGCGGGGGTCGGGATCGGAACCCAAATGGCCATCAACGGAGCCTGCGCCCATGCCTTCGCGCATATTCTTTACAAGGGCCTGCTCTTCATGGGAACGGGTTCCGTGCTGATGATGACCGGGAAGAGCAAGTTCACCGAGTTGGGCGGTCTTTACAAAAAAATGCCCTGGGCCTTTGCCTTCACCCTGATCGGCGGCTTGTCCATCTCGGCCTTCCCGCTCTTCAGCGG
>CAZOZF010000117.1:0-9349 GCA_964584205.1 uncultured Verrucomicrobiota bacterium
CAGATGCGCGCGGCGCTGCAGGCCGTCATGCCGCGGTTGCTCATGAATGGAGCGCTCACGAGGAATGAGCAGATTATACAGATTTTCGAGGGCATGACCGCGAAGACGTGGAAAAAGGATAGGGAGAAGGTCCTTGCGTTGCTTGCGGGTGGATAGACAACCTGGCGGCGAAGATTTCGCATGTGGGATTTCTAAGCGACCTCCCGCCGCTGTTGGCGGAGGGTGCGGGTGCCTATATGACCCGCAGGTTGCCTTCAACGAAGTCCATGACCGCCTGGTCGCCCTTGTTGGAACCGGATGCCCGCTGTTGCGGAAGCGCTCTGAGAAGAATGAGAGCCTCGCCTAACCGCCTTTTTATTGCCATGATTGCATAAAACAGGGGTGTGTTTTGGTATTGTATTGATGTTTTTCCGGATATAAGCCATCATCTGAAGTCGAAAGATGAGGTGATCCATGAAAAGGTTGGCAGAACGGAATCTCCAGGCTTGGTATCAGAACTCCGGGCACAAGCCCCTTGTGATCCGTGGGGCAAGGCAGGTCGGCAAGTCAACGCTTGTCCGTAATTTTGCGCGCGAGCAAGGCCTTGATCTGATCGAAGTCAATCTGGAGAGAAATCGCCGGCTCAATGACCTTTTTGCCACGCAGAAAATGGCGGATATCTGCAGGGAAATCGAGGTCATAGCAGACAAATCTCTGTCTCCCGCCGGTGGCAAACTCCTCTTTCTGGATGAAATCCAGGCGACACCGGCGGCCATTCCCTGTCTGCGCTACTTCTACGAGGACAGGCCAGACTTGCCCGTCGTCAGCGCCGGGTCGTTGTTGGAGTTCGTGCTGGCCAAGCACAGTTTCGAGATGCCGGTCGGCCGGGTGGAGTATCTATTCCTCGGTCCGATGAGTTTTCAGGAGTATCTCCTGGCTCATGGTCAACACCGGCTCCTTGACCTGATCGATGATTTCAAATGGAACGATACCTTCTCCGATGCCGCACACGAGAAGCTGCTGACTGCGCTCCGTGAGTTCCTCGTTGTCGGCGGCATGCCGGAAGCCGTACAGAAGTCCGTTGACGGACAGGGTCTGAACAAGGTGCTGGACGTTCAAGCCTCGATCTGTGAGACCTACCAGGACGATTTCGCCAAGTATGCGCGCGACAGCCAACTGACCCTTCTCCAGAACCTCTTTCGGCATGTCCCGGTGAATGCCGGCGACAAGGTCAAGTATTCCAATATCGACCCCCACCGCCCGGCCCGGCAGGTGCGAGAGGCGATTGACCTCCTGGTCAAGGCGGGGATCTTTTATCGCGTGACGCATTCCGACGCGTCAGGCATGCCGCTGAATGCCATGGTCAACCCCAAGTTGTTCAAACTCTATTTTCTGGATGTCGGTCTTCTGAATTTCCTCTGTGGCACCAAGTATATTGCCCCCGACGCGATCAGGGCCATGGACTTCATCAACAAGGGCAACGTGGCGGAGCAATTCGTCGCCCAACACCTATTCTTCGCCGGCCGCGTGAACTGCGCGCCTGAGTTGTTCTACTGGCTGAGGGAAGGTAAGACGGGGAATGCGGAAGTGGATTTTCTCGCCGCCGATGCGCAGGGCGTGCTGCCCCTCGAAGTGAAAGCCGGCCAAAGCGGCGCCCTGAAGTCGCTCCACCAGTTCGTCCTGCACAAGCAGGTCTCACGGGCGGCGCGGTATGACTTGAACAAACCCTCCCGGCAAACGGTTGCCTGTTCCGTGTCTTGCGGTGCCGGCGCTACCCCTGTGGATTTCACGCTGACTTCATTGCCGCTATACATGATTCATCGAACCGAGCTCTGGTAGAGGCTGTTGTCTACATCTGCGCCTGCTATGCCTTCGGCTTCCGCTACCGGCACTGGGAGATCCAGGACGTCTACGACTCGGACTATTACAGGCGGATGATCCGCGCCGCGGCCGACTACGGCATGAACGGCATCCAGTGGTCGGGCAACCATAAAGTACCCTCCTTTTCTGACAATAGCAACCTTCAAATACGCTTGGTTCGGATGGGCATGTGATGTCGAATCACAGGCATGAGAGCCTAATCGAGAAGAGCGGGATTGGGACCGCGAAGGAGATGCGGGTAAAAGCGGCGGTTGGGGTTCAGCTTCTCCCTCAGCCAAGTCTTCCTTTGGTTCCACTCCTGGCGACAGGCTTCGCCGCAATCCGCGGCGGACAATGCCCGCACGGCCTCGGCATAGCAGATTTGGGCGAAATAATTGAGCCTGAGAGCCGGCATGAGACTGAACGGGTCGATGGCCCCCTCTTTTTTCGAGATGAGCAGGTCCATCAGTTCTCTCAAACTGAGTTTCGTGACGCCATTCCCGCTGAAATGCTTTCGCAATACAATTTCTACCCGACTCGGCAAGGAGATGGCGCAAAAAAGATCCTCCAAGTCCCGTTTCTTTTCGATGTCAATCTCGGCTCGCAGTCTCTCGCGCATAACCTGCGTCCGCTCTTGATCGGCGCTAGCCCTCCTTACCCTCTGGATTATCTGCCCGATCCTCGACCCGCTCACCCCGCAGCGGATACCAATTTGTTTGTATGTCAACCCCTCCTCCCGAAGGCGAAGGATTTCATCGACCGTGTATGGCGGTTTGTATGGCATTTTATTCAGCCCACTTTGCTGCAGCACTGCAGGATCCGTTTCCACCCGTTCCGGGCGCCCACGGCTTCGGATACCACATTCACAATTTCGGCCCGGTCAATCCCATCGAAATTCGGCGGCCATTTTCCGGCATACTCTGCGTGCAGCAGGCGCCTGTCGGCCGGGCTATTTGCCTGCTCTAATATTCTGGCGTATGCTTCACACGCGTAGGCGAAAATCTCCCGTTTGGCGAAGGCAATTTCCAGCAGGAATTCCCGAGTCCTTGTATGGGGCAGACCAGCCCTGTTTCGCTTCCAGTTGTGGAACACGTGCGCGGCTTCATGGACCACGTAATCCGCGAACGGATTCCCGTACTGGAAATACGACATGGAGACGTAGAACGTCGTTTCCTCGCTCAAGCCGACTATGTCTACGGGTTGTCCATTCAATCCCGGCAGACCGAGACTTTCAAGGTGCAGATTGGCGATCCGCCAAGTGGTTCCCAGCCAGGGGGTCTCCAATAGGAGCTGTTCGATATTGGCTTGCGTCACGAACACGAGGGATTTTTCAAACAGCTTGAGCATGGCCGACTGTTCTTTTGCCGGGAATAACCCCCGTACCATGGGAGCGACTTTACCGAGCACGAATTGGCTTGCGTCGAAGCCCGGCGGCAATGCGGGAAGAGCGTGACCTTCCGTTCTGCGCCGGACCTCCTCGATCAGGGCGGCTCGAAGCGTGTTGTCCGCCCGTGTCGATTTTTCGATAAAGTTACGGCCGGGCCACGCACCGGGAAGCAGCTCGTATTCGCCAGTCGTGACAAAGCGAAGCGTTTCTTGTTCAGGTGTCATGATCTCGTGGGCAAGCCTAAAACCGTCCTGTTGAATCCTGTGTGCTCATTGGAGGCAACTGTAATCCGGCCGGGATGCCAAGACAAGCCAATAGCCGAGGTTGTGGGGAGTATGGCTTAGCCGAATGGTAAAATTGCCTCGCCAAAAGGATCGAATTGATTTTGCCCTTTCCCGTCGTCATACTGCCTCATGCCTAAGGAAATTTACCCTTCCTCCTATCGTTGCGATTGCGGGGCGCAGATCGACTTTTTTGAAAGCACGATCAAGGAGGTCAAGGCCGCCAGCATGAAGAGGCGGCAAAGTCTTGGGGAAGGGGGGAGGGGAGGGCATGTAGTCATCTTCCAAGCCGGCAGGATGGTGGACATTCTTTGCCCCAAGGGGGGGAAGCGGGAAATTCAGAGCAAGTCGAAGAGCAAGTTCACTTCCAAGCAGGGGCAATACCTTGCCTTCATCCACGGGTATGGCGCACTGTATGGGCAAGCCCCCGCCGAACATGAGATGCAGCGGCACTTCAACGTGAGTCCGCCCACCGTTCACCAGATGGTGCTGACTTTGGAGAAAAAGGGGCTGATTGAAAGAATCCCCGGACAGGCGAGATCAATCAAGCTTCTGGTGCCCGAAAACGAATTGCCAAGGATCCAATAAGACCGCGCATGAGCCTCCATGCGCATGGGTGGATTTGGGGCGCGATTCATGAGGCGAAAAGTCAACGGAACACATCGGCTGAAAGCCAGGAAATGCCGGAATTAAACCCGCGCCATAAAACGGCAAAACTTTGACGGTTCTTTGATTTTCTGCCATTTGAATCCATAGCATTTCAAGGCCAGTCAAAAAGCAGATGCGATTCGATAATAAGCCATAAGTAGCATAATATCAGTCATTTGAAATAGCTTCATATTGATCCAAAGCATTTCACGAAAAAACGAAGTGCTGAAGGGAAGGGGATTTACACGCTGGATGTTACAGGTTCGATTCCTGTACTGCCCACCATCTTCGGGACAACTCCCGGAGCGCCTTTCATAAACCCCTGATAATGCGTGTATTGTACTGATTCCATGTGTCGGTACGGGAAGTTGTACCGTTAGACCGTTATCGGTCAAGTATCGGAAAAGATGTCAAACAGGCGCGGAAAAGATGTCAAACAGGAGGCATAATCCGCCATCGGAGATGGATGCCTTTTTGGGGTGCTGAAGCTCTGAAGGGTAAAAAAAGCGCCCCTATGGGCGCTGGATATCCACAAGGATATCTACGATGGCCGAATAGGGAAGAAGGTATATCTCGCAGAGCATTGAGGCTTCCAGAACGTCAAGCCTACGCTCCCGCTGTTCGAGTTTGTTGACCCAGGTTCGAGATCGATGCATTTTTTGAGCAACTGCCGCCTGCGTGAACCCGAGATCCTTTCGGCGCCGTTTGAGGTGGTCTATGAGTCGGACGTACCGCGGATCAAAAATGGTCTTCATGAAATCCTCCTTTCTTTGAAATTACGATTGTGATACTTTCTTCATAGATCGAAACGAATCCGTCCTTTTGGACGGCGGGTTTTGTAACCCGATGAACTCCCGAATAGGCAGTCTGTTGCTGCCCCGGGTTGGCGACCTTTACGCCAGCAACCGGACGCTTTCTGTAATGTCTCAGTAGGGAGTTAAGGTCATGCAAACTGCTACGGTTGCTCGTAATGCTATTAGTCCCAGCCCATCGACCGGCCACCCGGTTATGCGAATCGTCCCGGATGTGCCGCCAATTGTACAAGCGCCAGAACCGGTTTCATGCTCTGCCAGGTATCCCGCCCCGCAACCGCCTATGGCAGTCAATCCGCGCAAACTCGACAACACCATCCCCAGGCGCAATCCCGCATTGTTTCTCAATGCCCAAGATTACGATGACTTGACCGAGCAGCTCACCCGGGACCTGAATCCCCCCAACCAGCTGGCGGTGCAGACAATCCGTCTGTTGGCTCAGGAATTGATCAAGCTGCAGTTTATCCAGCGGGTGGAGTTCACGTTGATGGCGCAAGCACAGGAGGTCGAGGAGCGTGAATGGCAGGATCTGGAGTATATCCGTCGCTTTCACGCGCGTGAACGATCATCCGATGAATGCCGCCGCGAGTTACAAGCTCTACGGGCACTGGTTAAAGAGCTTTATGAAAACCGCGGAAGCCCGATTCGAGTACCCCTGCACGATCTAGAATGTCTGGCGACCGTCGTCTGGAACCGAATCACCTTCTGGGAGCGGCAGATCGCTCAGGCAAATCGTGAACTGCAGGATGTTATCGAGGAAGAACGGGGCGAATCGGACGTATCAAAAGAACGGCTTGCAAAGGACCGCCAGGAGAAGGAGAACTCCCTGCGGGAGCTTCAGCAGGAAGATCAGAAATCTGGTCGTATGGCCCTTGGGGTGCAATCACAGGACGATGTGCGTGCTATTCTGAGCGGCGAACGCCTGATCCCAACAGGCAAGCAGGACGCGTGGGAAGACATGCTGCAGGTTGAAATAAGTGTTGTAGGAGAAACGGAGCAAGGCGCTCTTCTTTACGAAAAACGCCTGTCAGCCATGCAAACTCGGGCTGCGCAACAGGCGGTACAGGCAGTCGATACGTTGGGTCCTGTTCGGCAGCACAGCGCCACCGTGTGGAAGAACATCGACAAATGCCTACATCGCCTTGAATTGGTGGGGGTGAACATCAAAGGCACCAAGGCAAAATTGATCACCCTTGAAGAGGAGAGAGGCCATGCAACCCGATGAGCTATTTATGCTGAAGACCATGACCTTCGGCAGGCTTCTGCGGCATTTCCGGGTAAACCGGCTGTGGTCTATCGGAGAACTCGCCAGGGCGGCATCGCTTGCAAAATCGCACATCTCGCAACTGGAGTGGGGGAAGCGTAGACCAGGCTTTAGAGCTCTTCGACAATTGGCACGAGTCCTGGACCTCGATCAGGAGGCTTTCGCGATCTTCTGCGACGCCGCGGTGGGCGATGGACGCCCCCATATGAAAGACCTGCCCGACACGAGTTCGTCCCTGAACACCCTACTCGGGGGCAAGATAAGCGATCCGGAGATCCAGGGTTTCAATGGCATCAGGCAGCCGCGCACAACACCCGAAGAGGAGCATTTCCTTCAGCACGCGCGGGCCAGCGTTCAACAAGCTCCACAAACGTTCGCTCAAGTTCACTCAAGTTCACGGGAGTTTGCAGGAGCGACTAAGCGAGCCACAGGCGGAAGCGAGGCCTTATAGAAAGAAAATTAAAAAGGCGGGCAGCTACCCTTGCAGCTACCCGCCGACGATCACTTCCCTTTCGTGAGACACACTTCAGGTCATTACAAGCGTGCGCGGTCATTCCTTGCGGCACGCCTTTCAGTCGTCGCCCGCAATCCAGCCCGCCATTTCGACGGCGTTGTGGAATCTGCGATCCCGTTGTCGCCCCATTCTTGGGTGATATATTTCCCAACCGCCTCCTTCAGTTGACACACCCGGGGTGGGCTAACGTGGATCTTGTCGGCGATCGCGTTCGTGCCGTATCCCGCCGCTATCGCTGTCACCATCGTCTTGTTGCGCGCATCGAGCCGTGTCAAAACCGTGTCCCAGTCCAGCCGGCGCGCCACCGACACGTCCACGTCCTCAGCCGTGTCCGCCAAAGCGTCATGAAGCGTCATTTCGGCATCTGGATCGTCGCCGTCAAGCGCTATTGGCGCGTCCATGGACCGGAGATTCGCCCGGCCGCAGAGGGTTGCAGCCGCGCTCATCACGTCCGTGGTTCCGGCATACCCGGACCGTCGGCCATGCTTGAGCCCCTCCACGGCGTAGTAGGCCACCGATTGCGGGGGAACGTCCTTGCCCCGGCGCTCGGCCGATTCAAGAGCTTTGGCAGCCAACGCGACTCCTTCGGCGGTCAGTTCTTCAACGTCTTCGCACCCGGTGCACTTGACTGCTCCTCGGGCAACAGCGGCCGTGATGAGCGGCCGGATCTCAGTCACCAGCATGATGCCTGCTGTCGGGCTCACGGTCTCCTCCATTCATAGGAGGTGACCACCGGCAACCGTGGAGAAACCACGGTAGCCCAGCGGCCACCATTTTCAGGTAGCCGCCTGGGCGGCTCATTATTTCAAGCTACCGAAGCCACCCGGCTTCGGCTTGCTTCAGCATTTCCATTCTCCGTTCTTTGGTTCATTGTCTTTCTCGATCACGATTCGGTAGCCGCGGTTGTAGGCGACCACTCCGCATCCGATCACGGCCAGGATCAGGCCGATTATCCCAACTTGTCCGAGGATCCAGCCGATCACCATGCCCACGATGAACGGGGTCATCCCGGGGCGCTGGTTTTCCACCTCCATGCAACCCCTTCCTTTCCATCAAATTCAGGGTCACGAGCACCGTCACCGGCATCGCGATCCCGCATAAGACCGCGCCCAAGGCCGCCAGCCCACTGGAGATTATTTCGGCCTGCTGGCTGGCCCGGATTTCATCGGCCGCCTGGGCAACTGCCGCCTGCACAACTATTCCCGCGATTTTTGCGGCCACCGTCGTGCCGATGACCAGGCCCATGACGACGGCTGCTATCGCGATGGCTAAGTTGATGTCGCCTCCGCCTCTCACTCTTTGGTTGTTACCGATAAAGCCCGTCCTTTCCGCCATGCCGCGGCCAACGTCAGGGCCAGCCCACCACCAAGCATCACGACAGCCAGTCCGAGCATTTGAATGCTCCTGGCCTGACTTTGTATGAGCCTTTGCTGCTCCTGGACCGCTCGATACAGCTGGGCTGAGGTGGCTTGCTCAAGTTGCTCCTCATCGCAGCCGGCCCCGGCCAACAAGGCCAGGGCGGCTATGAATACACCGATCGTTTTCTTCATTGGTCCTCCTTCTTTTTCCTATCAGTTGATCTTCTACGGGTTCAATGCCGGGAGGCCGGCTTTGGTAACAAAAGCTAGACTGAAGCAGGTCGAGTTTTCTTTTGGATAAAACGTGTTTTTGATGGGATGTAGAAGCGGGCGCAAGGTGTGTGGCGCGCGGACGCGGAAGCGGCATTTGCATCAACCAGACAGGATCCCATCTTATTGTTATACCCGAATATAACGTAATATTAAGGAACAGAGGGAGAGACCTGACTGATTCCATAAGTCTTCTTGTCCAGTCGGAGCGCGCTCTACTTTATGCTAGCGATTCCTGAAAAATGAATAAATGATGGAAGACTTCGGACGGTCGTTTTTAGGGGGCGGAGGGGTAGAGTTTGAATTTCAAGTCTACATTACCTCGGTTTCCCCGGTCAAAACTGTCCTCGCGTCCTTATTTGGCTGCCGAGGGTGGGGCGATCTCGCCCTTGCGGATGCCCGGGAAGTGTCGTCACCGTCGTCACCCGCTACACAATCTTCACAGGTTTACCTTGCCGGCTGGATTATGCTTTAATCCCAACCGTGACGTTTATGACGGTGTCAGCATGTTCGGCATCACCGCGATCGTCACAATGGCTGGTCCGTCATGTACGGCGTCGTGACGAAGGTGACGTTGTGACGATGTAGACGCCTAGCGGATGCCGTTGTTAAACGGGAAGGCAAGGGGGAATACGGCTTGACGGTGCGTTTGATGTTGGGTGCTTTTCTGGATTCCCAGTGGAATCCCCTTGTTTTAGACCTTGGCACTTCCGCGGAATCTCCCCCGGGCTCCACTCCCGCGGAAAGGTAAAAATAAAGTCATAACCTGATGGTATCAGGGAAATAAAATGGTGGCCAGGGCCGGAAGCGAGCCGGCGACACACGGTATTTCAGTGTTTGGCGCGGGCGGCACTCTTGATGTCGCGGGCGGAGGCGCCGGCGTGGCGGGTGAGGAGGCGGGAGAGGGTGGCGGCACGTCGTCGAACTGAAGCGGTGGGTTGAGGCCGGCGGGCTCCTGATCGGCACGGGCGGGGCT
>CAZOZF010000118.1:0-8948 GCA_964584205.1 uncultured Verrucomicrobiota bacterium
CGACGACATCGGGATCCTGGGAGCGGATAAACCCGGTGATGTGATCGAGCATGACACCGGTTCGCTTCAAATACCCGGATCCGGGAAACGGAAAGTGAAACCGCCGCCCCACCCCGGCACCATACCTCACATTGTAGAGAAGAAACCGCATTTGCTCATTTATACGCCATCCCCCTCCCACACTCAAGTTATCAACCCGCTGGAAATTGATTCTACATCCACCCGGTGGACGCCGACCTCCGGGCGGCGTCTGACCGCGCCCGGAGGTCGCGGTCCACCTGGAAATCAGAGTATACCGCCATTATGTCGGGATTTATCTTCATCGCAATCTCCTCTGGATAATCTCGAGTGCTTCCGCTACAACAGGCAAACGTTTTGCCGAAAGGAATGCTCATGAAACCTGAAATCATTGTTGCCGTTGATGTCCCGACCGCTGCGGAGATCACCCCCCTGCTGAATACACTTCCCGACCAATTGACCTGGTTCAAGGTGGGCCTGGAACTCTTCTCGGCCGAGGGACCTGCCGTACTGACACCCTTCTCCCTCAGAAATAAACACATTTTCCTGGACCTCAAGCTCCACGACATCCCCCGTACCGTGGCCAATGCGGTTACCGCAGCCGCCAAACTGGGAGTCAACCTGATGACCGTCCACGCCATCGGCGGCCGCGCCATGCTCAAAGCCGCCGCTGAGGCCGCCGCGTCATTCGGCCCCAACCGGCCGCGCCTGGTGGCGGTGACGACCCTGACAAGTCTGAATCAGGACGATTTCACTGACCTCGGCATCCACCGCACGGTCGCGGAACAGGCCTTGGCCTTAACCGATCTGGCACTGTCCTGCGGGATTGACGGCGTTGTAACCTCAGTTCATGAAGCTCCCCTTCTGCGGCGGAAATTCGGAAACACGCCCATCCTGGTAACCCCGGGAATTCGGCCTTCAGGCACCGATGTTGGCGACCAGAAACGTGTCGCCACCCCCACCCTCGCCGTTGAAGCCGGCTCCACCTATCTCGTCATCGGCCGCCCCATCGTTGAAGCCGCTGATCCGCGCGCAGCCACCCTGTCCATTCAGGCGGAGATGGATAAAGCCTACAGAGGAGAGAAAAGGGGTTAAGGGGCTCAGGGGTTAAGATTGTGCCTCGGCACTTTTCATATTCCACCTGAACCCCTTAACCCCTTCCTCCCTTAACCCCTTTCTTCCTTTACCCCTCAAATTCAACTGTGCCGGATTCTCGAAGACTTAAAAAGTCACGGGATTGATCCGGCGTGCGGCGGCCGAGGATCATATGATCCAGCACCTTGATGCCGACAACCTGGCCGGCCTGAATCAACTGACGGGTCAACCGGATGTCCTCTGCGGACGGGGTCGGATCGCCCGAGGGATGATTATGAACCAGCACAATCGCCGCACACCCGCCTTGAATGGCCGGCTTAAACACTTCCCGGGGATGAACCAGACTGGAATCCAGGATCCCTCTTGAGACTTCGTGGGGATGCCCCTTCATCCGGTTCCGGGTATCCAGATTCAGCACCCAGAAGCGCTCATGATCCAGTCCACGCGCCCATTCCCGCATCACCCCCGCCACATCTTCCGGAGTCCTCACAAAACCGCCGCGCTCATCCCGGGTTTCATCGGCCATCCGCCGGGCCAGATCAAGCGCCGCCTTGATCATCTGCGCCTTCACCCGACCCAACCCCTTCAGGGTTTTATCAGAGGTCAAGTCCTCCACCGAGACCCGGGATAATGCGGTGAGACTGCCATGCTTCACCAGCATCCGTTCCGCCAGATCCATTACATTCACCCCGCGCGACCCGGTTCGCAACACAATTGCCAGCAGGATCGTATCGGATACATTTTCGATCCCCTGCCGATCCACCGCCTCCCGCGGCCGTAACCGCAGGGGCATATCGCAGACCCGGTAACACAGGGGCAAAGCCTCCGAAGACGCATAAAGAGTTTTTGACATAATAGTACTAATCGTTTTTTAGTACTAATACTGAATCATCTTCGAAAAGTCAACCAGGCAACACAACCGGCTGCGACCCGTGCTGCTCCCAATCGGAAGCCACCCGGGCAGAGACCCCCTCAACGCTCATAGCGGAAGTCACCGTGATCCAGGATACGGTCGACTGGTTTCGAAACCAGGTCATCTGGCGCTTGGCAAGTTGGCGGGTACGCTGGGCCGTCAATCGAATGGCCTCACTTTGGGAGAGTTGTCCCTTTAAACAGGCGACCGCCTCGGCATAGCCGATGGCCTGGGCTGCGGTGCAGGCCGGATCCCATCCTTTTTCAAGAAGAGCCCTGGCTTCATTCAGAAGCCCTCCGGCGTACATCGCCTGAACCCGTGCTTCAATTCTCCCCACCAGCGCGGCCCGTTCGATTGTCAACCCCGTGACAACCGACTCTGAGCGGGGAGCCGTCCAGGATCGGGGGGGCGTCGCCACGCCCGCCTCAATCAGCTCGAGCGCCCGGATCAACCGCCGTCCGTTGGTTTGATCGGACTCCGGCAGGGCGGAAAACCATTCCGGCCCCCGGGCTTCAAGAGCTGCACGCAACCCGCCCACCCCTTGTTCCTGAAAGAGCGCCTGCCACTTTTCACGGGACTCCGGCGTTGTGGGAGGAAGTTCATCCAGCCCCACCAGAAGCGCCTTGATGTAGAGGCCGGTTCCGCCCACCACAATCACGCTTTTTCCGGCGGCTGTGGCGGACTCAAAACACCGGCGCGCCTCATCCAGAAAACGGGATACGTTATAGGATTCCGAGGGCGCCACTGCGTCCACCCCCCAATATCGAACCCGCTGCCGTTCCTCACGGGAGGGTTTGGCCGTGCCTATATCCATTCCCCGGTAAACCAGCATGGAGTCGGCTGACAGGATTTCCGCGCCACGGCATTCCGCCAAGTGCTGGGCAACCGCTGTTTTACCGGTTGCCGTGGAACCCACTAAAAAATAGGCACTCGCCTGAACCGCCGTCGGCATGAGTGCTCACTCCGGGGTTTGTGTTTTTGCAGAAATCAGGGTGGACACCATGTAAAGACCGACGCCCACGCAGATTGCGGAGTCGGCCACATTGAAGGCCGGAAAATGATGGACACGCCAGTAGAAATCAAGAAAATCGACCACATACTGGAGGCGTACCCGATCCAGAAGATTCCCTACAGTCCCTCCTATCATCAACGCCAACGCCAGGCGGTGAATCAGGGTATCGTTCAGAAATGACCGGCGGAAAAAAATCAAGATCAGCAGAACAACCAGGGACATCCCCACCAGCAGGCCATTCAAGCCTCCCAGCATTCCCCATGCGGCCCCGGTATTCCGCACATAGGAAAAATTAAAAAAACCAGGAATGACCGGAACACTTTCGCCCAGATAAAACTGCATCGTCACCCATTGCTTGGTGACCTGATCCAGAAGGATGATCGCGACACTGAGCAGTAATACCAGCATGATGTCCGGGTATTATTCCGCCTCTTCAGACTCCACCGTTTCGGAAACCGGCTCGACACCCTGTGCCAGGGTTTCGCCAAACGGACGGAACCGACTCCGACCCTTTTCCTGCTCGGACTGGCATTTGATGCACATCCGGCAAAATGGCAGGGCATGAAGCCGGGGTTTTTCAATCTGGCAACTGCAGGAATCACACACCCCGTAAATTCCTTCTTCAATGCGGCGAAGGGCGTTATCAATCTCAAAAATCGCATCGTGCTCGCTGCTCGCCAGATTCAAGGCAAACTCCCGGTCAAAGTCATCCGTCCGATCCTCCGAAGAGGCATCATCAATATACTTAAGGGAATCATCCGACAACGCCGAGATCTGACCGGTCAGCCGATCCCGCGTCTTGATCAGGACATCCTTCAGGAATTTCAGGCTCTTCTTATCCACCTTCGACTTGACCTTCGGCTTGACAATCATTCGAGCAATAGGCTTGGTTACAGCCTTGGCTGTGGACTTGAAAACGGTCTTGGCCACAGGTTTTTCGGCCTTCACAACAGGCTTGATGGACGTCTTGGCCTGAGCCTTGGCTTTCTTCGCCACGGGCTTCTTCGCCACGGGCTTCTTCGCCACCAGTTTCTTTGCCACCGGTTTCTTCGCCACAGTCTTTTTCTGGATTGTCTTTTTTGCCATAAAATTACCCTGCTCTCTTAGTGCTGCCTTTTTCCGTCCGGAAAAAAGCACGCCTCAATATCAAACACCCACACTGCTGTCAATCCCTACCCTCACCCCTCCAGCAATTCGCATTATGGCCACCTCTCCTGGAGGGCGGGCGTCCTCGACCGCCGTTTTGGCGACCCTATTCACGCGGCGGCTGGGGACATCCGCCCTCCATGCGGCCAAAATGAGAATAGCTGTCACCCCTCCCGAGTCCACATGATAACCGGTTCAGGAAGAGACGACACGTCTATAATTTTACAGGGAACATCCCCCTGGTCACCCGGAACCAGGAGTTCATCACCCGCCCGGTGGCCGGCCAGAACTTTCCCCATCCGGCTGCTGCAGGAGATGATCTTCATTTCGGTATCCTGATCCCACTCGCCGAGAATATGGTGCTGCTCGGTATGCCCGTCCGCCATTTGGAGCGTGACGGATGACCCCATTCCGGCGATCTCGACGGGGACGCTTGAAAAGTCGGTTCCTCGCACCGTGCTCAGATCCTGATCCAATTCTCCGCTGCGCCGCATGAGAATACCCTGCTGCTCCTTGGCCGCCTTGTATTCGAAATTTTCACGCAAATCGCCATAGCTGCGAGCCACCCCGATATCGCGGCTGTTTTTCGGAATGTCTTCATTGACGATTTTTTCAAGCAGCTTCTGACGTTGCCGATAGGATCGCCACGAAGTCAGGCCACCCTTCGGAGCCGTCGCCTCCGCCGCCTCATTGCGCTTGGAAACAAGAATCTCGGCGAGTTGCGGGTAGACCCGCACCATGCGTCCGATCATCGCCGAGGTATCCACGGGCAATTTCCCCATGGCGGCGTACAAATACCGGACAAAGCTGGTTCGCTGAACCTCATTCATGCCGTGAGAGGCGGCTTCCAGCCATTCACGTTGCTGCACCAGTTCGCACAACTGGTTGGCGGCTCTGAGCCGCTCTCCGTTGTAGGTTTTTTCGAGAGACAACAGAATCTGGAACGCCAGATCCCCGGTTGTTCCCAATCCCCAGGACTCCAGCCGGTCAGGACGCCGGGCAAGCCAGAACAAAACCTCAACCCCTGCCTTCCGCATGCCGACCAATTCCTTAAACACGGCGGAACAGACTGAATCCTGTCCCTGATCCAACATAAATCCGACGCAGGAATTAAGTACATTCATCGTCATCCCGGGAATGGACTCGGTAATCGTCTCATAGAGACGGGCACTATCATAGTCAACCAAGAGCTTCAACAGCGCATCAAGCCGCTTTGAAGTGATCGCCTGGGCGGCGGCCATGAACATGGCCGGCTCGATCAGCATTCCGGCTTCCCGCTCCCAATTCACTTGCTCGAGAGCCACAGCCCATTGACGCGCCAGTACAACGACCTGGACGCGAATGCTCATGTCCTTATCCCCGAACCCCTTCATCAGAAAGGCGAGCCGTTCGCCCACAATCCGGAGACTGGCCGCATCCAGTTCTGCTGGCTTCGCGTTGTCGGACAGACTCTCCAGGCGTTCAAAGACCCCTTCCGCCGTGCGCTCGGCAGCCAATTGTGTGAACCAGGAGGCATCATAGGCCTTCGCCTTGTCGAGCAGGGAAATCGGTTCATTCCGCTTAGCGGGAATGACCACAAGGGGATCGGCCTTCAGTGCCTTGCGGGCGGAATCCCAAAAGGTTTTCCAGCCGTCCGGCTTAATAATGCCGTCCGACAGGATTTCCTGGAGCCTGGCCACCGGCAAGGGTCCATAACTGCGGAGCGCGATACGAACCAATTCCGCCGCCTCGGTCTCGGCCAACGAGGCCAGTGCCACGGCATCCCGGTATTTCCGGGCCAGAAGATGCGCATCATCCACCAATTGAAGCGTTTCGGCGGCATAGGCAAACGACATCTCGTGGCCCATTTTCCGCGAAAAATCAATCGTCACCCGCTCATAGAAGGCATCCACCTTCTTGACCATGCCCACGCCCCAGGTCCGGTCGACACAGAGAAGGCCGGGCTTCATATTTTGCAGGGTATCCAGTCGGCGGAAACATTCGGAAAGGGCAATTCCGCGATCCAATCCGAGACTGATAACAAACTTTTTCCGGACAGGATCATTCCGGAACATCGCAGTGAGCTTCTTGATGCACACCTCGCGGAACGCGGCGTTTCCGTTATTCCATTCCGCCCGCATTCCGAGCACCGTGACAGCATCATCCAAACACCCCTGCTCAATCAGGGTATCTTCCATGAGTTCCGCCCAACTGTTGGTCTGGTCAGTCATTCCGGCCCGCCGCAACTCACGCAAGGCGTTCTGCATGTCAGCCACCGGCATACCGGAGGCACCCACCTGGGTCAGAAACCATTCCTCGAACTGATCTTCCCCCATCGGAATGTGCGCTAATGCTTCCATGATTCAGTATTCCCTTGGTTAAAGGGCGGGATTTGTATCACACCACCCAGTCAGGCACAAGGAAGGAAAAAGGGGGAGAGAGGGGTTAAGGGTGAAAGGGGTTAAGGGGTTAAGGGTGAAAGGGGTTAAGGGCAAAAGGGTGAGGCACTATTCTTTTTCTTTCTGAACCCCTGAACCCCTTAACCCCTTACTCCCTTTCTTCCCTCCCTCGTTGACTCTGCGTGACAAAATCAATAGTGTGTTTGTCGTTTTTCAATGAAAGGATCCGCTGTCGCATGACGACCCAGTTAATTGAAGCCAAAAAAGGCACCATCACCCCGGTCATGGAGACTGTCGCCCGCCTCGAGAGGGTTGACGCTTTGCTTGTCCGCGATCAAATCGCCTGCGGCCGCGCCGTTTTACCCGCCAATCCCGCCCACTCCATGACACACCCGGCCATCGCGGGGCGCGCCTTCCGGACCAAGGTCAACGCCAACCTCGGCCGCTCAACCGAACGCTCCGCCGCAGGCGAGGAACTCCGCAAACTCGACATCGCCCTCAAGGCGGGCGCCGATTTCGTCATGGATCTGAGCGTAGGCTCCGATCTGGGGGCCATCCGCGCAGGAATGCTCAAGGCCAGCCCCGTCCCCCTCGGAACCGTTCCGTTGTACGAAGCCATCTCGCGCCTCAAGGGAAACACTCTGGATCTGACCCCGGAACTGTTTCTTCAGGTGATCGAGGAACAGGCACGCCAAGGCGTCGACTTCATGACTCTCCATGCTGGACTGCTCCGCCGCCATATCCCCATGGCCATGAAACGAAAAACGGGCATCGTCAGCCGCGGAGGCGCCCTGATGGCCGAATGGATGAATACCCACAAACTGGAAAACCCTCTCTTCACCCACTGGGACGAAGTGATCGAGATCTGCCGCAAGTACGATGTCACCGTCTCGCTCGGCGACGGCCTTCGCCCCGGCTGCCTGGCAGACGCCAGCGATGAAGCTCAATTCGCCGAACTCGATACTCTCGCCGAACTCGTCCACTGGTGCCGCCGAGAAGGCGTCCAGGTCATGGTCGAGGGACCTGGCCATGTTCCTTTCAACCAGATCCAGGACAATATGGAACGTCAGCAGAAACTCTGCGACGGCGCGCCGTTCTACGTTCTCGGCCCCGTGGTCATCGATATCGCGCCCGGTTACGATCACATCACCTCGGCCATCGGCGCCACGGCCGCCGCCACCTACGGCGCCTGCCTGCTGTGCTATGTGACCCCGGCGGAACATCTCGGCCTGCCGACCGAGGAGGAAGTCCACCAGGGTGTCATCGCCTATCGCATTGCGGCCCATGCCGGCGATGTCGCGCGTGGCCTGCCCCATGCACGGGATATTGACGACGCCATGGCCGAAGCCCGGATGGCGATGGATTGGAAAAAACAGTTTTCCCTCTCCCTTGACCCCGAGCATGCCCGGAAACGCTATGAATCCACCCGCGTCTGCAAAGAGAGCGAAGCCGACCACTGCTCCATGTGCGGCCCTGAATTCTGCGCCATGCGAACCAGCAAGAGGATCCATGACAACACGCCCCATTGATCAAGTCCTTGAGATTATGCGAAAGCTCCGTGACCCGGAGGGCGGCTGCCCCTGGGATTGCGAACAGAACCTTGAAACCCTCAAGCCGTTCCTGATCGAGGAATGCTACGAACTGATTGATGCCATCGATTCAGGCGACCCCGAGAAACACAAGGACGAACTCGGCGATATGCTCCTCCAGGTCGTCTTCCAGGTTCAACTCCGACAGGAAATGGGGCAGTTCGGGTTCGACGACATCTGCACCGTTCTTGCCGAGAAGCTTATCCGCCGGCATCCCCATGTCTTTGCCGACGACAAGGTCACCGGCTCCAAGGACGTCCTCAAGAAATGGGAGGAGATCAAGAGCAAGGAAAAGAAAACCGGTCGGCGTTCCGTGGTGGACGGCGTCCCCAAGCATCTCCCCGCCCTGATGAAGGCACACCAGGTTCAAAGCCGGGCGGCACGGGTCGGATTCGACTGGTCGGCTATTCACGACGTCATGGCAAAGCTCGAGGAGGAACTCGAGGAGACCAAGGAAGCGATGCGTTCCGGAAACAAGGAGCATATTGCCGAGGAAATCGGCGATCTGCTGTTCTCTGTTGTAAATCTCAGCCGATTTCAGAAGTTGCACGCCGAGGAACTACTGGCCGCAACCGTCCGGAAATTCTCCCGCCGTTTCCAGGCCGTGGAAGCCCGGGTTCATGCCAAGGGGAAACAGATGACTGAGTGTTCGCTCGAGGAACTTGATGAATATTGGAATGAGGTCAAACGGGACGAGAAGAATACCGACCCTCACCCCAACCCTCTCCCCTGAAGGGCGAGGGAGCAGAGGAGACACTGATGCGCAGGACGATCACGAAAACGGATCATGTTGTTGA
>CAZOZF010000119.1:0-8948 GCA_964584205.1 uncultured Verrucomicrobiota bacterium
CCGACCAGAAGGGCCACGACCACAATCAAGATGGGTTCCAGCGCCGTGGTAAAAAGTTTCACATTGCGGTTCAGTTCATTCTCGTACCGGTGGGCAATGTGTTTCAGGGCGCCCGCCATGTCGCCGGTTTGTTCTCCGATAGCCAGCATATCGGTCATGAGCGGAGGGAATACCTTCCCGGCGGCCAGCGGTCCTGAGATGGTGGTGCCATCCGTCACCCGCTCCTTGGCATTCCGGATTTCGGCGGCGATGACCACATTGCCGATGGTATTTTCAACAATGGTCAGGGCCTGAAGGGCCGGCACGCCGTTATTGAGCAGTGTGGCCAGGGTCCTGGCAAAATTGGCGTAGGTGCTGGAGGCGACGATTCCCTTGATGAAAGGGGTTTTGAGCTGCATCCGGTGCCAGCGCTGTTTTCCGGTTGGAGTCTGGAGTGCCCGGCTCAGGAGAACGCCGCCGCCGACCAGTGCCGCGAGAGCCAGCCACCCGTATTTCAGAAGCCATTCGCTCATTCCGATCAGCATGCGGGTGGGAAGCGGCAGGGTGCTTCCCAGTTCGAGGAAAATGGAGGAGAATTTCGGGATGACGAAGACCATGGAGAAGATCATTGTGGCAAAGCCCATGAACAGCACAATGGCGGGATAGACGAGTGCCATCACCACCTTTTCCTTCAGATCCTGAAGCCGTTCATAATGCTCGACCAGACGGGTCATGACTTCCGACAGCGCGCCGCTGGCTTCCCCGACCTTGACCATGCTGACATACAGGGAAGGAAAAGATTTGGGATGTTTTGCCATGGAGTCGGAGAGCGGGGTGCCCTGGATGATCTGATCCCGGATGTCGCGAATGATGATATCGGAGGCGTTTCCCGTTTTTCGGTTAGCGAGCGTGGTCAGAGCCTGGCCCAGGTTCATGCCCGAAGCCAGCAGGTCGCTGAGTTCCGTGGAGAAGGTCAGGACGTCCCGGGTTTTCATCTTGGGAGTCTTGTTAAAACTGAAGCTGAGCTTGGGTGCAGGCTTGGATCGCGAAGTGGCCGCCGGGGCCGCCGCCGCGCTGCCCGCCGTGATGGAAACCGGGATCAGTCCCAGTTTTTCAACCTGGCGCAAAGCCGTCAGCCGGTCATTGGCCTCAATCGTGCCCTCAACCCGCTTCCCAGCCTTATCCTTTGCGCTATATTTGAAATTAGCCATCGTCTGACCCCTGACCCCCGAACCCTGACCCCTCTTTATTCCTAAAGATTAGTCCGCTTCTTCCGACACGCGAACCACTTCCTCGACCGTTGTCATGCCTTCCAGAACCTTCGACCAGCCGTCATCGCGGAGGGTGAGCATGCCTTCCTCGACGGCCTTCTGTTTGATGGCATTGGAGGAGGAACGCTGGAGAATAAGATGCTCGATACCTTCGGTGATCGTGAGGAGTTCGTAGAGGCCGGTTCGGCCCCGGAAGCCGGTCATGCGGCATTTTTCGCATCCAGCGGCCTCGTGCAGGGTGGCGCCTGCAATTTTTTCAACCGGAAAGCCGACGCTGCGCAGGAAGGTGAGGTCGGGGTCTTTAACCGGCCGTTTGCAGGCGGGGCACAGGCGGCGAACCAGGCGCTGGGCGACGACGGCTTCCAGGGAGGAGGCGACGAGGAAGGGTTCGACGCCCATGTCCAGAAGCCGGGTTACGGCGCCGCCCGCATCGTTGGTATGCAGGGTGCTGAATACCAGATGGCCGGTCAGCGAGGCGCGAATGGCGATTTCCGCCGTTTCAAAGTCGCGAATTTCCCCGATCATGATGATATCAGGATCCTGCCGGAGGATGGAACGTAGGGCGGTGGCAAAGGTGAGTCCGATTTCGGCCTTCACATTGCACTGGTTGATGCCGGCCATTTCGTATTCGATCGGATCCTCAACTGTGATGATCCGCTGGTCGATGGTATTGATTTCGTGAAGGTAGGCGTAAAGCGAGGTGGATTTCCCCGAGCCGGTTGGACCGGTGACCAGGATGATGCCGTTGGGTTTCTCGATAATTTTACGGATGATGATTTCATCGCGCTCGCGGAGGCCGAGCTGACGCAGCCCGATAAACTCCTTGCCGCGCATGAGGAGTCGCAAGCTGACGCTTTCCCCGTAGGCCGTGGGAAGCGTGGAGACACGGATGTCGATATCCTCGCCTTGGATCCGCATTCCGATACGGCCGTCCTGGGGAAGTCGCTTTTCTGCGATGTCCATGTTGGCCATGACCTTGATGCGGGAAATGATGGCGGCCTGGAAACGGGACAGCTGGGCCGGGAGGGGGGTCTGATGAAGCACGCCGTCCACGCGGTACCGGATGCGGAGCTGGTTTTCCATGGGCTCCATGTGAATATCCGTGGAACGTTCCTGGTAGGCTTCCCAGATGATCTGGTTGACGAACCGCACAATCGAGGCTTCCTGGTCGAGCTCGCCCAGGTCGGTTTTCATGAGGGCTTCGTCGGGGGCAACCTCGATGCGCTGGTCGCCCTGCATCAGTTTTTCCATGGTGTCGGCGCCGACTCCGTAAAATTTCTTGGTCGCGCTGGCGATTTCGCCCAGGAGCGCCAGAGCCAGTTTGACGCGCATTCCGGACGCGAGGCGGAGCGCATCGACCAGTCCGGTGTCGAACGGATCGTTGGTGGCCACCATGAGGGCGCCGTTCTCGATGGCGTAGGGGATCACGTTGTACTGGAACACCGCGCGGGTGGGGAGTTTTTCAAGGATGGCGGCATCTATGCTCATGGCGCCCAGTCGCAGGAACGGAAGATGCAGCACCGAGGCGAGCGATTCGAGGAAGGCCTCCTCGGTGGTGAACCCCTGCGCCACGGCGGCACGGGTGAGGGAAATGTCGTTTTGTAAGGCCTGCTGGAGCAGGGCGGCGATCTGAACCTCGTTCAAAAGGCCCGTTCGCGCCAGCAGTCCTGTTAAACTGGTCGGCAATGAAGTCGTCATAGGATGCGGTATAGGATAGGGCGCGGCCGCATTTAAGTCAATGCAGGCGAGAAGGAGGCGGCGAGAATGTCGGATACCGTTTTGAGCAGGATATGATCCTTGCTGGAGGCAACCAGGGCTTTTACGAAGGGATGTTTCCGGAGTCCTGCCTGGATGCCGGTTTCGTCGTACAGCACGATGGGAATGGCTTGTGTGGGCGGATGGGTTCCCAGTTCTTCGGCCAACTGCGGGCCATTATGGTGGGGAAGCAGATATTTAATCAGAATGAGGTGGGGTTGGCTCCGGGTGACGGTTTCCAGGAGGGAGTGGCCCCCGTCTCGGGGGTCAACTTCAAATCCGTGCCGCCTGAAAAACCGTGATAAATGATCCCTCAAATCGAAATCATTCTCAATCAGGAGCAGTTTTTTCCGGGTGATGACTGTAGGGTTTGCTAATTGGGATTGATGGCTGGCCACCAGTTCATGCACTTTTTGGATGAAGATTTCAGGATGAGTGGTCTTAGGAAGAAAAACGGAGACGGTGTCATCGGCGAAAAACGGAGCGAGTTCATGGCGCCCGGTGAAGATCATGATGGGAGCGGTCGGCTTGGGAATGATGTCGGTCAGGTGGTTGAGGAACCCCAGTCCGCCCAAGCCCGGCATGGAAATGTCGAGGATGATCAAATTAGGAATGAGCGACCGGAGTTTGTCGAGGGCGTGTTCCCCCCGCGAGGCGGTGACCACCGTGTAGCCTTCCATCTGAAGCCGGTCTCCGACCATCTCTAAAATTGCCGGATCGTCGTCGACCAGAAGAATCGTCCCCGTTTTTTTCATAAGCGCCCCTCTCTCACACACACCTCTGCGGACCATGATTCCGCTTGAATTAGACTGACTGGAGCGCTTGGAGTCAATCAGGGGAACCCTGAAATCGATATCAGGGAAACCCTGATATCCGGGAAAGTCGGGACTTGTCAGGGTGCGGGAGCCTCTTTACGATAGGCCGCCATGAAGACACGACCCCCTTTGCGAATTGCGATACTGGGCTCCGGGAAGGGCAGTAATGCCCAGGCGATCCTGGATGCCATTACGGCAGGGCGACTGAATGCCCGGGTGGTGTGCGTGCTCTCGGATGTGGCCGATGCTTATATTTTGGAGCGGGCTCGACGGCAGGGGATTCCTGCGGAATTTATCAGTGCCGCCCCGTTCAAAACCAAGCTGGAGGGAGAAGGCGAACACCGCTATCTGGACACCCTGAGTCGTTATGGGGTGGAGGTGGTGGCGTTGGCCGGGTTCATGCGGATACTCAAGCCGGGGCTACTGGCGGCGTTTCCGAACCGGATCATCAACATTCATCCGGCCTTGCTGCCTGCTTTTCCGGGAATGGAATCCTGGAAACAAGCCCTGGATTACGGGGCCAGGGTCGCGGGGTGTACGGTGCATTTTGTCGATGCCGGCACCGATACCGGCCCGATCCTTCTTCAAAAGGTGGTGCCGGTTCTGGAGAGCGATACGGCCGCGACGCTGCACGCCCGGATTCAGGAGCAGGAGCATGTGGCCTTTCCCGAGGCGCTCCAGTTGCTGGCTGAAGGCTGCGTCCGGGTTGAAGGACGCCGGGTCAGGCTGGCTTAGGGTGTTGGATTATTTTATGGCCCATTCCGGTTGTTCCCCGGGTGGGGCTGTGCTAGCATCCCTCGCCATGAATAAAGACCTTGAGGAAGTGTTGGTGGTTGACCGGAGTCTTGTCGAGCGACTCGGGATGTTTCAGGGGCTGACGCTGGATACGGACAAGTATCTTCCGGAATTATTGAACCCCCGGAACCACCGGTTTGTTCCGCGCCACAAGGCTGAACAGGATGAGTCCCTGAAGCAGCTGATTCCCTATTTCCTGATCTGTCATCAGGACAAAATCTGGTGCTATGTGCGGGGCAAGAAGTCGGGCGAGGAGCGGTTGGTGGCCAAAGCCTCGATCGGGATCGGCGGGCACATCAATCACGAGGATCTCGACTTGTTAGAGACGGATATCTACGGGCGTGCCGCTATTCGGGAGTTGGAGGAGGAAGTTGCCGTTCCCCGGGGCTACACGCACAAGGTTGTGGCGTTGCTGAATGATGATTTAACAGCCGTGGGCAGGGTTCATCTCGGGGTGATTCACATCCTGAGGGCGCCCTCCGCAGAAGTCAGCAAGCGGGAAGGCGTGATCACGGAATCCGGATTCAAAACCCTGTCCGAGCTCAAGGGGATGTTTGACCGGATGGAGACCTGGTCCCAGATCTGCCTCGACCAGATCGACGCCCTGCTAGCGCGCGGGTAAGCCCGAAAAGAGAAGATGACCACCCGCTTCGCTGGAGAGACGGAGGGGCTCAGGAGAGAGGGCGATGAAGAAAATGTTGCGGCATTTTCGTTCGGGAGTACCCGAGCCAAAAATTCCGCAACACCATCCTGGAGAAAGAGTGGACGAGTGGTGGGTGGCCGCAGTCAGCTCTGCTTGTATTTCTTAAGGGACGGCGTTGTGCGATTTTCCAAAATGGGGTACTCGCCATTTTGAAAAAGCGCACAACATTTTCTGCGTCTTCCTCTCCCGGAATCCCCTCCGTCTCTTCAGCGAAGCGGGTGGTGAGGGTTTTTATTTCAGGCAGCCGGACTTTTTTAGATTTTCGGTGATCCTGATGGCGACGGGTTCATCGACAATCTTGAATTCCTGGCCGGTAACCTGCTCGTAGGCCTGAATATAGCGGCGGGCGGCTTCCACTCGCACTTCCTCAGTCAGTTCTGGCGGGACACCATCGCCGCGAAATCCTTGTGAAACCAGCCATTCACGGACATATTCCTTGTCGATCTTGCGCTGTTCCCGGCCCGCCTTGAAAAGTTCCTCGTAGGTATCGGCGAACCAGTAACGGGAGGAGTCCGGGGTATGGATTTCGTCGGACACCACCAGTTTGCCGTCGAGCCGCCCGATTTCATACTTCGTATCGACCAGGATGAGCCCCTGCGCGGCGGCATGTTTGACGCCGGCGTCAAAGAGTTTGAAGCAGATTTCCGCTGCCGCATCGAAGGTGGCGTCGTCGATCAACCCCTCCTGAATAGCCTCCTCGCGGGAGAGGGATCGGTCGTGCTTTTCGTGTTTTGTGGTGGGTGTCAGAATGGGGCGCTCGAGCTTCTGGTCTTTTTTCATGCCCTCAGGGAGGGTGTTCCCGCAGAAATAGCGGACGCCCCGCTCGTAGTTGTACCAGGCCGAGGTCTTGGTCACGCCTGTGATGTAGCCCCGCACGATAAATTCAAGGGGGAGTTGTTCGCATTCGTGAACCACCATGACATTCGGGTCCGGGATGGAAATGACATGGTTGGGAACCAGGTTCTTAGTGAGGTCGAACCAGAACGCCGCCAATTGGTTCAGCACCTGGCCCTTGAAGGGAATGGTTCCGATGATGCAGTCGAAGGCGGATACGCGGTCGGTGGTGATGATGACCCGGCGATCCTTCTGGAGGTAGCTTTCGCGAACCTTGCCCTGCTGGCGATCCCCCAGTCCCGGAAAGTTGGTTTCATTCAGCGTGTTCTTCAGTTCGGTCTGGATGCGATCTTGTGTAATCATGGTTGTTTCTCCTTATGTCGTTATGCCAGTAAAGTCAGAATTGCCGGCGCAGTCTGCCAGGCGCGTTGTTTCCGGAAATGGTCGAGTTGACGGGCGCACAAGCCCCTGATTTCGTGGGTGAGGTTGCGGGTGGGTCGGTCGGCGACCGCCTGGCCCAGCAGGAGGGCGGCAGTGGTTTCCAGCCCCTTGAGGCCGAGGAATCCCTGGCCGGAGGTTACATCCCACACATCGGAGAAAGTTGCCAGGACGATGCGAATGCGTTCAAAGAGAATCAGTTCCATGCCGAAATCCATGGGATCCATCAATTGCCGGGTGTCGAGCACCCAGACCGTTTCCCGGCCGCAGGCAATCCAGGTGGCGGGATAGATGATGCGGTTCCCGAAGAGCCGGATACGCCGGGCCAAAGCGGCTTCTCCCGATGCGGCCAGTGCCTGGGCCAGCAGGTCGCGGGATTGGCGAAGATCCAGTTCTTCCGGAATGACTTCGATCTGATCCAGGTAGAGGGCGACGCCCTGGGCGGCCTCCGCCAGGGCGCCATAGGCGGCCAGTGCGGGATTGCCGCACAACGAGGGAACATCCTCCATCAGGTGCCCGGCAATACGGGCGCGCGCGGTTTCCGTAGCAGTGTCATCCTGCCAGATCATCAGCGGGCCACCATCCCCTGAATCGCATTGATAAACTGGTTGACGTCCTTGAACCGGCGGTACACCGAGGCGAAGCGGACATAGGCGACTTCATCGATCTTCTCCAGCCTCTCCATCACCTTTTCGCCGATGACCTCGCTGGGAACTTCCCGTTCATAATCATTTTCAAGTTCAACGATGATGCTGTCCACCAGCGCCTCGATCTGATCCATGCTGATGGGGCGTTTTTCGCAGGCGCGGGTGACGCCGTTGATGAGTTTTTCGCGGGAAAGCTCCTCGTGGCGCTGGTCACGCTTGATGATGTGAAGGGCCACCTTGACCACTTCCTCGCGAGTGGTAAAACGATGTCCGCAACTGTCGCAGACCCGGCGGCGGCGGATGACTTCCCCGCCGCGCGACGCCCGGCTGTCAATAACCTTGTCTTCATCATGGCCGCATCGCGGACAACGCATAGTTCCCCTTGGGTAGTTGTTGGAGGCCGATGTTACGGAAAAATAACAGGGCGGTCAATACTGTGAGATTTCGGATTGAAGATTTAGATCCAACCGGTACACTGTTGCCAACTTTTATACAGAAAGAAGGATGATCCATGGCGCGTGTTTTTAATTTTGGTGCAGGTCCCGCCGTATTGCCCGTTGAAGTGCTGGAAGAGGCGCAGCAGGAGCTTTTGGATTTCAAAGGTTCCGGTATGTCCATTATGGAACATAGCCATCGCGGGAAAGACTACGATGCCGTTCACGCCGAGGCGATTGATAACGTTCGTAAATTGCTGAAATTAAGCGATGACTACACGGTGCTGTTCGTTCAAGGCGGGGCCAGCATGCAGTTTGCCATGGTTCCCCTGAATCTGCTCGGTGCCGGGCAGACGGCCGACTATGTGGATAGCGGAGCCTGGGCCGGCAAGGCCATCAAGGAAGCCAAGCTGGTCGGCAACGTCGCTGTTATTGCCAATACCGGCAAGGATATCCCGACCCGCATGCCGAAAAACGAAGACCTCAAGGTCACCCCGGGTGCGGCTTATGTCCATATCACCTCCAATGAGACGATCGGCGGGTCGCAATGGAAAGTGTTCCCCAAGACCGATGCCCCGCTGGTGGCTGATATGTCGTCCGACATCCTCTCCCGTCCCTTTGATATCAACCAGTTCGGGTTGATTTATGCCGGCGCTCAGAAGAATCTCGGACCTTCCGGCGTGGCGCTGGTGGTGATGCGTAAGGATCTGGCGGATCGTGTTCCGGCCAAGGTGCCGACCATGCTGAAGTACCAGACCTACATCAAGGAAAATTCCCTGTATAACACCCCGCCGACCTTTGGCATTTATATCCTGTCGCTGGTGACGCGGTGGATGCTCAAGCTCGGCCCGGAGGTTCTGTACAAGCAGAATGTGGACAAGGCGGCCAGGATTTATGCCGCCCTGGATTCCAGTGCGTTTTACAAGGGAACAGCGGTCAAGGAATTCCGGTCCGACATGAATATCACCTTCCGCCTGCCCACCGAGGCGTTGGAGGAAACCTTTATCAAGGACGCCTCCAAACTCGGCATGAAGGGCTTGAAGGGGCATCGGGACGTCGGCGGCATCCGCGCCTCGATCTACAATGCCTTTCCCGTCGCCGGCGTGGACGCCCTCGTCGCGTTCATGAAGGAATTTGAAGCAAAAAATAGATAAGTGTTATGCGTTCTCGGTTATTGAGGCTTGTCCAAATAGCCAATAACTGGTAACTGATAACGCCTTTCCGCGCCTGTAGCTCAATTGGATAGAGCGTCAGCCTCCGAAGCTGAAGGTTGCAAG
>CAZOZF010000120.1:0-8856 GCA_964584205.1 uncultured Verrucomicrobiota bacterium
CATTTCATCGGTCTTTTCCCGCAACTCCTGGATGCGGCCCTTTATATCATCATTATTCACGGTTCAACTCCACTCTCGAATGAGCAACTTCACTTGAAAACGGCCGAGTATATCGCCTCATCGCCCTCGATTCAACCGTTCTTTGGGTTCTTCCAGCAATTCACATGATGGCCGAAGCCCGCCTGAAGGCGGTACACCAGCGGACAGAAAAACATCGCATTCCGGCGTTGGTGTACCGGCTTTAGCCGGTCTTTGACATTGTTCAGCGGCCATGGATGAGAATTGCTGGGGTTCTTCGAACTCTGGTAATGACGAGGGGGGAGCTATTCTTTGGAGGGACGCGCTTTGTCGCGTCCGGGACAACGAAAAGGCGGCCACGACGAAGCGTGGCCCTCCAGAATTCGGAAGCCCCCCTCCCGTTGCGTCAGTGACCCCTTACGAACTCTGGCATTTTCTCAGCGCGTTATGCTAGAGTGCATCCTATGCCGAAACGAAAAACGGTTCTATTTATTCAACTGCCCCAGCTGGATAACGATCTCAAGGCAGGTCATGAAAATGTACCGCTGGCCTCTGCCATGCTCCAGTATGCCGCCGAACAAGCCGGAGAAGGCGCCTATTACGAGTTCATCCGGCTTCCCGAATCAGCACAGGACGCGGGAAACCAGTCCCTTCTCGAGGCCGTGACACGCCTTGCCCCCGATGTTCTCGCCGGCACACTTTACCTGTGGAATATTGAGCGGACCCTGCGGGTGATCCGGCTCCTGAGCGATCGGCTTCCGGAAACCCGGTTTGTTCTGGGTGGCCCCGAAGTGGCTTATGCCCATCCTTTTCTCTTCAAAAAATCGACGGCCGACGCGCTGGTTGTGGGCGAAGGCGAAATCGTCTTCCCCGCCCTGTTACGCACGTTCCGCACCGGCAGCCCGGCCCCCTATTCAACCGTGGCGAGGCGAACCCACGACGGCTACCACTGGGGAACCGAGCCCCCGCCCGCCGTCTGCTTGTCGCAACAACTACCGCCCCCGGGCTATGGCGCCTGCCGGCCGGATGCCAGGGGCATGGCCTATCTGGAAGCCTCGCGCGGGTGCCCCATGCGCTGCACCTACTGCCGTTATCCCCACCTGCGCCGATCCATGTCTTTCCTGGAACCGGACGACATCCTGTCACGCGTTCGCGCCTTGCGCCGTCTCGGCGCCAGGGAAATCCGCTTTGTCGATCCCTCCTTCAATGCCCATCCCCGGTTTGACGAGATTGTCCAACGCCTGGCCCGCCTGAACCGGTCCAGAACCCTTGCATTTTTTGCAGAGATCAATGCGGAACGGCTTACCAGGGTACAGGCGGACAATCTGGCGCGCGCCCGCTTTGCGGATATTGAGGTTGGCCTGCAAAGTCGGGATCCGGTCGTTCTCAAGGCGATCCGCCGCCCCACTTCGCTCGAAAAATTGGAAACAGGAATCCGGCTCCTCACCCGGCGCCGGATCAAGGTCACCCTGGATATCATGTACGGGCTCCCGCTTCAGAATATAAACGATGTAAGACGGTCGGCAACCTGGGCCTTGAAACTTCCGTCAACAAATGTCCAGTGCCTGCAGACCCTGCTTCTTCCGGGCACTGAGCTGCGCGACCGGCGACGGGAATGGCGCATGAGTGCCCAGCCACTGCCCCCCTACTCAGTGACCTCAACCAGCACGATGGATCCCGGGGCCTTCAGCGAAGTGGAAGCCCTGATTGCGAGGAACCCGAAACTACGATCGGATGTCCCCACCACACAGTTCGTGGGAAGACGGCTGGAGTTGTTCAGTTCCCGGATTGAAGTCGCGCTTCCAGCCCCGGACGTCAAGCCTGCCATTACGACCAACCGGTGCGCCCTTCTCTTTTCGGGACCCGATCTGTTTGGTTGCCGCGCATCAATCGCACGCCTCATCCGGAGCGCCATCCGGCGGGAACCTGACAGTCTCCTTCAGTTCGTGCTATGCCCGGAACATGAGGAACCGCTGGATTTACTCGATGAATTGATCCGCGTCATCCGCAGCGAACCACCGCACCTCATTGACCGTTACTCCCCCGTCTCCCTGCCCGGTAAAATCGCATCGCGCCGCCTGATGATCCAACTCCCCCGCCGGAAACGGCTCTCCCATGAATGGGCCGCCGAGGCTGAAGACCTTCTGGCAACGGCATTTTTCTAATCTGCACCCTCGCCCCTTGGGGGAGAGGGCTGGGGTGAGGGGTATTAGCTGGCCCTAATCGAAGCCGCCAGTTCGCGACCATAGTCGCGACAGGTGTTGAGGTCGTCCTCGCTGGGATGCCACTTCATACGGATCCCGGGACGCGCCAATGGGATGGCCGCTCTCTGAAAGACTTCCTCGATCTCCTTGACACTCTCTCCGCTCCAACCATAGGACCCGAAAGCGGCACCGATTTTGTTTTTGAACCGGAGCCCCCTCATCTCCGTCAGAATCTTCGCCATGGAGGGGAGGATGCCGTTGTTGTAAGTGCAGGATCCCATGACGATGAGTTTCGACTTAAAAATCTCCACCATCAGGTCGTTGGCATCCGTCGCCGCGGCATGAAACACCTTGCAGTCGATACCGGCCCCGATCAACCCCTCGGCAATCGCCTTTGCCATGCGCTCGGTCGAATTCCACATCGTATCGTACACGATCACTGCGGTGGGTGCCGACTGCTGACGCGACCACTCCTGGTATTTCGTGACAATCTGAAGCGGATCCTTGCGCCAGATCACCCCGTGACTGGGGGCGATCATCTTGACCGGCAGGTTCAAAGCCAAAACCTCGTCAATCTTCTTCAGGATCTTGTCGCTGTAAGGGGTCAGAATATTCGCGTAATACTTCAGGGCCTCCTCGTAGAGCTCATCCTGGTTAACCAGGTCATTGAACAGAAAAGCCGTTGCATAATGCTGGCCGAACGCATCGTTCGGCATCAGGATCTGTTCCCCTGTCAGGTAGGAAAACATGCTGTCCGGCCAATGGAGCATCGGCGCCTCGACAAAGATCAGCTCGTTCTTACCCAACGGGAGGCGATCCCCGGTTTTCACCACCTGGAAATCCCATTTCTCATGGAAATGACCCGGCACGCTGGAGGCGCCGTTCTTTGACACCACCACCTTGGCATGGGGACACAGCTTCATCAGAGCGGGCAGGCTGCTGGAATGATCGGGCTCCGAATGATTCACCACCACGTAGTCAATTTTGGCGGGATCCACCACTTCCCTGATCCGGGCAATGAACTCCTCGGCATGAGGCGCCCATACGGCATCCACCAGAGCGATCTTTTCGTCCTTGATCAGATAGGAATTGTAAGTCGTCCCCCGATGGACCGACAATTCGAACCCATGAAAACGGCGGATGCCCCAATCCGTCACACCCACCCAATAAACACCTTTAGCCAGTTCAATCGGCATAATCAACCTCATCTCCTTATCACGAAAAGAAATATCAGACCGTTTCTGTATACCATATCGTCATCATAATCGTAATATTAATCCACAGCATTACAGCAATATGGGTGCGATTGCAAAATATTGCAATCGTACCGAATCCAGAATCCAGAATTCAGAATCCAGGAGTTGCAAGCCAAAGGGTTATGCCCTGGAGCAGGGAGGTCGATCGAGTTCATTTTCTATGACACCACTTTAGAAAGCACTTATTTGCGTAAGGCATTGGGTTTCCATTCTGGATTCTGAATTCTCGGTGCGATGCAACGAAGTGAAATCGCACCTCATCGTCCCTGTTGAAATGGCGTTTAGAACAGCATCGACGGGAATGGAGGCAAGGGCTTCCCGCGCTTCCGGGGAATCGGGGTCAATATCCCGCGAACGCCGGACTCCTTCCGCGCACAAAAGCGTGTGCCGGGTTCCCACGGGAGCTGTCTTGGAGGGATCGGTCAACCCGAAGAGTCCGATCACGGGAACCCCAAGCCCCGCCGCCAGATGCATCCCGCCACTATCGTTGGCCACCACGCACCGGCATAGGCTGATCAGGCTAATCAATTCCAGAAAATCCGTCTCGCCAGCCAGATTCACGCCCCCTTCCCCGATCCCGGCGGCGACTTCATCACAGACGACCTTATCGCCCCGACTCCCCAGAATCAGAACGCGACATCCTTGCTCCGAGACCAGCCGGCATCCCACCGCCGCAAAATTCGCGGCGGGCCAGCGTTTGGACGGCCCATGCGCCGCCCCGGGGAAAAAGGCAATGAGCTGATTCGCCTCCGCCCCGCCCTGAACAGCCTTCACCCGGCTCCGGGCTCGTTCCCGCATCGCCTCTGAAACCACAAGAAACGGCGGCGATTCCAAATCACCATGAGGAAGATGCAGCACATCGGCGATTTCAAGGGACTGGTGCCCGCACACCGCAGCCTGCGACAACACGGCTTTCTCAGTCAACATCCAGCCGCGACCGTTCCCGGAAAGTCCGCGCCGCCCGGGGATGCCCGCCAGAAAGGGAATCCAGGCGGATCGGAATGATTTGGGCAGGATATAGGCGAAATCAAAACCGCCTTTTCGTACCGCCCGAATGGTGTCACGCATTCCGAAAAAACCTTTCCGAAGCGGAATCACCTCATCGACACCCGGGAAAATCGACCACAGCGCCGCGACCGAGGGTTTGGCCAGCAGGGTGATATGGGCGCCCGGCAGGCGCTTCCGGAAGGCCGCCAGGGCCGGCATGGCCATGATGCCATCTCCCAACCAACTGACGCCGACGATCAAAATCCGAGCAGACCCGACACCATGGGGTGCCTCATTAATGGAAACATATTCGGGCGATACAGGCATTGAAGTCCTCGCTCCCGGATAACAACTCAATATCCACCCTCAGAAAATAGATCGGAAGATCACACCGGTCAAGCCGCGGGAACCGCACCGCATCCTTCTCGGTCGTGATAATCGCCTCGGCACCGCTGTCGCGCGCGCTGTTGATGACCTCGATGATCTCCTGCTGGGTATACCGGTGATGGTCGGCAAATTGCACCCGCTGGGTCAGATGAGCACCCCACCGCTCGATCTCCCGCTCAAAGCCCACCGGGGCCGCGATTCCGGACACTGCCGCCACAGAGCGCCCCCTGAGAAATGACAGTTCCTCGCGGGCTGTGGTAAACACATTCGTCAGGTAACGGGCCATGTGGGTACACTCGATCATTTCAGCCTTGGCATTCAATTTCCGGATCTCGGCCTTCAAGGCGCTGTTATCGCTCCCATCACATTTGGTGATGAAAATATAATGGGCGCGCCCCAGATTCCGGACATCTTCCCGAAGGAGGCCGCGTGGCAGCATATAGCCGTTGGCAAAGGGGTTCTTACTGTCCACCAGCACAATTTCAACATGATGCTTCAACGCCAGATACTGAAATCCATCATCCAGAACCAGAGTATCACACCCGAACCGGTTGATGGCATAGCGTCCGCTCTTGACGCGATCCTTGTCCACCAGCACCGCCACATCCGTCAGATTGGACGCCAGCATGTAAGGCTCGTCACCGCCCATATCGGAATCCAGAAGCAGGTTTTTGCCGTCCGACACCACCCGCGGCGGAATCCGGGTTTCGCGGAGCAGAAGCTTATTCACAAGGCGTTCCAGCAGAGGGGACTCCTTCTTCTTGTAGCCGCGGCTGAGAATAGCGACTTTCCGCCCCTTCTTTTGAAGCGAACGGGCAAACACCTCCACGACCGGGGTCTTTCCCGTCCCCCCCACTGTGACATTTCCGATACTGATGACCTGGCAGCCGAGCGTGTGGTGCCGGATAATCCCATGGGCATACAGCAGATGACGGGTCTTGACGATAACATTGAACACGCGGGAAAACTGGTGAAGCGTCCAGAGCAGCAACAAAACACGCCGGTCCTTGATCCGCGAGGTATCCCTCCGCTGGATCAGATCCACCATGAATGTCTCAATATTTTCCCGTCGACTCGACTTCACATGACTCCCCTAAAAAAGCGCGGGCATCGTGCCATTGACAGGCAACGGGAGTCAAGCCGGAGATCCCTTGTCGAAAATTTTCGCTTCGGCGGCACAGCCGCGCAAAATCGTTTTTGCGACCCAGTAAGCCATGAGTTGAAGACCGGCAACAATGGGAAGAGCGTAGCGCAAGGCAAACACATCCGAAACATTGTAAGCCAGCACCAGGAAGAGCCCCAAGCCCAGCACCCGGCCGACAAAGAAACCGAATTCCTGATTACAGATATAGGTGTTCTTGTTCCGGCCCTCGATATGGGACACCGTGTCAATGGTCAGCATCTGTATCGTAAAGTTCGCGATGCTTTTCAGGGGTCGGGCCAAGACCATGCAGATCATAAAAATCAGCACCCCCGTGGCATTGAACCATAGGGCATTGGGAATCGTGCCACACAGGAACAAGAACAGACCCACAGCGAAAATATGAAGGCGATGCTTGGGCTGTGCGGTCCGGCCGATAATGTATAGCACGAGCGCCGACAAGGCCCCACCCACCGACAGAATAGTCCCGAGCGATCCCTCCTTACCCACCAGTTTCATCACCAACATGGCCGGCGCTGTGACAATGAATCCCGCCGTCAATCCCCCCAGAGCCGCCATCACCAGCTGCCAGCGCCACAGCCGGTGGAAACGGAAGAAGATGAACGGCGTATTGGGCGGGTTTGGAAAATCCCCCCGCTGGCACACCGCCGAGGCGACGATCGCCAGGATAAACACAAATCCCGTCACGATCTGGTACGCCTGGTTCGCCGCCTGGGCATCATTGCGGGAATACCATCCGATAAAGGCGCCGATCACGAGCGGGACCATGATTCCGGTGTTGGTCGCAAAGAATGTCTCCAACCCGTAGTAATAGTTGCGATTGGAGTCATTGGTGCTCGATAACGCCAGGAAGTCGCGGTTGGCCCAGTACAGGCCAAAGGACATTCCCATCACTCCGCCCGCCACCGCCAGCCCCACCGCGCTCAGCTCCGGAAGCGACATCATGACGATCATCGAGACGCCGCTCAGCAGCATGCCGACCGAATAGAGCCGCGGGATGCGGACATGCCGTAGCAGCCAGCCATTGACAAAGAAGGTCAACGGAATCCCCGTATACACCGCCAACTGATAGGTTACCACCATCTTGACATCGTCGGAATTCCGCATCACATAGGCGCCGATGAACATTTCCACCACCGGCATGACAAAGGCGTAGATGAGGTTGGTCACCAGTAACACCCTCATATCCCGGGGATACGAAAGGAACACACGATATTCAGAAAACAGTTTCTTCATAACTCAGGCCCTATCCTTTGCGTTCTTATTAACTGTCTCAAAATTGTCCAGCCATGAGCCCGGTAGGGCGGCCGCTACGAGGCCGCCCGAGACCGTCGCGCTCATAGCGCGCGACCTACCCGATCATGTCCAGCTAATTATGTCAGCACAGTGTTCCAAGAATTTCTTCAATCGACATTTTGGCGCCACAAATAACTTCATCAGAAGCGCCGTAATAGAGCGTCACCGTATCGCCATCCACCAGGTGGCCATTGGTAAAGACGACGTTCCCGAAGAAGCCGGTTGTCTCATACGGCGCGACTGGCTCCATAATGGGCTCGGCTCCACGGGACAGGACCTTGGAAGGATCCTTGAGATCCAGCAGCATAGCTCCAAGACAGTACCGGTGCTGCTCATTGGCCCCGTGATAGATCACCAGCCAGCCGCGATCGGTCTTAATCGGCGCCGCCCCGGCCCCTACCCTCGCACTGTCCCACATCCCCGGCCGCGTCAGGGCAATACACACATTCTGCCCCCAATGCCGCAAATCGGGTGAACGGGCCAGCCAGATGTAGTGACCGCCCACAATCACCCCGCTCGGCCGGTGGAGGCAGACATACTCCCCGCCCACCTGCTCCTCGAACACGGCGCAATCTTTATTGGACGGAGAAATGACCATTCCGTAATGCTCAAAGGTGCGCCAATCCTTCGTTATTCGCATCCCCGGCCCATAGCCGTTGGCCGACACGGCTGAATAGGTCAGCACAAAACGCCCGTCCGCCAGGGTTGCCACGCGACAGTCCTCTATCCCGAAGGATTCATGATCATTGGCCCCGACCAGCGGCGGTAAGCCGGGGTCCCGGAACGTCACCCCGTCGTCGCTGCAAACCAGGCGCAGGTGCGACAGGGTGGACAGATACCCCACCCCTTTGTACTTATATTCCCGGGGGTCGCTTGTATTGAGATCGGGATCGTTGGCATCGAATTCCAGGATTTTGGTTTGTCCATTCTCCAAAACCGGGAAACTCACTTTGCCGGGCTTCTGCGGGGGCCGTTCGGCCACACGCAACAGCAACCAGATCTTCCCTTCAAAACGGAAGACGCCGGGGTTGAGCAGGCACTGGATCTTCAATCCCGGCAGCGAGGGCTCGATATCCGTCGGCCGCAGGATGGGATTATTCTCAAATCGTTTCGCCATATCCGCCATTACAATACTCCTTTTATTTGCCTGAGACCATAGTTGCACATTTTCATCTTATCGACCATAGCTGTGCGTGCATTTCACTTGCTTCTCCGTGCAGGGCGAAAATTGAACGCGCGTGCCTTCGGAGATGCTCGCTTACCCGGAGAGGCTTCGCGTCAATAGCGACCGGGAGTGTGGATAGCGGGCGCGAAAAGCCGCCAGGCCACTGATTCGACCGGGGCGTCCGCTTTTCACTCTTGCCAAGATGCATGATATATGATTCTATCTTCATGAAGTTCAACAGGAGAAGCGCGATGGCAATATTACAGGTTCGCAGCATAGACAAGGATCTTTACACGGCGCTTGGCAGACGGGCGGCGCTCGAAAATCGCTCCATCAGCCAGGAAGTCATCGAGATTATCAAGAGATATCTGGCAACTCCCG
>CAZOZF010000121.1:0-8846 GCA_964584205.1 uncultured Verrucomicrobiota bacterium
TGGTGTACCGCCTTCAGGCGGCCCAGAGACTGCCGGCTAAAGCCGGTACACCAGCGTCAGAAACCTCGAACACTTGCCTTAAGAAATAGCCATTCTCCACACCCCTTTCTCCTTGTGACTCCAGGGGAGCAAAGTTATAGTTACTCCATGGCTCAGCAAACACTCCATCTCAGCCAGGAACTACGCCTTAGCATGGTGTTGGCGCCCCAGTTGCGCCAATCCCTGGAAATGCTGCAGTCGCCTGCTCTGGAACTTCGGGCCATGATCCGGGCTGAATTGGACCAAAACCCGATCTTGGAGGAACTCCCGGTCGATACCCCCCCGATCGAAATCGCAAAGGTGAACGCGGAGATTGAAGAACACAAGTCGATGGACTTCACCAAGGAATTCGAAATCCTGACCCGCCTCGATGACGAGTGGAAGGATTACTTCTTCCAGCAGCGCGAATATCAGCCCCACTCCTCCGAAAGCACGGAAAAACAGAACTTCCTGTACGACTCCATCACCCAGGG
The DNA here is from genome assembly GCA_964584205.1 of uncultured Verrucomicrobiota bacterium. Lineage (GTDB taxonomy): Bacteria > Verrucomicrobiota > Kiritimatiellia > CAIKKV01 > CAITUY01 > JAABPW01. Next base: position 513 of record CAZOZF010000121.1, read on the forward strand.
GGAATCCCTCCAGGAACACCTGCTCCACCAGCTCGCGCTGTCAGAATTCGACAACGTCGACAAAGCACTGGGCGAACTCATCATCGGCAGTATCAACGAGGATGGCTACCTGACCTCCACTATCACGGAACTGGCCGCCACGTGCGGCGCGGATCCCGGACACCTGCAGGACATTCTTCTGGTGATCCAGGATTTCGACCCCCTTGGCGTCGGCGCTCGCGACCTTCGGGAATGTCTGCTGTTTCAATTGGAACGTCTGGGCAAGGCGGATAGCACGGCAGGACGCATTGTGAATGCCCATTTGGAGCGCCTGGCCGCGCATAAACTGCAGGAGATCGCAAAAATCCTGAAGGTTTCAAATGAGGAGGCACAACTCGCCGCCAATTTTATCGCGACACTGGAACCGAAGCCCGGCCGCGCCTACAGCTCGGAATCTTCCCCGTACATCACCCCGGAAGTGGTCGTCCTCAAAGTTGAAGATCACTATGTTATCGTGATGAACGATGATGATCTGCCCCGCCTCCGGATCAGCAAACACTATCGCTCGCTCATGAATGACGCCCATACCGGACAGGAAGTTCGCGACTACATCCAGGAACGGGTTCGTTCCGGTGCCTTCCTGATCAAGAGTATCCACCAGCGGCAGCAGACCATTTTCAAGATTGCCACGGAAATCGTAAGGGTTCAGACCGAATTTCTCGATCAGGGCATTTCCCACCTCAAGCCGCTCACCATGTCGGAAGTCGCCACCGTTGTGGGCCTGCACGAAACCACCATCAGCCGGGCCGTCGCCGGAAAACACATGAAGACCCCGCAGGGCACCTTCGAAATGAAGTATTTCTTTACCCCGGGCCTGAAAACCGGCGATGGCCATGTCGTCTCAAACAAAACGGTCAAGGATGCCATCGCCACCCTGGTGGCCGAGGAAAACACGGAATCACCCCTTTCAGACCAGGAGATTCTGGAAATCCTCACCGAGCGCGGTATCCAGATCGCCCGCCGCACCGTCGCCAAATATCGCATCGCCCTGAAAATCGCCCCCTCCCACATGCGCAAGCAGTATAACTAGGGTCCTTCCGGGTTTCCCGGGTGTTATTTCATTGGTCTCCATTCACATCGGCTCTCTGTTGACCCGATGAAGTCGGGCGTTTAAGGGTATCCGAGTAAGTGTTGCGGTTAAGAGTGCGACGAAGAGTGCGTTTAAGTGTGAGTCCACACTTCCTCGTGCCCTTAACCGTACACTTCCTCGCCACCCTTACTCGTCTACCCTTAACCGAACGGCTTAGTCGGCCCCTCCTTGGTGGCGATCCAGGCGAGATTCATCAGCAGAAAATCCCCACACAAACCCAGAAGCGCCTATAACTAGGCACACTCCGCAACGGGGAAAGAAGAGCCACTCCTGTTGTGCCGCGCACTATTAAAACCTTCTCTTACCCCCCTCATGGAAAGGCGTTTCGGCATTTTTATGCGGAGTACCCGCCGCATACAAATGCCGAAACATTTTCTTCGTTTTCCTCTCCCCCTCCCTCTCCGTATCTCCGTGGTAAATCTTTATCTTGCATGGTTATTTGTGAGATAATAGCAAGTCATGAGCAATCTGTTGTGGAATTTTGATGTTGAATCGCGCTTACGGGAGAAGCTTCTTCCCATGCTCTCCGGGAGCAGGGAATTTCATATCCCGGATATTCCGCCTGCGGCGGAAGCGTGGATTGTCTGGGAGCTCGCCCGCCTGTCGGGACGATCTGTCCTGTGGGTGACCGATGGGGCCCGTACCCTCGAATGGCGGGCCCGTGATCTGAATACCCTGACTCCGCCCGATACCCTGCCCGCCCTCGTCTTTCCCAGCTGGGAAGTGGTGCCGGACGCCGGACATAAAACCAGCCCCGATGCCAGCGTCATCGGAGCCCGCCTCGCCACGCTCGCCGAACTTACCGCCCCCGCCCCCCGCGTCGTGATCACCTGTGCCCAGTCGCTCATGGAATACACCCTATCCCGGGAGGCCTTCCAGAACACCACCCGGAATCTGGTGGTGGGCGATCAGGCCGACCCCACGGATCTGATCCCACACCTTGAAACCATCGGCTATGCCTTCTCCGCCGAAGTTCAGGTGCCCGGCGATGCCGCCCTGCGGGGTGGCATCCTCGATATCTGGCCCCTGTCCAGTCGCTGGCCCTTGCGTCTTGAATTCTTCGGGTCGACACTGGAATCCATCCGCACCTTCGATCCAGCCGAACAACGCTCGCTTGAACCGCTCTCCACCGCCACCTTGACCCCCGTCAGCGAATGGAAACTCCTGCGCGCCAGCCCTAAAAACAAGGCCACCCTGCTGGATCATCTTGCGTCCTCGCTCATCGTGGTGTGGTCGGACCAGGACAGCATTCACGCCCATTCCGACATTTATGAAAATGTCATTCAGGAGGCAAAAGCCGCCCCATTGGTCGCCCGTCTCGGCTCCATTGAAGCAACCTTGAACGCCACTCCCGATATCCTCCAAGTCTACGTAGGCTCCCTTCCCTCCTCCCCCACCCTTTCCCTGGAATTCCACCCCGTGGATCCCATTCCCTCGGTGACCACCCGCAACGCCTTGCATCCGGATATGATTGAGACGGCCCGCCGCCGTTTTCTCACCTCCATGGCCACCTCCATCCAGGAAGGCACACGCGGGGCGATTTTCTTCGACAGCACCGGCACACAGGCTCGTTTTGTCGAGGCATACGGCGCGCTGCTCAAGCAAGCCAATCCGGCCATGATCCTGGCACCGCTCTCCGGCGGCTTTTCCTGCCCCGCACTCGGACTCCTGATCGTGGCCGAACCCGATCTCTACGGCCGGAAGATCCAACGACGGCGTCTGCCGTCGCGGAAAGCTGAAGCCCTGGTCAGCGGGGCCCGGATTACCGACTGGACCGATATGGAGCCCGGCAACCTGGTCGTCCATGTGGAACACGGCGTGGGCCGCTATCTCGGCTTGCGGGAAATCACGGTCAACAAACAACTCACCGAAGCCCTCGCCATCGAGTACGCCGACGGAGCCAAACTGTATGTCCCGGTTGCCCAGGCGCACCTGCTGACCCGCTATGTCGGCGTCGGCCGTCGCAATGTCCCGCTTCACCAGTTGGGTGGCAAACGGTGGGATCGTGAAAAAATTGCCGCCGAACGTGCCGTTCAGGACATGGCCGGGACCCTGCTCGAAATCCAGGCGAGCCGCGACTCACAGGACGGCTTTGCCTTTCCGCCCGACAATCCCTGGCAACATGAGCTGGAGGCCGCCTTCCCGTATCAGGAAACGGAGGACCAGGAATCGGCCATCCGGGAAGTGAAGAAGGACATGGAAAACAAGCGCCCCATGGATCGGCTACTCTGCGGCGATGCCGGTTACGGCAAGACCGAGGTGGCCCTTCGCGCCGCCTTCAAGGCCGTCATGGCGGGGCGTCAGGTGGCGGTGCTGGTTCCCACCACGATCCTGGCCCAGCAACATTTCCAGACCTTTGCCGAGCGTATGGCACCCTTTCCCGTCCGGATCGAGATGCTCAGCCGCTTCTGCAGTCACAGCGAGCAGCGGGGCGTCATCGAGGGCCTCGCCGGGGGGGAGGTTGATATCGTCATCGGCACCCATTCCCTGCTCCAGCCGAGCCTGGCCTTCAAGGAACTCGGACTCGTCATCATCGATGAGGAGCAGAAGTTCGGCGTGCTTCACAAGGAACAATTCAAGCATATCCGGCGACTTGTTGATGTGTTGACCCTGACGGCGACGCCGATCCCGCGCACGCTCTATATGAGCCTGACTGGAGCGCGAGACTTAAGCACCATCCAGACGCCTCCGCAGGAGCGGCTTGCCGTGGAAACGATCGTCACCCCTGATTCCGACGCCGTCATCCGGGAGGCGGTGATGCGGGAGCTGAACCGGGAAGGCCAGGTTTTCTATCTCCACAACCGGGTTCGCAGTATCGACCGGCTGCGTGACCGGCTTCAGCGCCTGGTGCCGGAGGCCCGGATCGGCGTCGGGCACGGCCAGATGTCGGCCGGTGCCCTTGCCGGGATCATGCGTCAGTTTGCTTCAGGCGAGTTTGATGTGCTGCTCTGCACCACCATCATTGAGAGTGGCCTGGATATTCCCAACGCCAATACCATCCTGATTGATCGCGCCGACCGGTTCGGATTGTCGGAACTTTACCAGTTGCGGGGACGCGTGGGTCGTTCCAAGCATAAGGCCTATGCTTACATGCTGCTGCCTGCCCAAGCCCATGTCGATCCCACGGCCCGCAAGCGGATACAGGCCATCAAGCAATATTCCGGTGCGGGCGCCGGGTTCCGGCTGGCCATGCGTGACCTCGAAATCCGGGGTGCGGGGAATCTGCTCGGTGCCGACCAGAGCGGCCATATTGCCGCCGTCGGGTTCGGTCTCTACTGCCAGCTGCTTCGCCACACCATCGCCAAGCGGAAAGGCGAGCCGCTCCCGCCGGTGATTGATGTCGACGTCACCCTTGACTTCATCAGCCTCTCCCCGTCCGACACCGGGGCCACCCATTCGGCCATTATTCCGGTCACTTACATTGAGGACGAGCGTCTGCGGGTCAGCATGTACCGGCGCATTGCCGAAGCCGGGTTCATCAAGGAAGTCCGTTCCCTGCGCCAAGCCTTCCGCGACCGGTTCGGCCCGATCCCGGCGGAATGCGAGCGGCTCCTGAAGCTGGCGGAGATCCGGATTCTGGCAGCGGAGAAGAACATCAAGACCGTGGAGGTGGAAGATGGCAAGATCATGCTCAAGCGCCACGGTGACTACCTGATGACCAAAGGCCGGTTTCCCCGACTCAGTTCAAACTCCCCGGATATCCGACTCGACGAACTGCGCAGGCACTTGAGGCATCTGGAGCAGTAATCCAAACCTCACTTCTCCCCCACTAGCCATCCCTCCCCCAAGCTCCCCGACTCCTTCGGGTCGGGGAAGCTCGGCCTACAACGGAATGACCGCCTACCCCCCTGAATTCACCCCGCCACAAACTTCTTGCCGAGGATGTCTTGAATGGCATAGTTTGAACCCTTGGCTCGACTGGTCGCAGGTATGAGCCGGTAAACAGGAGAGTGGACCATGACAATTCCGATTCTGTGCCTGGTTTGTTTATTTTTCCTCTTCTGGATCCTGATCCTGAAGAGCGAAGTGAATCATCTAAAAAAGGATCTCGACCGCAGTAAAACCATCTTGAAATCGAAACTGGGGTCTTTGAAAGAAGAGGTCAAGGTCGAGCAGGGTCAACCGCTGAAAGGGCGAGCAGCGGAAGGCAGCTTCCTGAGATTTCCATAGCTCCCTTTAGTAACCGGCGTTCTGTTTAGGATGGTGTACCGCCTTCAGGCGGCCGGTGAAAACCGGCTTATTCCGAGCCACCATTTCCAGTATTTTTCGGCCTCAATAGTCGCCGTTCTAATAAAGACTGCAAGTCCCGTCGGCCATCCATAACCGCATACACAAATACAGTCTTCCCTGAGATTTCATAGATGATGCGGTAAACTTGAAAATGTGTTTCCCGATAGAGGTCTATTCCGATCCGGCTCATTTCGGGCGGACTATGTCCTCTGCCGGGATAAGTCGCCAAAGCTAAGCACGCTCGTTCAAGTTCATCCAACAAACCAAAGGCACGCTCGGGAGAATCATTCCGGGCAATGTAGGATCCGATATCAAACAAATCCCCCTCAGCCTCTGCGGTGATTTGGACGTGGTGGACTGTCATGGCTTCTGGATGGCCGCCAGTCGTTTGCGAATTCCGTCGAAAGCCTCTGTAACCGGTCTCACTTCACCGGCCGCCACATTCTGACGTCCCATGACCATGATCTTAAGAAAAGCCAGCGTTTCGCGGGTCTCCTCATAAGTCTGAATGTCCTCAACCACGACCCTGGCCCGGCCATTCTGAGTAATGAATACGGGGCACCGGCTTTCCGACACCGAGTTGATCAATCGGGCAGTATGGGTTTTAGCCTCACTAATCGGAATAATGGTATCAGACAAATTCATGTCGTCCCTTCACCTCGAGGATCTAAATTCAGCTCCGAATTTAGCACGCTTCAGAAGATCAAAGCAAGATTTTTAGTAATGGGCCACTGACGAGGGGTGCGATTGCAAAATATTGCAATCGTACCCTAATGCGAATTGCTGAGCATCTTGATGCTTGTCTTTTGCGTCATGATGAGAGACACTATGAAAGGATAAGAGGAGGAAATCGATGAGAACAACCGTAAGTCTGGATAATCAGTTATTGGCCCTGGCGAAACGGGAGGCGTTGACGAGACACCAATCGTTGGCGAGCCTGGTGGAAGATGCCCTGCGGCAGATGCTGACAAGCACGGTTACGGGATCAAAGGCGCGCACCCCTGTGAAACTTCCCGAAAGTGGTCAGGGTGGGCTTCAACCGGGAATCGATCTGGACAATTCTGCCGATCTGCTTTTCGTAATGGAGAAACGCCATGATTCTTATGGACGTTAACATTTTGGTCTACGCATTCCGCAAGGATGCGACCGACCATGCGCGTTACCGGGACTGGCTCCACGGTGTTGTGAATGCCCCATCCGCCTTCGGAAGCTCAGACCTAGTCATGAGCGGATTCTTGCGTATCGTGACCCATCCAAAAGTGTTCAAGGAACCCAGCACATGGATTGAAGCAACCGAGTTTGTGCGACTGGTGCGGAACCAACCCAACTGTCGGAGCATCACCTGCGGCGAGCGACACTGGGATATCTTCACCGACTTGTGCCGCAAAGCTGATGCCAAGGGAAACCTTGTGGCCGATGCGTTTCTGGCAGCAATTGCCATCGAGTCCGGTTGTGAGTGGATCACCACGGATCGGGATTTCGCCAAGTTCCCCGGCCTGAAATGGCGTCATCCGCTGGATTAAGCGTCTTACCATCCACTCGCCATTCGCACCCTCTATCAGGGCGGGATCCGTCGTCCACCACGTCCGGTCTTTGATATCGCATTTTGCGATGTCAAACCGGCAAATTCCGTTGTAGGGCGAGCTTCCCGACACAAGGAGGGAGCTTGCGGGAAGGCACCAGGTTACCGGGCAGACACAGGCTCCCCGGCCGAAGCCAGGGAAGCCTGTCCTACACCGGGCCGATTAGAACGTCAATGTCGCCCAATCATTCGTCACCGTCTGGCAAGTTTTCTGGACATGGCGATCACACTCCTCTTGCGCCCGACCAAGCGAATCTCAAACGAGCACACAACACATATTTATAATCAGCTATACTATGATCTATAGTATGTGTCTAGCCATTTCCGCTGTGGACTCCCGTCCCTATTGGCCTCCCTTTCCCCTCCAAAAAGGTGTTGCGGCATTTTTATGCGGGGTACTCACCGCATACAAATGCCGCAACATTGGCGTCTTGCCCGTCCCCTCCGCTTCCTCCAGCGAAGCGGGTGGTGACTCTTTACACCTCTAGACAGGATATTTTCTGACAGTGTGTTTAGTGAATCACAACTGCGATCCCACTATTATCGCCCTGATCCCGAACGGTGATGGTATTGTTGCCGGCCACATTCTGACCCTCGTAAATGGCCGTCAAGCCGCCACTGGCGCGAAGGGTGCCGCGTGCAGGATCACTGACCGACCACACCGATTTACGCAGGAACAGCGACCCGATCGGCAAAGGGGTGAATTTCGTTTTCGATCCATTCGCCTTCCCCATCTCGCGCCACTTCAACTTCGTAACGGGCCTGCAACGCCATCCACACCTCAACCGAAGTGCCGAAGTACCGGGCCAGTCGAAGTGCAGTGTCCGCCGATATTCCGCGTTTCCCCAGAACAATCTCATTAATCCGGCGAGGGGGGACATGAATATCTTTTGCAAGGCGGTATTGACTGATCAACATGGGCCGCAAGAACTCTTCCAGCAAAATCTCGCCCGGATGAACAGGCGCCTGTCTCTTTGTCTTCATTATTCCCTCCCCTTCAGTGGTAATCCACGATTTCGACGTCCCACGCATGCCCATCCCGCCACTCAAAGCAGATGCGCCACTGATCATTAATACGAATGCTGTACTGTCCGGCTCGTTCGCCCTTCAACTTCTCCAACCGGTTTCCCGGCGGCACGCGAAGATCATCAAGAGTATGCGCCGCTTCCAACCATTCCAACTTCCGCCTTGCCGTGCGCTGAAGATCAGGCCCGAAAGACCGAACGTTTTCGCGGTTGAATAATCTTTCCGTCGCCCCACACCCAAAGGATTTAATCATGCTTCTTCAATCAATATGAACGGAGTCCGTTATTATGTCAAGTCGGTATTACGCAATCGCCTACTTTGGATGTGATTAAATAGGTTTACTAAATATATTGCTAGTATATATTTA
>CAZOZF010000122.1:0-8825 GCA_964584205.1 uncultured Verrucomicrobiota bacterium
ACGGGCAGAGCCAGCCCTTCCGTGTCGCAAGTGTAAAGGATGGTCAGGGGTTTGCTGTCACCGGCCGGAACAGGGCCCGCGCGCCGGCATCCCACGGGTAGGAGCAGAAGCAGGCTCAGCGCCAGGCAACAAAAGAGGGAAAACCTTGACATGGAGCTCATCCTAGAGACGACCGTGTCCCCGCGCCAGACTTTTCTGTCGCACAAGAGCCCTAAACAGCCTCCCTTTTCGCTATCAATGAAAAGGAATGGCCTTTTGGGATGCGTCCGATGGCCGCGTTCTTCCGGACTAGCGCCGCCAAGCCATCACGCTGGTTCGACTTAACGCTTGTTCCCTCTTCCCGCCTATGCCATATTGACGCGATCATGTCACCTGCTCATCCAGTTCCTTCCGGATCTTCCGGCATACGCGATAACTACCGCCGCGGAACGGCAGGCGATTTTCTCCGGGAGAAAATTGCTCCGAATTCCATCCTGTCCGTTGTTTCAGCATATTTCACAATCTATGCTTTCGACGCCTTAAAAAAACAGTTGACCCATATCGATCACCTCGACTTCCTGTTTGGCGAGCCGCGCTTCATCAACTCACTCGATCCCGACCGCACCGAGAAAAAATCATTCCTCATTGAAACGATCGGCCTCCGACTCTCCAACACACTGGAACAAAAACGCGTGGCCAAAGAGTGCGCCGAATGGATTCGGGCCAAAGTCAAAATTCGTTCCGTCCAGCAGTCCAATCTGTTACACGGAAAAATGTATCATATCAGCCATAACGGCATCCAGGACGCCCTCGTTGGAAGCTCAAACTTCACGGTCCGCGGCCTTGGACTTGGAGAACAGGGCAACAATATCGAGCTGAATCTGGAAGTGGACAGCAACCGCGACCGCCGGGATCTCAAGGCCTGGTTCGACGAAATATGGCAGGATCAGAATCTCGTGGCGGACGTGACGGACGACGTCCTGCAATACCTTGAACAACTCTACCAGAACCATGCTCCGGAATTCATCTATTACAAAACACTTTACCATCTATTCAAATCCTTCATCGATACCGGGAAGGAACTGGACGCGTCGCTTCAGAAAACGAGCCTGCTCGAAACGGCAATCTGGAAAACGCTTTTCGCCTTTCAGCAGGATGGCGCCAAGGCGGCAATCAACAAGCTCCGCCAATACAATGGCTGCATCCTTGCGGATAGCGTTGGGTTGGGCAAAACGTTTGAAGCCTTGGCCGTCATCAAATACTTCGAACTGAAGAACGAGCGCGCGTTGGTGCTGTGTCCAAAAAAATTGGCGGACAACTGGCTGCTTTATCGGCAGAACAGCGCCTTGAATCCGTTCGACAGGGACCGTTTCCGCTATGATGTCCTTCATCATACCGACCTTCCCCGCAAAACAGGGGAATCAAACGGCATTCCGCTTGCGTCCCTCAATTGGGGGAACTACGATCTGGTCGTCATCGATGAATCCCATAACTTCCGAAACAACGCCGTGGGCCCGCAAGGCGAAGATGGTCGCCCCGTGCGTCGAACCCGGTATGAATGCCTGATCGAAGACATCATTCGTTCCGGCATCCGCACCAAGGTTCTGCTCCTCTCGGCCACGCCGGTGAATAATGAACTGGCCGATCTGCGCAACCAATTCTCGTTCATTGCCGGGGGCGATGTTGCCAGGGACGCGACCGCGGATGCCGCTTTCGAAAATCTACTGGGCATCCCCAGCATCAAGACAACCACCCGGGACGCCCAGTCCCGGTTCACGAATTGGACCAAGTTGCCGCCGGCCAAGCGCAACAAGCGGGATTTGATCCATGTTCTGGGCGGTGATTTCCTGAAACTCCTGGATGCTCTCACCATCGCCCGATCCCGCCGGCACGTAATCAATCATTATGCCGCCGAAATGGACCGATTGGGCGGATTCCCCACACGCATGCCGCCTGTCTCCTTGCATTCGGAGATCGACAGCCGGGGCGAGTTTCCGGAATACGACGCCGTCGCGGATCAACTCTCGCAATATAAACTCTGGCTTTTCCGCCCCTCCGAGCATCTCCGTGAAGACCTTGCTCCTGAAATCCGAGCCGGCTATGAACGCCGGATCGGCGGGTTCACCCAGGAAGGCCGCGAACGGATCCTGACGGGAATGATGCGCGTCAGCCTCCTGAAACGGCTTGAAAGCTCCATCGACTCCTTCCGGATCTCGTTGCAAAATGCGATCGGAAAGATCGCCAATCTTGAAGCACGAATGACCTTGTTCGAGCAGTTTAGGACAGATAATCCAGAACTTGATTTCGACACCCTCCTCCCTGAGTCCGTGGATGATCAAGATCTCGCGGATGCCTTGCAGGTCGGACAACGAGTCAGTTTCCGAATGGCGCACCTGGATCTCGCCAAATGGCGCAGTCATCTTGCGGAAGACCGCCAACAGATCAACGATCTGCTCTCTCTCGCCCTTCCCATAAAGCCCGCTCGCGATGCGAAATTGGCCAAACTCAGGGACCGGATCGCAGAGAAAGTCCGGGATGGCGCCTTGGACAAGGACGGGAAGCCGAACCGCAAGATTCTGGTTTTTACCGCCTATGCCGATACCGCCCGCTATCTCTACACTCAACTGAGCGGATGGGCACAACATGAACTGGGCATCCATTCATCATTAGTCGTTGGCAGCGGTGAAAACGACTCAACTTATACACGGTCGCGCGATTTCACGGAGATCCTGCTCGACTTCTCTCCCCAATCAAAACATCGCGCCGAGTTGCGGCCCAATGGCGGATCTCACGCCGAGGTGGATCTGCTGATCGCGTCCGATTGCATATCCGAAGGTCAGAACCTTCAGGACTGCGATACCGTCGTCAACTACGACATCCATTGGAACCCTGTCCGGATCATTCAGCGTTTCGGTCGTATCGACCGTATTGGCTCGCGGGCCCAGTCCGTTCATCTGGTCAATTTCTGGCCGACCGCCAATCTGGACCGCTACATCAATCTGAAACTGCGCGTCGAAGCCCGCATGGCCCTCGTCGATCTCACGGCCACCCAAACCGACAATCCCCTCGACGAACAACAACTCGAAGACCTGGTCACCGCCGATCTCCGCCTTCGAGACCGTCAACTCGAGCGCCTCCGCAAGGAAGTGCTGAATTTGGAAGATTTCGAAGATTCCATCACGCTGGCCGACTTTTCTCTCGATGACTTCCGGTTGGACCTGCTGCACTACCTGGACGACAACCGCGACATACTCAAAGATGCGCCGCTGGGCCTCTATGGGGTCGTCCCCCCGTCGCCGTCCATTCCCATGTGTCAACCCGGCGTCATCTTCTGCCTCCGCCACAAGGGCAACGCGGAAGCGGGTCAGAATGAGAAGATCAATCCCCTGGCCCCCTGCTATCTCGTCTATGCCCTCGCCGATGGCAATGTTCGCCTGGCTTTTACCCAAGCCAAGACGATCCTTACCCTCTTCCGCGAACTGGCGCTTGGGAAAAAAGAACCCTACCATGACCTCTGTCGGCTGTTCGACGAGGAGACCGTTAACGGAAAGGCTATGGAACCCTACAGCCGCCTGCTCACGGCTGCCGTGGAATCCATCGTCGCCACCTTCCGGCACCGAGCCACGGCAGGCCTCCAAAGCGGTCGCACGTTCGTCCTTCCCACCCGGACGGCTCAAGCCCATACTCAATCCGATTTCGAGTTAATAACATGGCTGGTTATCAAAGAGGCAACATGACGGAAGCACTCACATCGTATGGCGTTGAGGATTCAATCCGCACCATCCGGGGTCAAAAAGTGATTCTGGATGCCGATCTGGCCCGCATCTACGGCGTCGAGACGAAAAACCTCAACAAAGCCTTGCGGCGCAATGCGTTACGCTTTCCGGAAGACTTTGTTTTCCAATTGACTCCCGAAGAATTTGCCGCATTGAGGTTCCAAAATGGAACCTCAAAGGGAGGACGAGGGGGCCGCCGGTATCTCCCCCATGCATTCACGGAACATGGGGCCATGATGGCCGCCACGGTGCTTAATTCAAGCAAAGCCATTGAAATGAGCGTTTTCGTCATCCGTGCCTTTGTGAAAATGCGCGAACAATTGATGGCCACCGCCACATTGGCAAAACGGCTTGCCGATGTTGAAAAACTGCTGTTGACCCATGACTCCGCCTTGCGCGACCTTTACCAGAAAATCCGCCCGCTTCTCCTGCCCCCCGCCGACCCCGCCAAACCCAGAATCGGCTTTAATCTCCGCGAATCTAAGAAAAAAACATGACCGATCTTCGCCAATCTCTCATCGCCGCCCTCAAGGACTTCGACACCTACCCCTTCCCCGAGGCGGCTACCCGGTTCTTTGGAACGCTGGGCTACAAATCCGATCGCACGCTCCCGATTGCGTCCGTCGCCGATTTCTGCCGGGCCTGGGATCAGGACCGCATCCTGACCGCGCGCGAACGGGAATCCCTCGATCGACTGATCTCCCTCCATTTCCTCTTCCAGCTCACGGACACCGAGCTGACGCTCCAACGCGACCTGCTGGACCCCGGAAAAGCCGTGGACGGTGCTCGCATCCATTCCTACCTGTTCTTCGCGGCTGAACTCCCACCCGGCCTCTATACGCGCACCTTTCTGGCCGGCATCGCCCGCGCCATCAACAAACCTCTCGCCATGCCGGCCATGGTGCTCCTCCGTCATGGGGACGCCCTCTCGCTGGTCGTTATTCACCGCCGCCTGAACAAACGGCAGCCCGACCGTGACGTACTTGAAAAAGCCACGCTCGTCAAGGATGTGCGCTTTGCCGATCCGATCCGCGCCCACCTGGAGATCCTGAACGACCTGGCATTCACCAATCTCAACGATTTCCAGCCCATCCACGATTTCGTCACACTTCACCAGGCCTGGCAGAAACGGCTGGACACCTACTCGCTGAACGACCGGTTCTACCAGGAAATCGCCGACTGGTTCTTCTGGGCCAAACACCAGATCGCCGAGAGAAAAATCATCCCGCCGCCCCAGGTGGACACCGACCCCGAGCGCTCCCTCTTCCTCATCCGCATGCTCACGCGGCTGATCTTCTGCTGGTTCCTCCAGGAAAAACGGCTTTTGCCCGGCGACCTGTTCCGCGAGCATCGCCTGAAAAGCCTGCTGAAGGACTTCACCCCGAACCCGGATGACCGAAAACCGGATTTGGCGCCCAGTTTCTACCGGGCCATTCTTCAAAACCTCTTTTTCGCCACCCTCAACCAACCCCAGTTGGACGACCAGGGCAACCCCATCCGCGAATTCCGGGAACGAACCGTCACGGGCCGCTTCGACCCCAACCGCGGCATCACCAATTTATGGCGTTACAAAGACTACTTCCGCGACCCCGCCGAATGGCCGAAATTGAGCGCGACCATCCCGTTCTTGAATGGCGGCCTGTTTGACTGCCTGGACCAGAAGTTTCAGAAGAATGAAGATCGGCCCAATGTCCTGCTCGACGGTTTCTCCGACAATCCCGCCGAATCCACTCATGTTCCCAATGATCTTTTCTTTGGCCCGGAGCGGACCGTCAACCTTTCCTCGGACTATGGCGAGGAGGACAAACGCACCGCACGCTCCAAGAAAGCCAAGGTTCGCGGCCTCATTCAAATCCTCTCCCGGTACAAGTTCACCATGGAGGAAAACACCCCGCTCGACCAGGAAATCGCCCTGGACCCGGAACTGCTGGGCAAGGTCTTCGAAAACCTCCTCGCATCCTACAATCCCGAAACCCGGGATACGGCACGCAAGCAGACCGGCTCCTTTTACACGCCCCGCGAAGTGGTCTCCTTCATGGTGGACGAATCCCTGGTCGCCTATCTCGAGCCCATGCTCGGCGGCGACGATCCCGCCGGCCGCCTGCACCTGCTGTTCGCGGCTCCCGTGGATGATTACGCGCCGGATTTCGACGACGGGGAGACCGATCGCCTGGTCGCCGCGCTCGACAAGGTCAAAATTCTCGACCCCGCCTGCGGCTCCGGCGCCTATCCCATGGGCGCCCTGCACCGGCTCGTTGACCTGCTCCGCAAACTCGACCCCGAAAACACCCGCTGGGAAGTCCGTCAACGGGGACGGCTGGCCGGGGAAAAGGCCAAGGCCGGAAAAATGACCGATCCGGAACTCCGCCAGGAAGCCCTTGCCGGAATCAAACGCCGGGAAGGCGAATTCAAGGCGCTTTTCAATGTCAGCCATTTCGACCGGGACTATGCCCGCAAACTATTCCTGATCGAAAACGCCATCTTCGGTTCCGATATCCAGCCCGTTGCCGTCCAGATCGCCAAACTCCGATTCTTCATCGCCCTCATCTGCGATCAGAAAACCGATCCACGCTCGCTCAACCAGGGCGTGCTCCCTCTCCCCAATCTCGAAACGCGCATCGTGGCGGCCAACACCCTCATGCCGATCCCGGAAACCACGGCCGACGGCCATGTGGCCGACTTGTTCGATTCCGAGGTGCGCAAACACCGCGCCCGCCTCCAGGACGTACGCCACGAGCACTTTGCCGCGCGCCATCCGGCCACCAAACGCCGGTGCCGGGAAAAGGACGCCACCATCCGCAGGGAACTGGCCGATCTCCTCCAGCGCGATACGCATCTCGACAAGAAGGTCGCCCGCATGCTGGCCGACTGGGATCCTTACGACCAGAACACCAACGCCCCCTTCTTCGATCCCGCCTGGATGTTCGGCGACGCCTACCTGCGCGGCGCAAAAGCGACCGAGGCCGGCTTCGACATCGTGATCGGCAATCCGCCTTATGTGCGGCAGGAAAAAATCAAGGACCTGAAGGACGACCTCAAGCCGCACTATCCCGACACCTTCAGCGGCACCGCAGACCTTTATGTCTATTTCTACGACCGCGCCCTGCAAATGCTCCGGTCCGGCGGAATCCTGTCCTACATCTCCTCCAACAAATGGTACCGCGCCGCCTATGGCGAAAAACTGCGCGCCCATCTGGGCAAGACCACCACGCTCCTCCACGCCATCGATTTCGGCGACGCGCCCGTCTTCACCGCCATCGCCTACCCCACCATCGTCATTGCCCGCAAATCCGCCCCATCCGCGAAACAGACATTCCGCGCCCTCAATTGGGACCCGGCGACGCCGAGCACCGAAATTGCCAATTTCGCCGCGTTTTATGCGGGCAAATCCTCACGCGTAGCCCAAAGCAGCCTGACCCCAGACGGCTGGCGTTTCATGGCGCGAAAGGGCCAGGATCTGCTGGAAAAGATCCGCAAGGCCGGCACGCCGCTCGGTCAATTCGTCAACGGCCGGTTTTATTATGGAATCAAAACCGGCCTGAACGAAGCCTTTGTCGTGGATCGCGCCACCCGGGATCGGTTGATTGCCGAAGATCCCAAGTCCAAGGACATTCTCAAACCATTCCTACGCGGCCGGGATGTGAAAAGATGGCGGATTGAATATGAGGATTTGTGGTTGATCTTGATCGAGTCCTCGGAAAACAAAGAACACCCCTGGAGCGGGAAAGACGATGACAAAGCGGAGAAGATTTTCAAAAAATCATTCCCCTCAATCCACGGGCACTTCGACCCCATGCGGGAGAAACTAATTGAACGCTGCGACCAGGGAAACTATTTCTGGGAACTGCGCAGTTGCGCCTATTACGAGGCTTTTCTCGGATCAAAAATCGTAATTCCCTGTATCGAAAAAAAGGTGGCATTTGCGGTTGATCGATCTCGTTATCTTAGCAACGACAAAACCAGTATCGTCGCGACGGAAACGCCAGAGCCCTTATGCGTTATCCTGAATTCACAACTTCATTGGTGGTATGCCACGGAACATTACCCGACGAAACAGGGCGGCTTCGTCGAGTTCAAGCCAACGTTTATGGCCGATTTTCCTGTCCCTTTGCTAACGAATGTCCAAAATACGCTGTCATGGTTTCATGACGCATTTGTTTTCCTTTCCGGCAGTGCTCAAACTCAACCCCGCGACCCCTTGATGCGCGATTACTACGAGCAGATTCTCAACGCACTCGTCTACGAGTTGTATCTGCCGGAAGAGGTCCATGCCGCCGGCCTGAATTTCTTTGAACTGGTTGAGGCGGCCAGGTTGCCTCAGATCGATCCCGCCAAGAGCGGCTCTGACAGCCAGTTGTCCGCCCTCCGTCGGAAGTTCGAGGACCTCTATTCCCCCGCACATCCTCTTCGCGCGGCCCTCCAGAAACTGCACGCGCTGGAACCCATCAAGATTATGGAGGGGAGTCCGTAAAATTTAACAATGCACACGATTCAAATTAAAGGGAAAACTAATGGCTATCACTCTTAGGCGGCAAATCAACGACGAAGAAAAAGCGCGAATCTTACAAAGGAATGGGCGTAAATGCTTCGCCACTGGACATGATATACCTCCCGATGAACCAGTTCACTTCGACCATATTCATGCATTTGCTTTAGGTGGAGCAAGTGATCTTGAAAATATTGCCCCTATGTGCGAACACCACAACAAGGCAAAAGGAACACTTCCACTCGGTGACTTCCGAATTAAACTTCGCCTTCAAGATTTCTTTACAACAGGCGACCGGTTAACATTACGCCATCTCCTCCAATACATGAAGGATCAAAACGACATTCAAGGCTTTGGAGATCTCATCACGTCGTCAGAAGCCAACGAACAAATCAGTCTTCAGACCCATAACCATAACTCCACTCATCCACTTTTAACCTGTGAACGCACGGGTTGGAAGTATTTTTATGCGACTTTACCTGTTTCACTTCTTAACAGTGACGATGACGAAAATCATCAATTTGGCCTACAACCCCGTTTTTTAATTCTTGAAAAAGTATTCGATCTCTATAGGCATTTTCTTG
>CAZOZF010000123.1:0-8798 GCA_964584205.1 uncultured Verrucomicrobiota bacterium
CGCACTGAAACCGGCCTTTCTGTTGCAATGTGTCAATCTACAGCCGGACGAGACACAACAAAGGAAGATATATTGTCTATTCGAGAGAGGAAAAGGTCCGTCGCCTCGCCCTCATTGAGGACGTTCTTCCAGAAGGCACGCCAATCCATGAAAGCCGGAACGAGGTATGTCAATATGTCGCAGACGTGTATAAGTTCATGGGCAACGATGAATTGAAAGGTTTCCACAAGGGCAGCGATTTTTTTTGGCGTGAGATCAGATCGGAAAGCGCTCCGTATCGTCAGTGGCAAAATGATCTCGCCTACATAGACAGACGGCCCAAACGGCACGGATTCATCATATGGCGCTCCAAAAGCAAGATGACTGTTTGAATGGTAGATGCCGCATGCACCATCTAAAAGGGATTCTTCTCCGGCTTCCTCCCATCTTATTTTTTGACAACCTACAGCAAGCCAATCCGCCAAGGGAACGGTCAATTTAGCGTCACTTTCAAGATTCATTGCCCCTGTTGAATCGATCACAGCGCCAAGAGCACGACTGTCGTGTGGATCGGCAACCTTTATCGTCTGAGATATAACCGAAAGTTGTGGATTGGGTAAAGGAGCGTATCCTTTGTTGTGAAAACAGCAACAAACCCTGCGCAAACAGGGAGAAAGGATACGCTCGAGATGAAAGGTACACAAGTTGGGATCGTGGAGCAATGGCAGAATCCGGCAACGATGGTGCTGGAGGATGTGATCAGGGATGGTGCCCGGCAACTTTTGCAGGCAGCGTTGGAGGCTGAAGTGGCGGACCACATTGAGCGATTTTCGATGATGAGGGATACGAACGGCCACCGGCTTGTGGTGCGCAACGGTTGCAAACCGGAACGGGCGATCCAGACGGGTATAGGGCCGGTAAGGATCCAGCAGCCGCGGGTGGCGGATCATGGGGCGGATTCGGCGTTTACAAGCCGGCTTTTGCCGCCCTACATGCGCCGGGTACCCAGCGTCGACGCCCTGATTCCGGCGTTGTACCTTCATGGCGTCTCGACGGGTGACTTCGGGGAGGCGCTCACCGCGATCATGGGCCCGCAGGCGGCGGGACTCTCGGCCACGAACATTGTGCGGCTCAAGGAGGGATGGAAGCAGGAATACGAGGCCTGGCAGAAGCGGGACTTGAGCGGCAAGCATTATGTGTATGTGTGGGCCGACGGCGTGTACTTCAATGTCCGGTTGGAGGACGACCGCACCTGCATTCTGGTGGTGATCGGGGCCACGGCCGATGGCGACAAGGAACTGCTGGCCGTTTATGACGGCTACCGGGAGAGCAAGGCGTCGTGGAAAGAGGTGATCCGTGACTTGAAGCGGCGAGGGCTCAAACGCGCCCCCCTGCTGGCCACCGGCGATGGCGCCCTGGGCTTCTGGGCCGCCCAGGAAGAGGAATGGCCGACCACGCGGGCTCAGCGCTGCTGGGTCCACAAGACGGCCAACATCCTCGACAAGATGCCCAAGGGCGTCCAGGGGCGCGCCAAGAGCGCCATCCATGATATCTACATGGCCGACACCAAGGATGCCGCGATAAAGGCCCTGGCGGCCTTCCTGGAGACCTATCGGGCCAAGTATCCCAAGGCCTGCGAGTGCCTTCTTGACAGCAAGGAGGCTCTCTTCGCCTTCTATGACTTCCCGGCGGAGCACTGGGTTCACTTGCGCACCACTAACCCCATCGAGTCGACTTTCGCCACCGTGCGCCACAGAACCCGCCGCACGAAAGGCTGCGGCTCCCGCATGGCCACGCTGACCATGGTCTTCAAGCTGGCGATCGAGGCCGAGAAACACTGGAGAAAACTCAACAACCATGGCTTGATCCTCAAGCTGCTTCAGGGATCTGTCTTCGTGGACGGCATCCTCAAGGCGGCCTGAATAAACGTCATGAACCGATATCAACAACAGGATGCGCTCCGGGGCTCATCCACAACATTTGACAATATCTCGACATAATCTGCCCATCCCTCATCCGAAAATACTTTTGTCATAGGTTAATCCTCTATGAGTTCACGGGGGGTTCCTTTGCCAGACTCCAGTTGGTGAATGGCCTTTTTTAGTACTTTCTGGTTGGCAGGAGCATAAAAGGCATCGCTAGCAACAATTTCAAATGGGATGGCCTGCCGAATCACGACTTGACGAAGAAATAGTCGGACGGCAGTAGTGATATCCAATCCCGCTGCTGAAAAAAACATATCCGCTTCTTTCTTAAGTTGATTATCCAGTCGCACCTGTAGTGTTGCCGTACTCATAAACAAATCTCCTATTAATTTAGTGCAATATTATTTCATTTGCACTACATTTGCAATCGTTTATTCTGGATTGTTTATTCTGGATCACCTGTTTGGGGCTCAACTTGTTGTTATCAGGGATCCTGTTATTTCGGATTTTCCCCAGATGTTACTTGGCCTTCTTGGAGTTTTTCCAGGCGGTGAACACCGCCGCCCCAGAATCATCACAGGTCTGCGCACGCGCGCCGTCTTCCAACCGGCAACAGATTCAAGATCAGCCAGTATCTCATCAAACGAGAATCCCTGATGATTAATATGCCGGTGTTCCATGAAAAAACTTTAGAGAATACAATACCCGAAAACAAGTGTGGATTTCGAAGAGTCGGGACTACGGCCTGCTAGCGGCCCGGCGTAAGAAGGGGCAAGGGTTCCCAGGTAATAAAGGGCATAATTCGCCTCTTGAACCTTCCAAAGTCGTCATAGTGTATGACATCGAACACGTCATCCTCTTCCCTGAAATGCTGATTGGCCCGATGTAACGAGTTGTGGGACGGAATGATCCCTATGTTATCCTGTGCCAAAAGCCGTTTTCTCACTCCTTCTGGGTTGGCTATGGAAATGGGAAGTTTCGCGTCGTGGATCGCCAGAAACATCCGCATGGTCTCCACCATCCTCCCGATGCATTCACCACGAAGTTCCGGCTTGAACCCCTCCTTTCTATAAGGGGATGGGCGCGACACACTCAAATCGATGTGCGTTGTGTTGCCCCCACGCTTGATCTCCCAAGGATGCCCACCCGCACTGAACTTGGGGTGGACACGATCAATCCAATCCGCAAACTCCTGTGCTGAATCCGGATCAATATCCAAGAGCCCTTCATGTCTGCCATCGGCATACCGGACATACATCTCTCGACCAGACAATGACGGATTGACGTTGTCGTCTTTCCTCTGACCAGCCAGATAGGCAATTTTGCAGTAATGGAAATAGTCAGAGGCAGTCATGGCGGAAACTTCTGTGTTATCCGACTTCATGAAGAACCCTTTCTCCACCAACTCCACCATCTTCCTGACATTTGCCCTGCCCAATGCCTTGTCCAACCGATAAACCTCGGGCAAGGAGGCGCGCACAACCGCATTTGATACAAGGCCGTATCGCCGATTCAGGGGATACTCAATTTGCACGCGCTTATTTGCCTTGATCCAATCTCTCCGGACAACGCCTAACCAATGGTGAGCCGCGGCAATTATTGAGTCCCATTCGAAACCTGGCTGCTCGTCATACTCGGCCCCAAACCGATTGCTCCTCCACGTCAAATCCGACACCCGGAGGACTTTCCAGGGTTCATACTCAAGACTTCCGCAATCACCGTCAATATTCGTGATATAATAAGTGTTTTTGTACTGGTTGACATGCAGGTGGTGCCACCGCCCCTTAGGATCAGGAAACAGAACATTCCAGACCCGATCCAAGCATGACAGTTCGTAGGCGAAAAACGCCAGCTCTGTTATGAAGGCGGCTATCAGCTTGTCTGTTTTCATGGCATATTCACGAGGGAAACGACGAATAAATGAGACGCGGAGCCATTCTGCTTTTGTGATCTGCGGCATTCACTTCTATACAGTGTGCAGTGTGCTGTATGGGGTTTCTTATCTTTGCAGGATTTCAAGCCCTTTCCCGAAGGAGGCTCTCTCAGCGGCCATTCTGGGCTATGCGGCGTCACCACCGCATTTGCACTTGCTCCCCTGTCTCATTCATTCGTCAACATTCATCCTGAAAAGCGACAACGGTCTCGAAGGACGCCCGTCGCAGCTTGCGACACAACTCCCGGAACGCCGCGCGCGCACTATCTAATTGGCGGCGGGCATCAGAATATGAGATCGGACTGGCCTCAACTATGTCACGCCCCTCCTTGTAAATCACAGTTTGATAAGCGGCATCAACCGCCTGGGTCTTGAGTTCATCCGTTTGCGCTTTCATCCCTTTGCGTAATTCCAAGGCCTCCAGCAAATTAATCTTCTGGCCATCAAACTCGATCTGTGTTTCGTAGTTGGCTTTCTGGATAGCACTGTTCAGTTTGCGCTGCTTGAATTCCAAGCCCCGAAGCGCCTCCCTTTCACGGATGGCATCAAAATCCGGACTGGGGCGGCTTTTGTTTTTGTCATCACGCCATAAAGCGACCCGCCCGTGGCGCGTCTCGCCGCCAGAGATGCAGTCCTTAATTGTCATCAGTCTGGCATTGTACTCCGCGCGTAATTCCAACGCCTCGTACAGATGCAGCGTGCTTGGTGGTGTCTCCATTTCGGTCTCCTATTTCTTGTGATGTTGACTGGGTTTTCTGTGTTGTTGAGGTAGCGTGTACTACCTACACCACGCTTGCAAGAAAAAACTATTTACCCCTTGCCGTATTTTGCGCGGGCTTCCCGCACGATGCCGCTTACCGCCTTATCCGGGGCACTCTTGAGCTCTCGAATAAGCTCCGCAAAAAGTTGCGGACGCTTCCGGATTTCGTCGTGCAAATCGGCAGATATCTTGCCAGCCATGGCCAGCATGAGATCCGCGTCCTCGCCCAACGCCGCGGCTAGCGCTTTAATTTTCGCTTCCGAGGGTGGCGGAGCAATGCCCCGCTCGATCTTGCTCAGAAATGAAGGCTCAAGCCCGACCGCCATCGCAATACGTCGAAGGGAGTAGCCTGGATCCTCGCGCAGTAGCGTCAAGCGCTTCTGCCGGATATAGGGGCCGAATGAATACGCAGACACCAATTCCACTCCCGCAAACCGTTCTCAATCTGTGGAGTTACTATAAACGGCATTGCGGCATAGAGACGAGATAAAAGTTAAATTCAGACCTCCTGACATAGGGGCATCTATTTCGCCCTGAAAGTGCCCACGCCTATTGTCTCGCACAGGCCGTGGATATTGATCCATACGGTCTTTCGAAGTT
The DNA here is from genome assembly GCA_964584205.1 of uncultured Verrucomicrobiota bacterium. Lineage (GTDB taxonomy): Bacteria > Verrucomicrobiota > Kiritimatiellia > CAIKKV01 > CAITUY01 > JAABPW01. The sequence goes on from CAZOZF010000123.1 coordinate 5,198, forward strand.
CCTCCGACAGGCTTCGCCCACCGCTTTTGGGGCTCGAACCCAAAACTGTCCGCTTTTTTGAGCGGAATGTTATCGTTCCCCCATGGGAGAGACGCCAAGGCAAGGGGAGTTGTTTCTGGGAGTGAGCACGCCGGACGGCACGACGTTCATCAATTCGCGCTGTCTCATGAGAACACAGGACGGGCATCGCATCGTGATCGTGGTGGGTGTTGCGATCGCCCAATACGCGCTGGGCGACCGCATGGCCGAGGCGCATGCGATGGTCAACCTTATTGATCAGGGATGGGCAGACCAGAAAGAGGTTGCTCGCGCATTCGGCTGCTCGGTGAGGAGCGTGCGACGGCACCAGCGGCGCTTTGAGGACGGCGGCCTACCCGCGCTGGGCCGTAGTCGGGGATACCCGAAGGGTCTCCCACGGTTGGCTGCGGCTCGCACAGGCCAAGTGACCCGCATGAAGGGGCGAGGATTTTCCAACTGTCAGATTGCCGCACGCATGGGGGTGACCGAGACGGCCGTACGCAAAGTTCTCAAACGGATTGGATGGACAGAGACCAAGCCAGTACAAAACCCCCTCTCAATGGAGGGCGGGAGTGCGAACCCAAAACTGTCCGCTTCTCCGGTTGCTGGCCCTTCATCACCGTCGTCCCAGGCTCCATCAGGCTCGAACCCAAAACTGTCCGCTTTTTCATCTTCTGACCAGCCCTTGGTTCCCTCGATGGATAACGATCCGTCGGATCGTCGGATCGACCGACTCATGGCGTACCTGGGATTGCTCGATGACGCGGCCCCGCTCTTTCGTCCCGGAACGGCGATTCCTGGTGCCGGAGTGCTCCTGGCCATGCCCGCTGTAGTCGCCAGTGGTGTCATCGACTGTGCTCATGAAGTTTACGGGAACATTGGCCCCGCGTTCTTTGGACTGCGTACAACGATTGTGTCGCTGGTGCTCATGGCGTTGTTGCGGATCAAGAGGCCTGAAGGACTCAAAGAACATCCGCCGAACACTCTGGGCCGGATCCTGGGGCTGGATCGTGCGCCCGAGGTGAAGACCCTCCGGCGAAAGCTGAAGCACTTGGCCGGACTCGGGCGCTCCACGCGGTTCGGTCAAGCGCTGGCCCAACGCCGCGTCGCGGCACGCGGGGCCTTGATGGGGTTTCTCTATGTCGATGGACATGTGCGCGTCTTCCACGGTCAGGCGACACTGCCCAAAGCCCATGTCGCACAGATGCGCCTGCCCATGCCTGCGACCACGGACTACTGGGTCAACGACGAACTCGGAGACCCTCTTTTTGTCGTCACGGCAGAGGCCAATGCGGGTCTGGTGAAAATGTTGCCGATACTCCTGAGTGAAGCGCAGTCCCTGCTCGGAAAGCGGCGTCTGACCGTGGTCTTCGACCGAGGAGGCTGGAGCCCGAAGCTTTTCGCCAAGCTTGTGGCGGAGGGCTTCGACTTGCTGACGTATCGTAAGGGTCGCTTCCGGCTTCTGCCCAGTTCTCGGTTCCGTCTGCATAAAGGCGTGATCAACGGACGCGCGATCGAGTACACGCTGGCGGATCAAGGCGTGCATTTCCTGGAGGGCAAGCTGCGGCTGCGCCAAGTCACGCGACTTTCGCCCAACGGCCACCAGACGCCCATCGTCACGAGTCGGCGCGATCTCCCCGCTGTTGAAGTCGCGTACCGCATGTTTGAGCGCTGGCGGCAGGAAAACTTCTTCAAGTATCTGCTTGAGGAATATGCGCTCGACGCCCTCGTCGAGTACGCGACGGAACCTGACGATCCCGCCCGCGAGGTCCCCAATCCACAGTGGAACGTGCTGGACGGTCAGCTTCGGCAAGCCCGATCGGCCTTGAAGGTTTTGCATGCGGAGTATGGCCAGAAAGCACTGCTCAACTCAAAGAGCCGACGGCCAACGAGGCGTGGGTTCAAGATCGCCCAAGGCTCACTGGGCAAAAAGATCCTCGCCGCAGTCAAGCACTGCCGAAAGCTGGAGATCCGACGTGCCGCCGTTCCCCGCCGACTTCCTGTGGGGCAGGTCATCTCGGGGCCGGTGGTCAAACTTGCCACCGAGCGTATGCATCTCGCCAGCCTTCTGAAAATGGTCGCCTACCAAGCGGAAAGCGACCTCTACCGGCTGGTCACTCCCCACTACAAGCGTGCTGAGGATGAGGGTCGCACCCTGATCCAATCAGCGCTCGCCTCTGCGGCAGACATCGAGGTGAGCCAGACTGAACTGCGAATCCTGGTCGCACCACTGAGTTCAGCGCACCGCACCCGTGTGCTCGCTACGCTCTGCGGTGAACTCAATGCGACCTCAACCCCGTTCCCGGGCACCAATCTGATTCTGCGATACGAGGTCGGGGAGGTCGGAAAACGGTGAAAAAGCGGACAGAATGTCATGCCCCTATGTCAGGAGGTCTGAAATTACCGGATCACGCCATATATGGGAACCAGGGGACCAGGCACTTGCCGCATACAGAACTTTGGCGATGTCCGGCATGATGTCTCCTTTAATGTTTCCCCATAAAATACGGTCTTATGGGGCGGGAGTTCCAGCGGATTATTCAAGCCTCGCGGGCTTCGACTTATTCAGCCCGTAATATCGATGAAACAATCTCGTCAGAGAGATGAAAGCCCGCTTTCGTCTTCAGATCCTGCAATGCCTGATGCAAGTCGGGAATACGATTCATTCGGTGCGCCTTGAGCAGAACGCCCAACACACCTGTCGTCCGCATATTCAGCCGGGCTGCCACCCGTCGGGCATCACGCTCATCAAGGAGGACGAGTTCAGCATGCATCTCAAACGCCAGCGCTATCGCTTCGGATTCACCACCATCAAGCTCGGTGCGAAGAACTTCGGTCATACCGGTATTCGATGCAGCAACCACCACAATCCACCCATCGTCAAGGGCTTTGCGGATGACCTTGGATCCGGGACGATCCTCCTGAACACGAAGTTCATCCTTTACAGCCTCCGGCACATTAATGACTCCAAACTGCTCTTTCAGCAGGTCAAGCCGTCCTATGATCGCCAGGTTGAGGATCGGGGAGGTATTACAGACAACCTGCATACTTCAGGTCATCCTCCAACTCCTCGCTTGTGTAGTGACGAGGGGTGCCGTGTTTCGCGAGCAGTTGTCCGAACTCAAACTTGCCGACGCTGGCCAGTTCACGGGCCTTTCCAAAAGAAAGCGCTCCATCCGCGTACAGCGTGACGGCCAACTCCTCACAAAGACGCTCTTGAAGATGCGCCTCCGGTAGCCTTATGGCCCCGGCAACGGTATCCGGTATGGTAATCGTAACTGACATAATGCCTCCCAACATCGCTTATATTGATCCAAACAAGGATGGATGTCAAAGCTCAAGGTTATTCATTGATAACTGCGCCAGGAATGTGCGTGCATCGATGCAAGTAAATCACTTTCGGTGGCACATTGGTGGCACATTTTGTACGCCAAAACGAGGATTTCGAGGAAAACGAGGATTCTGATAAGCGCCACAAGCCCTTGCAAATAATGCAATTATGCCAATATCAACGAGTTACGAAAAACCGCCTGATCTGCCTCACATGCAAGAGGTCACAGGTTCGAGTCCTGTAACGCCCACC
>CAZOZF010000124.1:0-8710 GCA_964584205.1 uncultured Verrucomicrobiota bacterium
CGATCAACGGGGCCGCCGCCCAGCAGTTGTTCGACAGGACGTCGCAGCCGTAGAGCCGGACGGTCCCGTAGAGGGTCCGGTGCACGGCCTCGTTGACCAGCAACTTCGCCACCACCGTATTGGTCACATCGGCGGTCACCGAGGCGACGGCCTGGGTGTAGCCCTTCACGCCGTCCGCCGCGGCTATCGCCGCGTCAGTCGACTGCGGCATCTTCGCCAACGACAGAACTTCAACTTTCATAGGCCTGCCGTAGACCTTCTTCATCAGTTCAGCGTCAAATACCCGACGCCCCAGCTCGCTGTATTCTTCCTGAAGTCGGCGACACAACCACTCGGGCCCCGCCACCCTCAATCGCCACCCTCCCGCCGACCAGAGAAGGAATTTCACCACCCGCTCGGCCAACCGGAAAATCCTATCGGCAGACCAATCCGATGGCAGAGCCAGATCATACCGCGCCATCCCGCCCGATTCGCGCTCCCATGCTATCGCCAGTCGTTCTCCCGTTGAAGCCTCGCGAGCCGCCTTCATCGCCACTATCATCGGATCGAACGCCTGATCCAAGGGCGCCGGAACGGCCAGAGCTGCCAGTTTTCTTTGTGCTTCCTTAATCATATGAAGCAGTCTATTTTCTCATCACGAATAATGGAATAGCAGGAATGATCGAATGTTTAACAAAAATGACTGCACCTGATGACAACCAGAAGGAGCTGCTGGCGTGCCAGTCCCTGGCGCGCCGTCTGCCAAAACCGCAGGATCTTTTCGCCGGAATTCAGGGCTTTTTCACCGTCCTGCCCGTGAATCCGCTTCAATTCCATCGACATGGTGACCGCTACCTGCTCAGGGGGGCGCACCCTTTCTGCACCACCGGTTTGTCCTCGTGGCCTGTCTTTGTGAACCCGGCTGTATCGTTTTGGATGGCGATGTCTTTCGGATCGAACCGGGCCAGGGCCTCCTGATTTTCCCCTATCAGAACCATTACTACGTCCGTCTGGAACATCCGGAGCGGATCAGTTGGCTGTTCACCACCTTTGAATATCCTGCATCGGAAAAACTGGAACCGTTGCGCAATACGCCCTTTCTTTTCAAAGCACAGGATCTCCAGCGACTCCAACAGGTTACAGCCGCATATCTCCAGGCTCGAAAAGGCGCAAATGAGGCGACGCATGACATGCCGCTTGAAATTGCCCTGCTATTGAGCGGTCTGTTACAACGGCAACGCCGCCGGGGCAAAGGCCGCGCCGGCAAACCGATCCCCGACGGTCCCCAAGTCCAGTTCCTCCGCCCACTCTTTACGTTTATTGAACGGCACCTGGATGGCACGCTCCGGCTTGAAGACCTGGCGGGTTGCGTTCATTTGTCGCCAAGCCGGCTCCGAGCACGATTCACGCACACGCTCGGCATCGGGCCCGGGGAATTCATCCGGCACACGAGGATTCACCGCGCGTGCAGCCTGCTGAACAGCACCGACCTGAACATCACCCAGATCGCCGAGAAATGCGGATTCAACTCGGTCTTTGCGTTCAGCCGCACCTTTCGTCACTTGGTCGGCAAATCACCCACAGGCTTCCGGAAAAAGCTGCATCACACCAGTAGCTGATGGTAGAGCGAAGGATAAGCGCCCCACCGTACGCTATTTCCGGCGCCGACTGGCCTTTACAGCCTTCCTGGCCTTGGAAACAACCTTCTTCACCGGCTTCATCGCATCGAGCCGTTTCCGGGCCTCGACCTTGCCAATGCCCTTGATGGCCATGATGGCCGCCTTGGACGCATCCTTGAGCTTCAACATCCCGGGCTGTCGTTCCCAAGCCCGAACACCACCAAGGGAAACGCCAGTCAATATTCCAAGTTCCTCCTGTGTGAGCCCCAATTTCCGGCGAAGGCTCTTTACTCCCCTGCCCAGGATCCTGACTTTGTCGTCCACGGGGGCCGCAGCAGGGGCTGGCTGGGTTGACGCCAGATTCACAACTAACACATTGAGCCGTTTGACTTCTTTCTCCAGCATGGTGACCCGGTTCTTCAGGTCAGCCACATCAGGTCTGACTTTGGCGTTTGATTTGCGCACGGGCGTAACGGCGACTTTGGCCTCATGGCGTGAGATACGGCTGATTTCTTCTCTCAGGACTTTGGCAATGTTCGGCATGTTGGCTCCTTTGATGTTTCCTCATAAAATACGCTTATGGGACGGGAGTTCAAACGGAATGTGAAGGATGAGAAATGAGTATGGATAGGTCCAAGGGCGCGATTTCGCCGAAAGCCTTGGCGAGGGAGCCGCGCAGATTGTGGAGTTCTACGATAAGCACAATGGGGTTCAACTCTATTACCAGGATGGTGCTCCCGCACTTGAGTTCCAAACGTTAATTTTGCAGTTGCGCTGCGGCTTAATAGTTGTAGGATGACCTACATATTTAACAAAGGAGCGAGCGATGACCAGCGAGACGAAATTGACGCAAGGAACACTGCAGGACCGGGTGGCGGTTGTCACCGGCGGCGCCCAGGGGATCGGGCGGGCCATTTGCGAAACGCTTTCACGGGAGGGCGCGAGGGTGTATGTCGCCGATTTGAACGCTACCGTCGCGACAGAGACGGCAAAACAAATCAGCTCCTGCGGCGGTAAAGCCTCATCAATCCAAGTAGATGTCTCTGACGAAGCCTCCGTCACGGCGCTCTACAAACAAGTCATAACCACCGAAAAGCGGATCGATATCCTGGTCAATAATGCCGGGATTTGCCGCATGATCCCGATTCTCGACACTACCGTGGCGGAATGGGACAAGATCCTCGCCGTGAACTTGCGTGGCACCTTTCTGATGAGCCGTGAGGCATTCCGGATCATGAAGCCCCAGAACTCCGGCAAAATCATCAGCATCGCCTCCGCTGCCGCCAAACTGGGCGGGCTCGCCGCCGGCGCCCACTACTCGGCCTCCAAAGCAGGTGTTATCTGTTTCACTAAATCCCTAGCCCTCCAGGCGGCGCCCAATCACATCAATGTCAATGCCGTCTGCCCCGGTCCCATGGCCACGGAGATGACCGATGCCTGGGGCGACAACACAAACACGGCTTTCAAGGCCAAGATCCCCCTGGGTGACTATGGTCAACCCCAGGATGTCGCTGAGGCGGTCGCCTTCCTCGCGTCAGATCGTGCCCGGTACATCACGGGTGAAATCCTTGACGTCAACGGCGGCCTATTGATGGATTGACCCATGAAAACCATACGATCCCTGAAACGTCCGAAATTGACCGACACCGTTGCTGAAGGCCTCGCGGCGGCCATTCGTAATGGGGAATTTGCAGCGGGAGATGGACTGCCCACTGAACAGGAATTAAGGGAACGGTTTGGCGTGAGCAGAAATGTGATCCGTGAGGCGATCAACGAGCTCCGCTCGCGCGGATTGGTCGAGACCCGGCAGGGCTCGGGCTCGGTAGTCACCGGCGAGTTACACAAACCGGTCAGGCATGTTATGAGAGACTTGGTTGGCAACGGCGATGAGGCCGAAGGCAAACTCCTTGAACTCCGCCGGGTTTTGGAGGTGCATGTCGCGGAACTCGCCGCCCAACGCGCTACAGTTGAAGAAATTGCGGAGATGGAAACCCTCCTCAATGCCTTTACTGCGGCCAACGGCAATATGACACAGTGCGCAGAACTGGATATTGCCTTCCACCGGGCGCTCGCCCGCGCCGCTCATAACGAGCTCTTTGGCGTCGTGGTGGATCCTCTCAACGAGTTGCTCGTACCCACCCGCCGCCGGGCGCTCGAACGATCCGGCCTCGCCTTGGCCGACAGGACGCATCGCGCCATCCTGCAGGCCATCAAGGCCCACGATCCTGCTCGTGCCGCCTCAACCATGGCAGATCATATCGACAAGACCATGGCTCAGTGGGAAAAGACAAAAAAGCGGACAGGCGGAACTCCATGATTACGGTCCCTATTATAGATACGCACCTCCACCTCTGGGATCCCGCCCGCCTCCCCTACCCTTGGCTCAGCGGCGAGCCCAAGCTCAACCGACCGCACCTGCTTGAGGACTACCGACAGGCTACGGCGGGACTCCCCATAGAGAAAATGGTCTTTGTGCAATGCGAGGCCGACTTCGCCGCCTACCGCAAGGAAGTGGATTGGGTGACCGAACAGGCGCAACAGGATACCCGCCTTCAGGCCATCGTGGCTTGGGCACCGCTTGAAAATGGCGAAGCCGCGCGGGACGCCTTGGCGGAGTTGAAAACCAATCCCCTGTTGCGGGGCATCCGGCGAATCATTCAGTTCGAATCCGACCCCGGCTTTTGTTTGCGTCCGGATTTCGTGCGCGGCGTTCAATTGCTTGCGGACTTCGATCTGCATTTCGAGATTTGCATCAAAGGCGATGACCAGTGGACCAACACGCTCAAACTGGTCCAGCAATGCCCCGGCACCCGGTTCATCCTTAACCATATCGGCAAACCTTTCATCAAGGAGAAGCGCCTGGAACCCTGGAGTTGTCATATGCGTGAACTGGCAACGTTCCCCAATGTCTCGTGCAAACTGTCGGGACTGGCAAACGAGGCCGATTGGGCCAACTGGCAACCTGCGGATTTGCGTCCTTATCTCGATCACACCATGAAGTGTTTCGGTGTGAATCGGGTGATGTTTGGTGGTGATTGGCCAGTCTGTACCCTGGCTACCCCTTATCGTCGCTGGGCCGAAACCCTATGGCAGGCGTCAAGTAGGCTCACAGAAAAGGAACGGTGCGGGGTATTTCACGATAACGCGGCGGCATTTTACAAAATCTAATAAGGAGGACGAAATGAAAGGATTAAGGGGCAAGGTGGCGATCGTCACGGGTGGGTCATCCGGCATCGGGCGGGCCTGTGTGGAGCGATTGTGTGAGGAAGGGTGTTCCGTGACTTTCTCGGGTATCAGTACCATTGGACTGGAAACGGAGAAGGAGTTGAAAGCCCGGAATTATGCGGTTCAATTCCTCCGCGGCGACATGTCCCAAGAGTCATTCTGCCATGAACTCGTGGCGACTGCCGCGAAGCAATGGGGTCGACTGGACTTCCTGGTCAACAACGCCTTCTCGTTCACCGCCAAGGGACTCGACTCTACCCGCGCCGACTGGGATCGCGTCATGCATGCCGGCCCCATCGCCTACGCCACCATGGGTCAGGCCATACTGCCGCACCTACGGAAACAGGGTGAAGGCGCCATTGTCAACATGTCCAGCATCTCGGCGCATATTGCGCAACCCGCCCGCTGGACCTACAACGCGGCCAAGGGCGCGGTCACTCAATTGACCCGCTGCATGGCCTTGGATATGGCCCCGGAAATCCGGGTCAACACCTTGAGTCCAGGCTGGATCTGGACCCGGGAAGTGGACAAGGCTGCCGGCGGCGACCGTGAAAAATGGGGGCCCATCTGGGGCAAGTTCCATATGTTGCGCCGACTCGGGACGGTCGAGGAATGCGCCTCGGCCACAGCGTTCCTGCTCAGCGATGATGCCAGTTTTATCACGTCTACAGAACTCATGGTGGATGGCGGATACCGAGGCATGGGTAGCGAGGGACTCGGCGAGGTTTCCACGTTTGCCGGGAGTGCCTGATTCATGCAACAAAATGAAAGAGAGTGACCCATGACGAAACAACAACCTACAGCAATGCCTATTGAGGAACGTCTGGCTCGCGCCGGAAAACCGGCCGAGGAAGCCCTACGCCTGCACAAGTTTTATAGAGGTAAAATCGAAACAGCGCTCCGATGCCGCGTCCGGGATTTCGATGACTTCGCCATCTGGTACTCCCCCGGCGTGGCCTCTGCCTGCTCGGCCATCGCCAAGGACCCTGACTTGGTATACGAGATGACCAGCAAATGGAACACTGTCGCCGTGGTCAGCGACGGCACCCGCGTACTGGGCCTCGGCGACATCGGCCCCAAGGCCGGCTTGCCGGTAATGGAGGGCAAGGCACTCCTGTTCAAATACCTTGGCGGTGTGGACGCCGTGCCAATCATGCTGGACCTGAAGGATCCAGCCCGGATTATCGAGACCGTTCTCGCCCTGCAACCGTCCTTCGGCGGCATCAATCTCGAGGATATCGCCCAGCCCAAGTGCTTCAAAATTCTCGACACCCTCCGGGAGAAGGCCGAGATCCCCGTCTGGCACGACGACCAGCAGGGCACGGCTACCGTGATCCTGGCCGGCCTGCTCAACGCCCTGAAGGTGGTTGGGAAGAAAATCGGCGATATCCGGATCGCCTTCATCGGGAGCGGAGCTTCCAATACCACCGCAGCCCGATTGATCTTCGGTCGGGGCGCCGACCCGGCCCACGCTTTCATGGTAGACAGCAAGGGTATTCTCGGCCCGAACCGGGCTGATGTCGAGGCACAGAAGTCCGCCTACGCAGCCAAGTGGAATCTCTGTAATATCACCAACGGCGAGAAGCGAACCGGCGGCATCGCGGAGGCGATGAAAGGCGTCGACGTGGTCATCGCCTGTTCCACGCCCGGCCCGGGAGTTATTAAGCCTGAATGGGTGCGGTCCATGGCCCGTGACGCCATTGTGTTCGCCTGTTCCAATCCCATTCCGGAAATCTGGCCCTGGGAGGCCAAGGAAGCCGGAGCGGCCATCGTGGCGACCGGTCGCTCGGACTTCCCCAACCAGGTGAACAATTCGGTCGGGTTCCCCGGTATCTTCCGCGGGGCACTGGATGTAAGGGCAAAAACAATCTCCGACGAAATGTGCTATGCGGCGGCGGAAGCCTTGGCGGGCCAGATTGGCAAACGGCTGGGACCGGAACAACTTTTGCCGACGATGGACGACTGGGATGTTTTCCCGCGCGAAGCAGCCGCCGTGGGCATGATGGCGCAAAAGCAGGGACTGGCCCGCGTGAAAATGAGCGAGCAGGAATTGCTGGATCATGCCACCGCCGTCATAAAACGCTCCAGGGCCTTGACCCAATCCATGATGGACAACGGGTATATTCCCACAGCACCGGAGGCATAACGACACCTATGAACGAAACGCTCAAGAATTACATCAATGGAGAATGGCGGCAGTCCTCGGACCGGGCAACATTCTCAAACGAGAATCCGGCCCAGTGTGGATCGGAACTGAACCGGGTGGCGGCCTCGACGGAGCAAGATATCGAAGCGGCCATTACGGCGGCATCACAAGCATTTACCCTCTGGGGCAAGACCGCCCTGCCGGAACGCCAGGCCGCCGTTGAGTGTTTTCTCAATACCTTGGCCACAGAGCGTGAAGCCTTGGCAAAGATTGTCTGTCTGGAAAACGGAAAGACCATACGCGAAGCGCGTGGCGAGGTGGATTCCGCCCTGCTGGAGGGGCGACACCACCTGCGGCAGATGGCGGTCTTTGCAGGGCAGTCCGCTCCGACCACCGATGGGGCCATCGTCTCATGGGAGCAGTTCCACCCGCTCGGCGTCGTCGGCGTGATCAGCCCTTGGAACTATCCCATCAATGTGATGTGCCGCAAGACCTTGCCTGCCTTGCTGACGGGCAACACCGTGGTCTTCAAGCCGGCGTCGTTTACCCCCTGGTCAGGCCTGTTCATGGCGCAGTTGTTTGAGCGGGCTGGGTTTCCCAAGGGCGTGTTCAATTGTGTTACGGGCCGGGGCAGCGCCATCGGGAACCGGCTGGTGCGTGATCCCCGTGTGCGAGCCATCTCCTTTACCGGCTCGACCAAGGTCGGGCGCGATATCCAGGTCATGGCCGCCGCCAACTTCACGCGCACCCAACTGGAACTGGGCGGAAAGAACGCCATGATTGTGCTGGCCGACGCCGATCTGGATGCGGCGGTGGATGCAACCATCAAAGCAGGCTTCGGATGCGCGGGGCAATGGTGTACCTCCACCAGCCGGGTACTGCTGGTCAAAGACATCGCCGATGCCTATATGGATCGACTGTTGGCTCGTTGCAAGGCGCTGGTCGTGGGCGACCCGCTGAATGAGACCACGGATATGGGGCCTGTCGCCGGACCCTCCCAATTCGAAGGAATCTCTGCCGCCATCGCAACGGCAAAGCAGGAAGGGGCGCGACTCCGCTTCGGTGGCAATCCAGATAAGAGTCAAGGCTACTTCATCCCGCCAACGGTGTTCGATCATGTCACCCAGAAGATGACCCTTTTCCGGGAAGAGGTTTTCGGGCCCGTCCTCGCAGTCTCGACCGTCCGGGACCTTGATGAGGCACTGATCTGGGCGAATGCCTCGATCTACGGTCTGTCCTCTACGCTTTTCACCAACGATATGGCCGCCGCGCTGCGCTACGTCCGGGAGATTGAGGCCGGCATGGCGCATGTGAACATCCACAGCGGATTCAAGACACCCGAACTCCCCTTCGGCGGCTGGAAGGAGTCCGGCTTCGGCGCGCCGGAGAACGGACGATCCGGCCTGGAGTTTTTTGTGGAGCGCAAGGCGGTGTACATGAAGGGCCTGCGATGAAGGCGGCCATCATCACGCCCGTCGCCCCTTTGATCGCCTTGTCCTTGGACGATGCGGCCTGGGTCGCCGTGCCGCTCACGGAAAAACTTTGGATGCTCCAGCAGATGATCCTGATCCGCGCCTTTGAGGAGAAACTGATCGCGCTAAAAGACAAGAATCTGGTCAACGGCCCCGTCCATACCAGTGTGGGACAGGAAGCCGTCGCGGTAGGAGCGGCCATGGCCGTGCGGCGGGAGGACAAGTTCTGCGGCACGCATCGGGCGCACCACCAATACCTGGCGAAGGCG
>CAZOZF010000125.1:0-8671 GCA_964584205.1 uncultured Verrucomicrobiota bacterium
AGTTTATCTGGATCGTTGACTGTAGTGGGTCTATGTGCGGCAAGAAGATAGATTCCCTCAACAACGCTATCCGCGAGGCTATACCGCCTATGCGTGATACGGCAGACCAGAATCCGAATGCCGAGGTGCTGGTTCGCGTCTTGACGTTTTCGCGGGGTGTTCAGTGGCAGGTTTCGCAGCCGACCGAAATCCATGCGTTCAATTGGACGGATATGCAGGCCGACGGCATGACCCCCATGGGCGCGGCCCTTGAGAAGGTTGCGGATGCCCTGAAAGTAGAGAACATGCCGGAACGAGGTTTGCCTCCTGTCCTTGTGCTCATCTCTGACGGACAGCCCACCGACGATATTGAGCGTGGCTTGGCCGCACTAAAGGCTCAGCCCTGGGGAATCAAGGCCGTGCGCATCGCGATCGCCATTGGGGACGATGCCGACCTGGGCGTTTTGCAGAAATTCATAGACAACACCGAGATCAAGCCCCTGCAGGCGCAGAATGTGCAGGACCTCGTCACAATGATCCGCTGGGCCTCTACTGTCCCGTTAAAGGCCGCGTCAAATCCAAGCAGTAAACTGACAAGTAGCGGAACCGCCAACGTCGTTCTTCCCACCCCACCACCGACACCTACAAATGCGCAGACCATCGATCCGAGCTCTGTTTTCTAAAGCAGGTCTGCAGATGGGGTTGTCCGACAAATGGCAGATCGTCTCGGAATCTGTCCGTGGGACGGCCCATGTTCGCAGCGGCTTGCCGAACCAGGACGCCGTGGCCTTTTACCCTTCCCCTCTGGCTTCTTCGGACGGGCACAAGCGGTTATGGGCAAAAACCGGCAGTCTCGCACTATTGGCTGTTTCAGACGGACACGGAAGCCCCCGGTGTTTTCGCAGCGCCAGAGGCGCGGCTCTCGCCGTGCAAACCGCCATCGAGGAGACCAGAATCCTCCTGCGCAAAGGGTTGAAAGGTGTGCCGGCGCCTTCCCGTAAGAAGGAGATCGAAAAGCGACTGCCGTTCCGGTTGGTCCGGAGCTGGAGAAATGCCATCGAACAGGATCTTCTGACGAATCCATTCACCGAGCCGGAGCTTGCGTCCGTCAACCCCAATAATCCGTTCACGGCGTATGGGGCAACTCTGCTGTTGGCGGCCGTTGACCGGGATTTTGCCTTTTTTCTTCAACTCGGCGACGGCGATATGGTGGTTGTGAGCGGGTCGCCGCCAGTCAGTTACGAGCCGATAGATAGAGACGCATCTCTGATTGCCAACGAGACCCACTCCCTGTGCCAGGACAAGGCCGCTTCGCTGTGTCGCTTTCGTTATTACTGCTTCTCCTGCAAAGATGACAGGCCAGCTTTGATTCTGGTGTCAACCGACGGCTACTCCAATTCGTTTTCCACCCGAACTGGGTTTCTCCAGGCAGCCCCCGACTTCCTCAGGTTTGCGCTGGAAACGACTCCAGATGAGCTTCACCAGAAACTCGGGACATGGCTTCAGGAAACATCCGAAAATGGCAGTGGAGACGACGCGACGCTGGGGCTGATCTATCGGGGAGGGGGGAATAAACTGTGACGGGTCTTTTCAAGATCGGCGACACGGTCTCTGTAACCGGATGCGGCTCGTGCGAAGTTGTTTCGCACTTGGGCGGTGGCGGCCAGGGCGAGGTCTACCGTGTTCGGTGGAATGGTCATGATTACGCCATGAAGTGGTACCACTCGGCGAGCGCCACCCAGCGGCAGCGGGACATCCTCCAAGAACTTCTACGGATCGGCACGCCCGGCCCCGCTTTCCTCTGGCCGCTCGAACTGGTTGACCGCAAGGGCACTCCCGGTTTCGGCTACCTGATGCCGCTGCGTCCAGCCAACTTCAAGAGCATCGAGGCCCTTATGGCCGGCCGGATCAACCCGAGCTTTCTTGCGCTGATCGATGCCGCGATCAACTTGGTGAAGGCCTTCCGCCAACTTCATACCAAGGGTTTATGCTACCGTGACATCAGTTTCGGAAACGCTTTTTTCGACCCTGCGACGGGCGGCGTTCTGGTCTGCGACAATGACAACATCGGCGCGAGCAACGCCGCCTATACCGGCATCCTCGGCACGCCCGATTTTATGGCGCCTGAACTCGTTCTGGGCAAGGCCAAGCCCAACATTAAGACCGACCTTCATTCGCTCGCCGTTCTTCTATTCTACCTACTGCATGTCGGGCATCCACTGATGGGCAGGCGCGTCCTTTCCATCAAATGCTGGGACGCGGCCGCGCGGAACCGGATGTTTGGCGAATCACCGCAGTTTATTTTTGACCCCGCATCAAACGATAACGAAGCCGTGGATATTCGCCAGGACCCTACAGGCGAGACCGGGGGAACGGCCATGACCTACTGGCGGCTCTACCCGTCACGAATCAAGAACACCTTTACCAAGGCGTTCATTGACGGCTTGACCGCCCCCGATGCCCGGGTCACGGAATTGGAGTGGCTTCACGCTCTGAGCGACCTGCGCAACCGGATTTTCCGGTGCGCATGCCAGACAACAAACTTTTTTGACGGAGACGTTGGAGCCGAAAAGATCGCCGCCGCTCCCCTATCCAGTTGCTGGCGGTGCAAGAAGCCCATGCACCGTCCGTGGCTTCTGAAAGTCGGGAACGATACCATCGTTCTCAACTCGGATACGCGGCTCCATCCCCATCATTTCCGTAACAGCGCGACTGGTTTCTGCGACTACGGCATGGTGCTTGCCGAAATGACTCAAAACCCTCAGAACCACAATGTGTGGGGTCTCAGAAACCTCAGCAAAGAGAAGTGGGTGGTTACCGCGCCTGATGGCATCATGCTCGACATTGAATCAGGGCGCGCGATGCCCCTTCGACAGGGCATCAAAATCGGTTTTGGCGCATCCGAGGGTTCTGTACTTTAACGAATCTTTTTTTCATGAATGAACAATCAACACAAGCAGCGGGATCTGCCAAAGAACAATTCGACCTTGGCGTAAAATATTTTTATGGCAATGGCATAGAGAAAAACCTCGCCGAGGCCGTCCGCTGGTGGAAGACGGCCGCCGAACAGGGCCAAGCCGAGGCGCAGTATAATCTTGGCGTTTGCTATAATCATGGCTGGGGCGTCGAGAAGAACCTCGCCGAGGCCGTTCGCTGGTGGAAGATGGCCGCCGAACAGGGCAAGGCCGAGGCGCAGTGTGCCCTCGGTGATTATTTTGATGCCTATGCGCGTGGCGACGGGAGAGACCCCGCCGAGGCCGTCCGCTGGTGGAAGATGGCGGCCGAAAAGGGGTATGCCCAGGCGCAGAGTAAACTCGTTGCTTGCTACTTCTATGGTAAGGGCGTCAAGAAAAACCTCTGGGAGGCATTCCGCTGGTGCCAAAAGGCCGCAGAACAGGGCTATGCCGCAGCGCAGTCTGATCTCGGCTATATGTTCTATTTTGGAGGTGTCATTGCACAGAATTATGTTACAGCGGCAAAGTGGACAATTAAGGCTGCTGAACAGGGGTATGCCGAGGCTCAATTTATACTTGGGAGGCTGTACGCCGACGGGAATGGTGTTCAGAAGAACGATGAGTTGGCAATCTCGTGGTATAATAAAGCTGCTGAACAGGGATTGGAGAAGGCTCAGCATTATCTTAAGTTCACATATCCGAATGGTAGCACCGAGCCACAAGATTGGCTAACTAAAGTTAAAGTTGCATTGACAGAGAAAGAGTTGAAATATAAGTCCTTTTTGTCCAAGGACGAGTTAGAAAAAATGACAGCCTTCTATCAGTGCTACGCTCAAGCGACCGAACAGGGGAATTCGGATGTTCAGAACAAGCTTGGTGATATGTATTTAACTGGCACTGGCGTCGAGGAGGATCTCGTCGAGGCCGCCCGCTGGTACCAAAAGGCGGCAGAACAGGGCCATGCCGAGGCGCAGTATAATCTTGGACTTATGTATATAAGTGGCGAAGGCGTGATTCAGAGCACCACCGACGCGAACAGGTTGATAAAACAAGCAGCCGAACAGGAATATCCGGATGCCTGTTACACCCTCGGCAGGAGGATCGAGACGGGTGAAGGCGTGTCTCAAAACGATATTGAGGCTGTCAGGCTTTATACTATAGCCGCAGAAAAGGGCTGCATTATGGCTCAATATCACCTTGGATCTATGTATTACAATGGCATTATCGTTGATCGAGACGACGTGCAGGCAACACGATGGTTTCGTAAAGCCGCAGAACAAGCACCCGTTGATGCACCTTGTTATGGTGGGGGCCCGTTGGTTGGTGGTGGGTGGTCTCCACTCTTTGATGCTCAGATACAGTTGGCATGGATGTACCGTTTTGGTCATGGTGTCCACCAAGATGAATACGAAGCAAAACGATGGTATTCATTAGCATATGATACGAGAATCGAGCACGATTTACGGGATAGGTGGCATGAAGAATATTCAAGTATCACACGTGGACATGCATACAAAGACGGTCGAGACGGCCGGCGGGAAATGGAGTATGCGGCGCGTTACCGCAGTGCCGCGACGCTTGGAGACGCAGAGGCGCAGTTCAGGCTTGGCTTTATGTATCTATGCGGCGTTGGTGTGCCAAAAAGTGCATGGGAGGCATTCAAATGGTTTACCAAGGCCGCAGATCAGGGCCATTCAGGAGCAATTAAGGAGGCAGTAGAGGCGCAGTACCAGATTGGCTTTATGTTCGGATCCGGCGTTGGTTTGCCCAAAAGTGCATGGGAGGAATTCAAATGGTTTGCCAAAGCCGCAGATCAGGGCCATTCAGGAGCAACAAAAGAGTATGAGTACATATCGAATGTTACACAATCCTCATACAAGAAAAGTTTTGAAAATGCGAAACCCGATTGCGTAATGGTACAAGATACGTTTCTTAATGCTTGTGTCGCATACTTAGCTCGTGTTGAAACTGAATCAGATGTAAACGATGCGAAGCGCTTACGAAACGGGTTGAATGATTTATGTATGGGGAATTGCCGCCGTGAGATTAACGTCTCAGTATTATGCGCTGAACTAGGTGTGCTGAATGAATGCTTGCACGGGGAGAAGGATATGCACAAAGATATCCGTGCTCGCCGAATGGGTGATCGCTTAGAGGAACATGGGGTATCTCGCGACTTGGCTATGTCCATAGTTGTCCTATGGCAACATTTACTGCCGTTTCCCAGCCGGTAATTCACGGTTGACTGCGTGAATACGGAAGGTAAACTTGGGAGAGAAATGGGACGCGCATTTTGGTCTTGCGTCTCGCGAGGAACCCTCACTGATCCTTAACGGTGCAAAATGCGTCGAGGCGGCGAACCGCCCTCGCCGCAGAAAATAGGCTGTAGACCGACTCACACGATAGGACGCGATATGTTGGAACGCATGCTTGCCATCGTTGAACGAGGGAAACCGGTTTGTCCGGTATGCATAAACTCTGAAGATCTGGGCCAACAACTTCGACAACATGAAACGTCGGGCGTGTGTGCGTACTGCGAAGGTCTCAGTGAGCGTTGCGTGGATCTCGGATATCTTGTTCAGGTAATTCGGCGCACAGCAGACCTCTACTTTGCTGATCCCGCGATGGCGGGTGTCCCCCGCAACGATGGGGAATGGCAGTGCGGTGAAGGGTCGCTTTATTCCGCCTTCGATATTCTCGATGAATTTGAACTGGATTTTTCGAAGCGGCTCCATGACGAGATTGCGGCGTCCCTGTCCGATGGCGTGCTTCCCTGTGCGCACGGTTCTTGGCATGCGCGTCATTTCGACCACGAGATGTCGGAAGCATGGGAGCGTCTCGTCTTTCTCACCTTAAAGGACGACTGTGCAGACTTGCGCAGTGTGCTTCAGGCCGATTTCTCGGAAGAACTCGATCCTCCGGGCTTATCGCTTGGCGCTTTTCTTTGCCAGACGGTCATGACGCTATCAGATGTCGATGCCATTATAAAGATTGCGTCAGACACCCCATTGTTCCGAGCCCTCCGCCATAAGGAGGGTAGGCAATACCGGTCGTTTACCGATGTCGGACCTCCTCCGGCCGACAAGGCGCGGAATAACAGGATGAGCCCGGCCGGCGTGCCCGATTTCTACCTCGCGTTCGAAGATGAGACCGCGCTTGCCGAAACCCGGCAGTCTCCTGAACAGGAACTTGTACTGGCATCATTTCGTGCGATTGCTCCGATGTTCGTGGCAGACCTGACCCGACTCCCTGCCATACCTTCCATATTTGATGTTGGCGCCTATGACAGACGCAAGGCTCTCCAGTTTCTGCATAAGTTCCGCGATGAGGTCTCAAAGCCGGTGATTCCCACAAGTAGCTTTTGTGCCTACCGCCCGACTCAGGTCTTTTGCGAAGTATTGCGGTCAAAGATCACCCGTCCCCCTCTGGATGGGATTGTATATCTCAGCTCGAAGCGTCAGAATGGTCGCAACTTGGCGCTTTTCACCAAACCGCAACGCCCCTTCGATAAACTAGTCAAATGGCTCTGTCCTGTTAAGCACCATGGCTGTATCCAATGAACGAACCTATCCGATTCTGTAATAGTGCGGATGATAGCAAGGCGCTGGCCGACCCCGACCGGTGGGTCGAGGATGCCGTGGCCCGGTGCGGCGAGCGTGTCAACCATGCGGCGTATCCCGACTGGCAGGCGTTCTGCACGGCGGCGGCACGTTTGCTGGCCTACCAGGGCCTCGCGACGCTGGACGATCCCAAACGGATGCGCAACGCCCTCAACGACCACTGCAAAGGTGCGTTCAAGCGCGAGGTCAACGTCTCAATCCTTTGCGCCAGCGCGGACATTCTCGCCCAGTGCGCCCGTCATTCCGGTACCGTTCCCTCAGCGTTTCACATCCGGCGCATGGTTACCATATTGACTGATGAGCATGGCGTTGCACCCGATCTCGCTGACTTCATTGCCGGTGTCTGGTCAACCCTTTGCTGGGAGTTCCACGACCCTTCCCCGCGCGATTACGCCTCGTCATCCGCGCCGTCTCAACCGGTTGTGCCGGCCATATCCACCCCATCGCACAAGGCTGGGGACACCCACACCGTGGACCTGGGCGGCGGGGTGAATCTGGAGATGGTCTGGTGCCCGCCGGGGAATTTTATCATGGGCAGCCCACCTGATGAATTCGGCCGCAGCGACTACGAGACGCAGCACCGGGTGACATTGACCCAGGGTTTCTGGATCGGACAATACGAGGTGACGCAGGCGCAATGGATGGCGGTGATGATGGGGATCAATCCCTCGTACGGCAAGAACGCCGGCACGAATGCGCCGGTGGAACATGTCTCGTGGGACGACTGTCAGGGGTTCGTCCGCAAGATGAACACATGCGTGTCGAGAGGCGGCTATCGCCTGCCGACAGAGGCCGAGTGGGAATACGCCTGCCGGGCTGGCACGACGGGGCCATACGCGGGAAATCTTGATGACATGGCGTGGTACGGTTTGAACAGCGACTCAACGATCCATCCCGTCGGACAGAAGAAGCCAAACGCCTGGGGTCTCTACGACATGCACGGCAACGTTTTTGAGTGGTGCCAGGACTGGTACGGGGAATGGTACGGGAAAAGTAACTGTAACTGCGAGTCGGGGAGTGTGACCGACCCCTCCCCCCCGGGTTCACGCCCAACCCGAGTCATTCGGGGTGGATGTTGGGTCATCAGTAACGCGAGCTACTGCCGCTCGGCATACCGCGGTGCTAGCTTCCACGGCCGCCGCAGCAACAGCTTGGGCTTGCGCCTCGCGAGGAACGCTCAATAGTCCTGGACGGTGCTCCGGGGGCGGCTCGCCGGCCGTCGCCCCTCGCCGCGAAACGCGCGAAAGTGGCGCGGCCGACAGCCGGTCTGTTCACTTGCTCTTGGCAAAATCTCTGTTTTATTGTGTTGCGGCGATATTTACCCGTTTGCCAACTGATGCATGCGCAGGGTTGGCCCACCGGTTTGTTCGCGAAACATCGTGTTTCGGGTCATACGTCTGATGGTGTTGCGTAATCCGCCTCGGGCATTGTTGTCACTACTTTCAGAATCGGATTGCCGTTTGCTCCCTGAACGCTTCGTAACTGCTCTTTGAGGCGTTGGATTTCCTGCAACAGGTCTTGACGTTGCTTCTCGATGGCAAAGACTCTTGCATCAGCATCAGCTTTCCCTTTCTCTATAAGCGCGTACTGTTCCTTCGCCTGCTCAAGTCGTTCCCGGAGAATTGAAGCCGAACCGTGCTCGTTGATAAGCTTGATGATACTATCGAATATGCTCATAAGACGTCCTCCTTGATTGAGTGCGCCGACTTTTCGTTGGTCGCTCCCTGTTTGAAGAACTCGCTACCGTCTCACACCCGTGAAACGAAAAGAACTGGCCAGTTCACATGTTTGTATACATGGCGAAGGTTAGAAAGTCAACCATCTAGCCGTCACCATCTAGCCTGCCTGCTGCACACATGCGAGAGTCAAGGAGATCGAGAATGCATTGAGTTACGGCGACTGGCGCAATGTGGGTGTCCGCAAAGCGCATCTATCGCCATCAGAGTACCGTCTTGAAGTTGCTCCGCGACAAACGTCACCGCATTCGGTTACAATGCACACGTAACGGTCCCCAATACTCTTGTACATACAACACAAAGAAAGTTGGCTATGCGTATGATGAACCGCACACACTTCTGGTTAGCGCAGGCGAGACGCCATGCGGCCATCATCGCCATG
>CAZOZF010000126.1:0-8587 GCA_964584205.1 uncultured Verrucomicrobiota bacterium
CCCCTGCTCACTCATGAGGCTTGGCAGCACTTTACACCCGCCAGACTGGCCTCGGTCACGGAACCCGTGTTCGGGGGCGATCCCCGGCACCGTCTGGCCGCTCATGCGGATATCGTCGATATGGAAGGCCACGCCGTGGCACAAGCCGCCCGGCGGCAAGGGATCCCCTGTTATCTCCTCAAGGGCGTCAGCGATCTGGCCGACGCTTCGGGTCGTGACCACCTGATGCAGAATCTTGCCCGTGTCTCGAAGGTGCTGGCTCAGGAAGTCGTCAAGGGGCTTGAACGCTTCAGCGAACCCAAATCAAGCCTGCTGGTCAGGATGGCTAACTTCGTCAAAGTCGAGCACACGATCTTCAGCCTGCCTCTGCTGTTTGCCGGGGCGTGGATCGGTGCCCGCTACCAATGGCCTGGCCTGAAGGCGATTCTTCTCATCACACTGGCCGGACTCGGGGCCCGCACGCTGGGTATGGCCATGAACCGGATCCTGGATCGCCGATTGGACAGCTTGAATCCGCGAACCCTTACCCGGGATCTTCCAAGCGGAAAACTCACTCCGGCCCAGGCGTGGGGTGTCGTGGCGGCGGGGCTCGGACTTTATCTTCTGGCCTGTGCCGCCCTGGGACCGGTCTGTCTGAAACTCTCGCCCATTCCCGCGCTGGTCCTGATTTCCTATTCACTCCTGAAGCGGTTCACCCCTCTCTGTCATTTCGGAATCGGCCTGTCACTGGCGCTCGGTCCGCTGGGGGCGCATGTGGCGGTCACCGGTGGTACCACGGCACCGCCCGCCCTCCTGTTCCTGACGCTCTTCACCTTCTGCTGGATCAGCGGGTCGGATATCCTGTATGCTTTGCAGGACTTGGCATCCGACAGGGAAACCGGTGTGCACAGCATCCCGGTTTCGTTCGGACCGACAGGCGCACGCTGGATCGCTGCGGGAGTACACCTTGTGGCGCTGACGTCGGCTTTCGGTCTCTGGCGGATGACGGGCATGGGCGCGGTGTCGGGTCTGGCGCTGGTCGTCACCGGACTCACCTTGATAACGATGTATTGGGAGCGATTGCCGCTGGCATTCCGGTTTTTTCCGGTATCCGCCGTGGCCGGCATCTCCGGGGCATTGATTCCCCTGTTGAAAGACATGAAATGAACTTGATCTTAGCCATCAACGGCGCAACGGGCGCGCATGCCGCGGAGCGACTTCTCAAAAAGTCGCCCTGGCCTGTGGCGTTGGTGGCTAGCGAATGGGGAAAAAATGTAGCCACCCGTGAATGCGGTGATTTCAAACGGCTGGCCACTTTAGCCGACACGGTTTATGACGATTCCGATCTGGCTGCCGCCATTTCCTCAGGCTCAGTACCGACTATCGGCATGGTGATCCTGCCCTGTTCCTCCAACACCATGGCCAAGGTAGCCCATGGCATTTCCGACACCCTCATCACCCGTGCGGCCCATTGTCACCTCAAGGAACGACGCCGGCTGGTGTTGTGCGTCCGGGAAACTCCCTGGTCCCTGATCGACCTGAACAACGCCACCACAGTCTCCGCAGCAGGCGGGATCGTCATGCCTCTCTCGCCGCCTTTCTACCAGCTGGCAGGCAAGGATCCGCTGACGGTGACCCTGACCGATCTGATGGATCTGTTTGTCGACCGCATCCTCGCCGTACTGGGCCACCCTGCCGCGTCCAATTGGGAGACCGTGTCGTGATCGCCACCGACCTGCGAATTTTCCTGAAGCAACTTGAGGAAGCAGGCGAACTGGCGCGCGTCCCCATCGAGGTGGATCCCGATCAGGATATCACCATCATCCAGCACCGATTGCTCGCCAAGGCCGGGCCCGCTGTGCTTTTCGAACAGGTCACGGGGTCGCCCTACCGGCTCGCCACTAATCTTTACGGCACGCCTAAGCGAGTGGAGATGGCCTTCGGCCGCCCCCCCGCCGAGATCGGCGAGGAACTCGTCCGGGTGGCAGAGCGGCTGATGCCGCCCACGCTCTCGGCAGTATGGGCGGAGCGCGGGGCACTCTGGAATATGACCAAGGCACGCCTGCATGGTGTACGCACAGGCCCCATTCTTGAAACCTGCCTGAGTCCGGCCCGGCTTGACCTCCTGCCTGTTCTGAAATGCTGGCCACTGGATGGCGGCCCGTTTTTCACCCTGCCGCTGGTACATACCGTCGACCCTCGCACCGGGTCCGGAAACCTGGGTATCTACCGGCTTCAGCGGTTCGACGCCACAAGCACCGGCATGCATTGGCAGATTGAAAAAGGAGGCGGCTTCCATTTCAAGGCTGCCTGCGAACGGGAACAATCCCTGCCCATCAGCGTCTTCCTCGGCGGTCCCCCAGCCTTGACGATTGCCGCGATCACCCCGCTCCCGGAAGGGATAGATGAACGCCTGCTGGCGGCCCTGATCATGGGTAGGTCGCTGGATGTGATCAAACGCTCCGGAACGGGCCATCGCATTCCGGCCACCGCTGAATTCGTTCTGGAGGGGAGTGTGACCGCCGGTGACATGCGTCAGGAGGGACCATTCGGCGACCATCTGGGGCATTACTCCCATAGTGCACCTTTCCCCGTTTTCCGCGTGGACCGCATGCTGGCACGCAAGGATGCCATCTATCCCGCCACCGTTGTGGGAAAACCGCCGCAGGAGGATTATTTCATTGGCGTGGCACTGCAAGAGATGGTGCTTCCTCTCCTGAAGCTCATGAAGCCGGCCATCAGCGACCTCTGGGCTTACCCCGAAACCGGGTTCCATCCCCTTGCGGTGATTTCGGTCAAGGAACGTTACGCCCGGGAAGGACTCAAGCATGCCCTGGGGATGTTGGGCGAAGGCCAGATGTCGCTGACCAAAATCATGATCGTGGTCAGTCACGATGTGAATGCCCGGGATTTCAGGCAGGTCAGTCTGGCAGTCTGGCAGAACCTGGACGCCGCAGAGGGGTTGCATGTGCTCGCGCCCACCGCCCAGGACACGCTCGACTTTACCGGGCCGGTCATGAACACTGGAAGCAAGCTGATCCTGCTGGCCACGCGCGGGGACCGCCCGCCCCACCGCACACAACCGCCCGCCCCCCCGCCACCTGCCAGGGAAGTCCACCCCGCCCTACTCGGTCTGGTCGCCGTGGGCGAGGCATTCCTGGTGGCACAGGTTGGAAAGAATGCTGATAAGACGGCCGTTCGGGAGGCGCTCGCCCGACACACGGTCACGCGGGACTATCTTTTTCATGTTCTGGTTTCCGAAGATGTGCCGCTTGACGATCCACGCCTGATCCTCTGGGGCTGGTTCACCCGCTTTGATCCCCTTGCGGATCT
The DNA here is from genome assembly GCA_964584205.1 of uncultured Verrucomicrobiota bacterium. GTDB lineage: Bacteria > Verrucomicrobiota > Kiritimatiellia > CAIKKV01 > CAITUY01 > JAABPW01. The sequence continues at coordinate 3,313 of CAZOZF010000126.1, forward strand.
CTATCCCACCCGCCGAGAGGTCTCGGGAAACAGGATGATCCTGCATTTCCCCATCGCCATTGACGCGACCTGGAAACCGGGCTATCGCCTTCCCGTCGCATTCGACCCGGAGCATGAGCGCACTGTGGACCAGAATTGGGCCCGCTACAACCTACCCCGGGGCCTATGACGAAAACACCAGAGCGTGACACCCTAATCTCCGCCGTGGAAAACCGCGAGATGTTCGACCACATTGCCCCGCGCTATGACCTGCTGAACAGCCTGATGTCGCTGGGGCTTCACCGGTATTGGCGCAGGATTGCCGTACAGCATCTCCTGTCGGAAGGCGGCAGGGACTTCCTGGATATCGGCTGCGGCACGGGGGATGTTGCCCTCGCGATACCGCGACAGGAGCCTGCCGCGCGCGTCACCGGCATTGACCCTTCCGCAGGGATGCTGGCTCTCGCCACCGCCAAGGCACGCCAGGCTGGACTGGCGGACCGCGTCATATTAAAGGTTGGCGACGCCACGACGCTCCCGTTCGCCGACGCCTCCTTTGACGGGATTGTGTGTGCCTTCTGCCTCCGCAACATTGCCGACCGCCGAGCCGCTTTGGCGGAAATGAGGCGGGTTTTGCGCCCCGGGGGAACGCTCGCTATCCTGGAGCTGACCGCGCCGCGCAACCCGCTGCTCAAGGGAATCCACAATCTCTATACGCGCAGAATCATCCCCCTAATGGGCCGGATAATGTCACAGCAAAACGCCTACCAGTATCTGGCCGACTCCATTGACCACTTCCCGCCCGCCCCTGTCATTGTGGATGAACTGGTTAAAGCTGGCTTCACCGGATCTGACCACCGATCATTGACCGGCGGCTTCGTCACCCTGTTTCACTGGCGTCCCATAGGTCCGCCAAGGCTGAAGCAGTTTAGTCTGAAGACTGAAGGTGAAACACGAAACAGTCTTCAGCCTTCGGCCTTCTAGCCTGCGTCCTATGGGACGCTGCGGACTACTTGACCACGGCTTCGATCTGGAGTTCGATTTTCACGAGATCGCCGACGACCAATCCACCGGAGTCCAGCTTCTGGCTCCACAGCAGGCCATAGTCCTGACGGTTGATTGTCGTAGAGGCCGAGAGCCCTATACGGGTCTTACCCCACGGATCCTTCACCGGCCCCTCCAGCGTGCCGCGCAACTCGATTTCACGCATGACCCCGTGCATGGTGAAACGCCCTTTGACGACCCACTCTTCGCCATCCTTGCGGGCTGAGACCGTCTGGAACTGGATCTCGGGATACTTTGCGGCATCAAAGAAATCAGGGCTACGCAAATGCTTGTCACGAGCCTCCATCTGCGTATTCACGCTAGCCGTCTTGACCGTTCCACTGGCCTTGGAGGCCTCTGGTTTCTTGGCATCAAACTCAATTGTGCCCTCGAAATTGGTGAACACCCCGCGCACCGTACTGATGGCCAGATGTTTCACCGAAAAACCGACCGTGCTATGCACGGGATCAACCTGATAGGTTTCTCCCTTCACGCTCGTTGCCAACGCCATCAGTCCCGTCATCGCCAAGATTAAATACCGACTATTCATGGGTTCCTCCTTACAGTTTAAACACACTTGAACACAGAAATATGTTCACGCAACCCACCCCCGGTGTCAATCCTTGAAAAGTGACTGTCACGCAGACTTGAGGGCGTCCGCCGCGGCACTGAGAAAGATTTCAATATCCGAATCGGAGTGGGCGGCGGAAACGAAGCCGACTTCAAACTGCGAGGGAGGCAGGTAGAGTCCCCGATCGAGCATGGCGTGAAAGAATGCAGCGTGCGCCTTCGTATTGCAACGCTTGGCATCGGTGAGGTTGTTCACAGCACCCGTGCAGAAATAAGGGGTGAACAGGCTCCCCATCCGGGCACAATGCATCGGCACACCCAGCGTTCCGGCCAGGGCATTTACTCCCTCGGCAAGCGTGCGACAGCGGCGCTCCATCTCGGGATAGGGATTTTCCTTCCTGAGGAGATTCAGCGTCGCAATCCCGGAGGCAACCGCAACCGGGTTCCCGCTCAGTGTTCCCGCCTGGTAGACGGGCCCCAGTGGCGCCAGCTTGCTCATCACATCCTCGCGCCCGCCGACGGCTCCGATGGGTAATCCGCCCCCTACAATCTTGCCTAGGCAGGTCAGGTCGGGCGTCACCCCGGCTATCATACCAAACGAGCCCGGTCCCATGCGGAATCCGGTAATGACCTCGTCGAAAATCAGCAGTGCCCCGCACCGGTCAGCGGCCTCACGTAGTCCCTGAAGAAAGCCCGGCGCGGGGGGAACAAGTCCCATATTGGCTGCAATCGGTTCCACAATGATGGCGGCGATTTCACGCCCCTGCGTCCGAATCAACTCGTTCAGAGCCGCAAGATCATTATAGGGCGGAACCAGCACTTCAGCTGCCGCCGCCGGGGAGACCCCGGCGGATGAAGTGATTCCGCCGGTCAACAGGCCACTTCCTGCAGCGACCAGCAGATAATCGGCATGCCCGTGATAGCACCCGTCGAACTTCACAATCTTCCGGCGACCGGTATAGCCCCGCGCCAGGCGAAGTGCCGTCATGGTGGCCTCGGTTCCGGAACTCATCAGACGGACCATCTTCATCGAGGGAATCATGTCGCAGAGCAGTTCCGCGAACTCAACTTCTCGAGGGGTATTGGTCCCGAAGCTGGTTCCCTCGGCCGCCGCCTTGCAGATGGCCTCAACCACTTCAGCACGCGCATGACCCAGGATGAGGGGGCCCCACGACCCGCAGAAATCCAGCAGCGTGGCGCCATCCGCTGTCGTCATGCGCGACCCTTTGCCGCTGACCATGTAAACGGGATCGCCTCCCACTCCATTGAACGCCCGGACCGGACTGTTCACACCTCCGGGAATTACTTTCTTAGCCCGGCTGAAAAGTTCTTTGGATGTCATTGGTGATCACTCTTTCTTAAGGCGGATCTTCAACATGGCGGAGAGAATGCAAAAATCCGCCGGGCAGGTCAATATCTCAGCAATGGGGTGATCGCGCCGCCCAGTGCTTTCGCCGGGGGCGCGGCTACCACTTTGAAGGATAATGCAGGAAGCGTAATCGGAACCGGACGAGTCACCTTCAGGGACGTGACGACATTGGTCACGGCACCGGGCTTTCCCGTGACAGATTTGACTTCCGTCGAAATATATGATCTAAACCGGTTTAGATGTCGAAATTACGAATAAAGAAGGGTGTGAGAATTCGGGATGTGGCGGCAGCGGCGGGAGTCTCTAAGACTACCGTTTCGCTGATCGTCAATGGTCGGGCGGATCAAGTGGGCATCAGCATGGCCACCCGTCAACGGGTTACGGCTCTGGTCCGCCAGATGGGTTACGCTCCCAGTTCGGCCGCCCGCGAGATGGCCACCGGCCAAGTGACGGTGGCCGCCGTAGCGGCACCCGTGGCAGTCGCACAGCCTCTCGCCACCAGCCTCCCGCCGCCCATTGTCCCCGAGCCGCCGGTGGTTTCCCCCGTGGTGCCCGAACCCGTTGAGATTGTCCCGCCCGCCACGGTCCCTATCCCTGACCCTGAACCGGTGACGGAAATCACGCCGCAACCCGAGCCGGAGCTTGATCCGGAACCCGAACCGGCGGTGGAGCCATCCGTTCAGCCGATACCGGCGGCAGAAGCAGAAGTCCCCGCCCCTGAGCCAGTGCCGGTATCAGTTCCTGCCCCGGAACCAGAACCCACCACAGTTCCGGATCCCGCACCACTTCCGGAGCCAACGCCCATTATTGTCCCTGAGCCGGTGTCCGTGGACGCCGCAGAACCAGTCGCCGAGGAACCCCTGCAACCCGAGACACCGACGGATCCCAACGCCAGTCCTGCCCCTGTTGAGGCTGAAAGCGGAGAGGCTCAAGAGGAAGAAAAGGCCATTCCTCCCGAATCGGCGAACGCCATATCAGTCAATGCTTAACAGTTTAAGCAACGATATGTTATGCCGTCTTGATAGACCGCAAAACATCCAGTGGGCTTTTTGCAGGATTGCGCATATCCTTGACCACATGGGTGTAAATCATGGTTGTTTCCACATGGACATGACCGAGATATTCCTGGATTTGCCGGATATCAACGCCCTGGAGCAGTAAATGCGTGGCAAAGGAATGCCGCAAGGAATGAACCGAGGCCGGTTTGACAATACCAGCGGTTTGAACGGCGTCTCTGACCGCTTTCTGAACAAACATATCGCTGACATGATGCCGACGGATCTTATCGCTGCGGGGATCCGATGAAAGATTGGCTGCTGGAAACACGTACTGCCAGCCCCACTCCTTGGGAGCTCGGGGATATTTCACCGCCAAGGCGTGGGGTAGCCAGACTTCGCCTGCGCCAGCTTTCAAATCCTGGGTGTGAAGCTCATTGACTCGTTTCAACTGTTCCCGGAGCAGAATTTTCACCGAGTCCGCCATTAATGTTGAACGGTCTTTGTCACCCTTGGCTTCCCGAACGAAAACCAGATTATTATCGAAATCCAGATCCTTGACCCGGAGTCGGCAGCATTCCATGACGCGCAACCCCCCGCCATAAATGAGCTCGGCCATAAGTCGCGCCACGCCTTGCATGCCGCCCAACAGTTGTGCCACCTCCTGCGGAGTCAAGACAACAGGGAGTTTGGTGCCCCGCTTAGCCCGAACACCCTGTTCAAGGGATCCGAGTTCCAGGCGCAGAACCTCACGGCAAAGAAACAACAAGGCTCCAAACGCCTGATTCTGGGTGGATGCGGCAACATTTTTTCGTGTGGCGAGATACGCAATGAAATCTTTGATCCGGTCCTCATTGATGCGAACGGTTTCGGGAGAAGGCGAATGCCCCGTTTCCCCAAGGTAATCGAAAAGACGTCGAACCCAGTCGAGGTATGTCCGTTCAGTTGAATAGGAATAATGCTTCACGCGAATGATGGTTCGCATTGCGTCAAACACGGCAGCCTTCAGAAATGAGCCATCGGAACCCGCTTGAATAGATGTCGACGGGGCTGGAGTCGGGCTGGTGTCCTTTGAGAAATTGACAAAATAGAGCCTCAAAGCCCGTTCCGCCTGAGCAAGTTGCCAATCTTGATAATTCCCAGAGGCCTGAAGCGATTCCACAAACAAGGCGACCCTATCCGTCATGGAAGAAACAGGCATAGTTATCCGTTGCGCCAGGAACTTCCTGACCCAAAGCACGTGGTACCGTGCGTGCTCCTCCTTCACCAATTGTTGTTTCAGAAGAAATTCCCCAAACGCCGACAATCGTAACTCCTG
>CAZOZF010000127.1:0-8556 GCA_964584205.1 uncultured Verrucomicrobiota bacterium
TCATGTCCATGACCTTGTCGCCCATTTTCATCTTGTGCGGTTTGTCGCGGCTGGAGCCGAGGAAGGTTCCGCCCAGCGTCAGGATTCCACTCACCTGCATATCCTCAATGGGCACCGTCCGGTTTTCCACCAAGCCCCTAAACCCGTCGAGGATCCCGATCACCTTCATATCATGATGAAGGGCCGCCTTCGCCACGCCACGAATCGCCGCATTCAGGCCGGGACAATCCCCACCCGCCGTCAGAATCCCAATACACCGAGTCCGATTTTTCTTAGCCATGACAACATCCTTTTCCTGTGGGTGACACAACGGAACCCCACCGGCGCATACTGAACCCAAACGTGTGACTAAACGAGAATTATTCCGTCAATCCGCCCAAAATGACTGTCTTCGGTCGCCAGACTGCCGCCATGTTCCATGGTGATTGCCGCAATCCAGATATCATTGGTAGGAATCGGCGCCCCCTTTGCCTTCAGCTGATTGATGATCAGCGAATAGAAGTCCGCCGTCACGGCTGTTATTGAAGCCACTTGAACACGTTCTGTAGCTGTAAACGCAAGCAGTTGCTCCTTGTTGGCCCGCTCCCGATTTCCTCCTTTGAAGCCCGCCAGCAGTTCCCCAAAAACAACCACGGGCATGATAATCTGAGAAGCCTGCCTCAATAATTTTTCCGCCTCCGGCTCCCCGCGCATCGCATTGCAATAGACATTCGTATCAATGACGAGCGCTTTCATTTCCAGAGCTCCGCATCAATTTTCCTGAACTCACTGCACCGATCCATAACCTCACGGGCATCCTCCTCCGACCAACTTCCAAAAAACCCGTCCAGATCATGCCACTCCCTCACTTTTCCAGGCACACCCGGAAACGCAATCTTGCGAAGCGCCTCCACCACCCATTTATTAACGCTGGAATGATTACTTTTTGCCTGCTTCTTCAGTTGCTCAAAAGCCTGTTCATCAACTCCCCGAATGGTCAATGTACTCATGACACCCTCCTTTTACTTATGAATGATGTCAAAAAATGACTTTACGAGCAATCATATTGTGATGTCATTTTTCTATTACTGTTTTATAAGCTCCATCCAGGATTATGTCACATTCGTATGACGGACAATCTTACCCTCGATCAAATAGATCAAATCCTCGGCGATATTGGTCGCATGGTCGCCGATCCGTTCCAGATGCCGGGCAATATGCATCAACTTGAGCAAGGCCTCCAAGTGTTCCGGATGATGGGACATTTCTGTTTTGAGGCGTGCGGCCATGGTCCGGTTCAGGGCGTCCAGATCCGAGTCCGCGAGCCGGATTTCTCGGGCCGCCACCACATCCACGTCGACAAAGGCGTCGAGCACCTTCTTCAGCATCTGTTGCGACTTCGCGGCCATCTCCCCCAGTTGCGTCGGAATCTCAACGGGCGGCATCTCGCACAACAACAATGCGCCCTGGGCAATGTGGACCGCCAGGTCGCCAATCCGTTCCAGATCATGATTGATTTTCAGAACTGCCACCAGGTACCGCAAATCCGCCGCAACCGGCTGATGCAAGGCCAGGATCTTGAGGCACTCCTCCTCAACATCCACCTCATGGGCATTGGTCTGGTTTTCCTGCTCCAAAACAGACTTCGCCAATTCGGGGTCACGGGTCTCCACAGCCCGCACGGCGGCGGAGACGGTTTCCTCGACCTCGGCGCTCATCCCGAGAATCTGTTGCTTCAACTTGTCAATCTCGCGCTGGAAATGAACTCTCACTGTGCCTCCATTTTAGATTGTTGATGGTAGATTGTTGATTAAAATTACACCTCTTCAATCAACACTCTAAAATCACAAATCTTCAATTCTTTATTATCCGAATCGTCCCGTAATATAATCTTCCGTCTGTTTCTCCCGCGGCTTGGTAAACATGGCCGTGGTCTCCCCGTACTCGATCATCGTCCCTTCATACATAAACGCCGTGAAGTCCGAAACCCGTGCCGCCTGCTGCATATTATGTGTAACGATGATGATCGTATACTTCCCCCGCAGATCGTCAATCAGGTCTTCGATCCGCAACGTCGCCCGTGGATCCAGCGCCGAAGTCGGCTCGTCCATCAGCAGAATTTCAGGATCCACCGCCAGCGCCCGGGCGATGCACAACCGTTGCTGTTGCCCGCCGGACAACCCCAGCGCATTCTGGTGCAGGCGGTCCTTGACCTCATCCCACAAGGCCGCGTTCGTCAGGCTACGCTCGACAATATCCGCCAATTCCACCGCATTAACCTGCCGGTGCAAGCGCGGCCCGTAGGCCACGTTGTCGAACACCGTCTTGGGAAACGGGTTCGGCTTCTGGAAGACCATCCCGATCCGCCGCCGCAAGGTGACTACATCAACGGCGGGGGAATACACATTCTGTCCATCGAACAGCAGCTCCCCGTCCGTCCGGCACCCGGGCACCAGGTCATTCATCCGGTTCACCGCCCGCAACAGGGTGCTTTTCCCGCACCCGCTGGGACCGATAATAGCCGTTACATGGCCGCTGACAAAAGACAGGTCAACCGACTTGACCGCCTGATTGGCACGGTAATAGACCGAAAACCCCGCCGCCTGAACATGAGCGCCAGCCTGAAGGGAGTCTGGCTTTGTTTTCTCAGGACTATTCATTCTCTCCTCCTTCATACTTCATCATTCATCCCTCATACTTTCTCTCATCCCCTCAACCGTTTTGCCACCCGGGCTCGCAACAGAATGGCCGTCAGGTTTAACAACAGCACCAGCGTAACAAGCACCAGCACCAACCCATACTGGACATGGCGGATTTCATCCATCGCCTCATGCTCGGTCGCCAGATTGTAAATATTCCAGGACAACGCGGGCGTCGGGTGGGTGAACACCTGCCACAGGGCAAGGGGTTTCCCGACGCTGACAGCCGCCGTGAAAATGATCGGAGCCGTCTCCCCCGCCGCACGCCCCATACTGATAACAATCCCGGTCAGAATTCCCGGCAACGCGGCGGGCAAAATAACGGTCATAACGGTATGCCAGCGCCCGGCGCCCAGGCTCAATGCCGCCTCCTTGAACGTCCGGGGCACCGCCAGGATTGCCTCTTCCGAGGCCCGGATCACGGTGGGCAGGATCATCAGGGCAAGAGTCATGGAGCCGACCAGAACACTCTTGGACTGCGATACCCCGAGCGTATTAATGAAAAATGCGAGCCCGAACAATCCGAAGACGATGCTCGGCACCCCGGCCAGAGTACTGATGCAGGTCCGCAGAAAACTCACAAACGTGTTTTCCGGCGCATACTCGGTCAGGTAGATCGCCGCAATCAAGCCCATCGGAATCGCAAAAAGCATGGCGCCAATCGTCAGATAAAACGTTCCCAGCAATTCCGGCCAGATTCCACCGAAAAAGTGGGAATCGAAGGATTCATCCGTCAAAAACTGCCAGTAAACCGTTTTAGCAGGCAAAAGCATCGCATCGAGATGGGTGGCAAGGTACGGGAAAAGGGGCGCCAGCGCGGTTCCTGCGAAGTCGTCAACCCTCGGCTTCATCACCTTCACACTTCCGCGTTCGGGATGACTGTAGTCCCATTCCTCCCTGAACATCACCCGACCCAGCTTCACCTGGGCCCGATCCCACCGGGTCTGGCCGAACTGGTCACGCATCAGCATGGGCCGGGTCTCGCCCGGCGCCGGTCCCAACAGGGAACGAAGTGCCTTCTTCAGATCCTTAAGTTGCGTAGTCATTTTCCGGCGCTCGGTCGCGGGCATGGCCTCAACCTGCTTTTCGAATTCAGCCATCATCCGATAGACCGGCTCCCGGGCGGCACGGGCCGAGGCGATTTCTGCTTCAATCGTCGCCCGGTTCCCGCGCTCGAACTTCTCCATCATCAGTCGCCGGTGTTCCACCGTGGCGGTAAAGAAAATGGCCCCGCTCCCCCGGATAAACATCGGAGCCAGGAGAATCACAAGCGCCGAGGTCATTAACACGATCGCCAACACCCCGGAAGCGGTGAACGAGCGATCTAAAATTTTTCGGGTTTCCAGTCGCATGACCTATCTCCCGACCTTCCTGCGGGTGCGCCGCACGCCCCACTCACTGACCAGATTGCAAACAAACGAGAACACAAGCAGGCACAGCGCCATCGCAAAAAGAACATGAAACCGCGATGAACCGGTGGCCTGGTCAGCCTCACCCATGTCGCCGGCAATGGTCGCCGTGAGGGTTCGGACGGGCTGGAGCATATTGTACCAGGGCTGGGGAATCTGGGCGGCATTACCCGACGCCATCCAGACCACCATGGTTTCTCCTATTGCCCGCATCACGCCTAATATTACTGCCGCCATGATGCCGCTGCTGGCGGCAGGGAGGATGGTTCGGAGAATTGTTTCAGACCGTGTGGCTCCGAGGGCATAACTGCCTTCCCGGAGTTCGCGCCCTGTGGCCTGAATGGCATCCTCCGCCACGCTGACCACGGTCGGCAGGGCCATAATTCCAAGAATAATGGAGACATTCAGCGCGTTCGTTCCGCTGCTGATCGTAATCCCGCCCAACGAAACACCAAGCCGCCAAAGCCCCCAGAAGGCCACCGCGCCCAGGACGGACATCAGGATCCACCGTGCCCAGGATCGCGAACTCGCTGGAATGCGATCCGTCAGCAGATCCCCCGCTACAACGACTCCGAGGATCGCCACCGGCGCGCCAATGACCCAACTGGCCACCTGGAGCAGTTGCCCGCCCCGCTCCTGAAGAAGCGGCGCGAAAACCACCAAAGCAAAGAATCCGTAAGCAACCGAGGGAATGGCGGCCAGGATTTCTATCACCGGCTTAACCACCTGCCGCATCGAGAATGGAAGGACATCACTCAGGCACACTGCCGCCGTAATGCCCAGCGGAACGGCCACTAACGCCGCCCCGAGGGTCACCAACCCACTACCTACAAAAATCGCCAGACTCCCAAATTCCGGGGTGGCTGCTGAAGGATACCAATGCGCACTGGTGAAAAACTCTTTAAAGCCCTGCAACTGAAAATAAGGGAGGGCATCCCGCGCAATAAAAATGAAAATGAACAAAACCGCGAACGTTGAAAGGGAGGTCACGGCAAGCAAAAACCCGGATCCCAAAAGACCCGTTATCCGCTGCACCCGCCGGGCGCGATGACTCAGCAACAGGGAGGAGCCATCGCGCCGCGCGTCAACTCCGGATGAGCTTAAGTCAGTTGCCATCATCAATCCCCATCATAAGGGTTCAGGGTTCAGGGTTCGGGAAAGATTTCCAATCCTGAACCCTGACACCCTGAACCCTGTACTTTTTTACCTGATTTATTACTTCACCGGCACATAGCCCGTATCTTCGATGATCTTCCGGCCTTCTGCGGTATTGCACAGGTTCACGAAGTCATACAAGGCGGTTCCCTCTTTCGGCCGACCGTTTGTATACATATACAGCGGGCGGGCGATGGGATACGTCTTCGCGATCACGGTTTCAGTCGTAGGCGTAATTCCATTCACCTGAACCACTTTTACGCCTTCCGTAAACGCGAGCCCGACGTAGCCAATGGCCGCTTCGGTGCTCAACACGCGCTGGCGAATGGCGCCGCCGCTGCCAACGTATTCCGCCCCGCCCTTCAGCTTGGCATCCTTCATCACCAGCGTGTTGAAGCTCTCATAGGTGCCGCTGTTGGTGTCGCGGCTGATCACCACGATCTTCTGATCCTGACCGCCGAGTTCGCGCCAATTGGTGATCTTCCCGGTGAAGATGTCCCGGATCTGCTCAACTGTCAGATTGCCACGGGGATTCGACGGATGCACGATCACCGCCAAGCCGTCCAATGCCACGACATGCTCAATCACCAGCACACCGGCATCCTGGGCCGCCTTCTTCTCCGAGTTTTTCATCGGGCGCGACATGGTGGCCACATCACAGGCCGCGTTGATGAGGCTCTTGGCCCCGTTTCCGCTGCCGGATTCACTCACCGTAATGTTCACGCTCTGGTGTTTGCCCATATAATACTCGGCAAACGCCTTCGCCACCGGACCCACCGTTGTCGACCCATCCACCACAATGGAATTGGCATCCGCAGCACCCGCCGCCCCGACACCCATTCCCGCCGCCACCACCACCGCCATCATTTTGTTTATTGTTTTCATTTTCTTAATCCTTCTTTCATCATTCATAATTCAAACTTCATACTTTCTTAGAACGCCGCCACAAGATCCAACTGCATCCGGTCATAATCCGTCGCCTTGCCCGAGGCAATGCCCTTGTCATCCTTGAAATACGAGGCACCCAGCTGAAGGTTCTTCATGACCTGGTATTTGGCATAGACCTTGTGGCCCTTGCCATCCGTGCCGCCACCCCAACGATCGGAATCCGTCCACATTCCCACCGTGGCATCCTTTTGGAGCTCGGCATAGCTGTAGCCGCACTCAAACGTGCCAACCCGCTTGGCTTTGCCCAGCGAAACGCCATACAGGTGGCCCTGGTCAAGCGTCGAGGCATCCGTGTTGGAGAGTTCCTGCCCGAAGATCGAGACCGGCACGCCGGCGATCCAGAGATCCAGGGAGACGAAATACACCACTGGGGTAAATTCCGTGGCCCACGCCTTGTTCGTGGTCGTCCCGCTAACGCTGCCCTTTGTGGTGGTATTGCCATACCCGTTGTTCTTGCCTTCAAAGTCGATCACATCATACCCCTTCACATCCTGAAACCCGTAATAGCTGGCGCCAACGGTCAGCGATACCTCGGGAATGAACTGGAACTTCGCCGCACCCTGTCCGGCGTACAACATTCCGGGATCCTTGCTGTCACGCTCCTGAAGCCAGATGTAGCCGGCATTACCGAAAAAGGTCACAACCTCGTTACCGAACTGGCTCTTGAGGGCCATTCCTTCGGGGTTGAGGTCGCCATCCCACATCAGGTCGTCGTTCATGGTGATGAAGGGATTCTTCATTTTACCACCGATCACATGAACTTCATTCGCCGTTGTATCCGGGAAGAAGCTGTAATCGAAATAGGCCAGATCCAACTTCATATCCTTTTTGGAAGCGCCATCCCCAATCGTCTGGTTTCCCGAAATGGGATCATTCCCGCCGGTCGAAAGCCCAATCCCCGCCTTCAGGTTGTCGTTGCACTTCGCTTCTGCGGCGAGACGGGCACGAACGCGGTCACGCTGACGCGTATAAGTTTCCTTCGCAGCATTCTTCTTGGCATCATCGTTGATCGACTCATACCGATACCGGAGATCGCCCTTGATCGTCACGGAATCCGCCCACGTTTTCACCACCGGGGCTGGAGCCGGTGCGGCGGCGGTCGTCGTCTCCGCCGCCAGGCACGTTCCACCCACACCCGCCATCACAATCAGTCCCGCCATCACTTTCTTCATATCCTTGCTCCTTCTGTTTGGTTGTTGGTTCATGGGCGACATTCAACCGAAACCCTGTAAGAGGAAAATGAGGGACAAGTTAGAATACGGTTAGGATCAAGGGACTGCTACCCTGTTTTTCGTCCGTCAAATTGATCTCAGGCACCACCACTAATTCTTCTAGAACGGCCCGGCGGCAGATAGTTTTCGCCGGTTACGACGCGTTGGCCGGTCTGGGCTTCAAGTTCCTGACGGGCACGATTCGCAATTTTCCCACCGGTCTTCGCGGCGGTCTGGTTCTCGGCCATGCCGGTGGCAACGGTAGTCTTAGCGAGCCAAAGTTTGATCGGCTCGGCTTTTGGGCTGGGAACGCTCTGCACGAGGCGCAACAGGGTCTCAGCATTGGCCACGTCGGTGAGGCGCATCTTGCCGTCATCGGCGGGCAATTTGAACTGGTAACAATTTGTTACCAGTTCGCTGCCCTCTTTAGCCAGACGGCCTTTGAGAACCTTCCAATACTTTCTGGCCGCTTGATAATCCGACTGCTGCGTCAGCACCTGGATAATGTCCACGACCGAGAAAAACCATGTCTCGGTCTTCTCGTCATAGAGGCGGCGGATTTCGTGTCCCTCAAAAATGGCCAGTTCTTTTTTCATGATGTCGGGCTACCTTAAATATTGAAGTTAGTCATAATCTATAACCAACTGAATGAATTTATGCCAGTTCATTTCTAGTTTCACTGGCGTCCCATAGAGACGCCAAGGTTGAAGCGGTTTAGACTGAAGACTGAAGGCGAAACACGAATCGATGAGCCAGGAATTATCGTAAATGACATCATGTGAAATAAAGCAAAATGATGCGAATTTCCTTACAGTCTTCAGCCTTCGGCCTTCTAACCTGCGTCCTATGGGACGCTACTGATTACGATTACGAAAGGAAATTCAACAATCACAGTCTCTCAAACGATTCTAAAACACCAGCAAATACAGGGTATTGTGCTCGTGAAACGGTGACTATGGGATGACAGTGTTCTAGTTTCAGAAATTTCGCAACCCATCTCGCCAACTGATGCTGCCGCCAAATACACCGCTTCGCAGGCCAATCGGTTTTCATAAGGAAACGGATTAGCCGTTTGCATGCTCCCGACTCGGTATCCGCAGCGTAAACGTGCTACCCTGCCCCGGGGTGCTGGCGACCGTGACGCTGCCACGATGA
>CAZOZF010000128.1:0-8536 GCA_964584205.1 uncultured Verrucomicrobiota bacterium
TAGCGTTCGGCTTTGTTGACGGTCTCGTCGGCGGATTTCTTGCTCACGGCAACTTCGAGAAGATTCTCACTGCCGAACTTGATCAGACTGGTGATGTCATACTTGAACCGGTAGAACGCTCCCTGGTGGACTGGACCGGCGGACACTCCATTGATCTTCACCTCGGCATCGGTCATTACACCGTCAAACACGATAAACAGGCGTCGCCCGGCCCACGCCGCCGGGACACTGAAACGGTGGCGGTAGAGCCCCTGTTCGGACGGCTCACTGGGCCGGTCTTTGGCGGCCTTGGTCTCCTCGTGGCCGTAGTTGTAGCGGCCAAAGCCCTGCTGTTCCCAACAGGACGGCACAGGAATCGTAGTCCAGGCTCCGCTGTTGCGATAATGGGTACAGTAGAAGTCCCACGGCACGGCATCGTCCGCCTGCCGTCCAGAGAGATACTGAATCTGCGTCTGTTCAGCCTTAGCCCGCTCCAATCCGCCATCGTCCGAGGCTTTCACCCCGATCACCACAACCAACAGCGCCCATGTCAGGACAAGTAAAAAAGTCTTTATATTGTAGAAATTCTTTTTCATTTATTTCACCTCTGAACAACACTGATCCCATTTCGTTCAGACACTATCATTGATCCGAAAACAGCTTTGGACAATCCCCATAAATGGGGGAGGCATGGTATTCATCCTTTTCACAATCGTCTTTTATTGTCAGCTTGTTTAGTTCTGATCAGGTGTCAGGGGGCGGAAGTTGACCTCCAACACCTTCAACCGCTCGACATGAAAGTTGATCCGGTTCCGGAATTCGTTGAAATTCTTCTTATCCTTTGGCGTCCACGCCACCTCGGACAACGCACACAGGCGGGGAAACGCGGCATATTCCACATCCTTGGGCTCAAACAGGAATTCGCTCCATAGGCATCCTTGAGTGCCCATGACATGGCTTTTCTGCTCCTCACTCAATGCGGCAGGCGTGGGATCAAAGCCATACGCTGTACATAATGGCAGATACCCCCCTATCGCCTCCGGCTCCCCCTGGAGCCTAGATTGATAATAATCGAAATAGCAGTGTGATGTAGGCGATATGACCGCATCATGCCCGGCCTTGGCGGCCGCAACGCCAGCCCCGACCCCTCGCCAACTCATGACGGCGGCGCCCGGAGCCAGGCCGCCTTGCATGATTTCGCCCCACCCGATCAAGCGGCGCCCATGCGCCGCCAGAAACGTGTCCATTTGTTTGATAAACCAACCTTGAAGCTCTTCGCCGCTTTTGAGCCCTTCATGCGCCATCCGGGCCTTGCACTTGGCGCAGGCATTCCAGCGGCTCTTGGAACATTCATCCCCGCCAATGGAAATAAAAGTTGACGGGAACAACGCCATTACTTCCGCCAATACATCCCGGTTAAATTGGAATACCTGGTCGTTCCCAGCACAATACACTTCGCCCTCACCCCCCCATTTCGTTTTCACTTTGAGGGGGCGTCCTTTGCAGGACAACTCTGGATAGGCGGCAAGGGCGGCGCGTGAATGGCCTGGCATCTCGATTTCCGGCATTACGGTGACATGACGTTCCGTCGCATACGCGACAATTTCACGTATCTGGTCCTGAGTATAGAAGTATGGGCCGTAAGGTTTGCCATCTCCTACTTTGCGATTCCCCCGCATGGGCGACTCATCCCGGATAGAACCCACTTCGGTCAGGCGGGGATATTTCTTGATCTCGATGCGCCAGCCCTGATCCTCAGTCAGATGTAAATTGAGCATGTTCAGCTTATGCAACGCCATCAGATCGATGAATTTCTTCACAAACGGTAAGGGCAGGAAATGCCGACCGACATCGAGCAGCGCCCCCCGCCATTGATAGCGGGGCATGTCCCGGATCTGAACGGCAGGTGCCGCCCAATTTATCCCGGCCACCACTGATTTCCCCAGAATCGCAGGCGGAAACAGTTGACGCAGGGATTGGCATCCCCAGAAAAGCCCAGCTGGGGTGGGCGCCTTGAGAACCACTCCGTCCGGGGTAACCGACAGCTCATAGCCTTCCTTCCCCAACGAGGCATCAGCCCCCTGCGTCGTCAGAAGAACAGTTCCTTTGGATTCCGGTTTGGGCTCCCCGACTCCGAGCTTGAACCCGGTGGCGGGGGCCAACGCCTCGGCAAGATACTTGGCCGTGCTTTCACTGGCGGCATCCCCACAGGTGATGCGTGTTTGCGCGGTAAGCACAAATTCACCCTCTGCCATTTTCAACTCAACCGGCATCGGAATGATCGCGGGATTTCCGGCGCCCCTTGCGCTCATCACCCCCACCATCATGATCGTACTCAAAAACATTTTTACGCTCATATTCATCATAATCCGCATCCTTTCAGTAGCGTCCCATAGGACGCTACTGATGTTTTTTGTTTGTTTTTGTCACCCAACATCCTACTCGAAATCATCCGTGCGGAAGGGTACGGCGGGGAACCCCTCCTTGTTATAGAGATTGCAGAGGGGGAAATTCGCCCAGCCGTAACGGACTGCCACGATCTTCGGAACGGCAGAAGAGGACACAACAACTTGCTTGCCTTTAATTTCGGCATCAGCCCACTTAAAAATTCGATCCTCACCACAGACGGAGAACCCCTTGAGCACTCCTTCGGGCAACACGTTCCCGTCGAGCGTAACCCCCTTGGCAACGAGTCCGCCGCCGATGCCAGCGAAGGACAGCACTGCCTTGCCGCCTTCGATCTTCATGCCCCCGAACGATGGACCGACACAGGGAACGTCCTGACCATACAGATTATGAAGGGCAATCGCGCAGAGCCGTTCGCCAACCACCTGCTTGAAGGGCGGATGGATGTCCTTTCGCAAGCCCACATCGATGGCCATGGCCATGGCTGTGTTCGGGAGCGACAACGCCTTGGCTTGAGCTTCGCGAAAGCGGGCCCAGTCCGGATCATGGGGTTTGGCCGTCGGCTCCATGTAGCCGGCAAGTTGCACGAAGTAGAATGGAAAATCCCCTTGTCCCCAATCCCGCCGCCAACTCCGGATCAAAGCCGGAAACAACTCCCGGTAAATAGCCGGTCGCGACGCATCGCTTTCCCCTTGGTACCAAATCACCCCTTTGATGGTATAGTCAGTCAAAGGGGCAATCATGGCGTTGTAGAGACCTGCCGGTCGAGACAACGAATCCGGCCCCTCCGGTTTCTTGGGTTCCCTGGGAAGATCTTTTTCCCCAGCCGCCTTCCGGGCGCGCCACTTGGCCAGTTTCTCCGGGTATTTGGCATTGGCGGCGGGGAAATTGGAGCAAACCCGGGCAAAATCATCCAGATACGGCTTGAACACCGGGTTGCCGGAAAGAATCCCGTGAGACGCCCAGCAGGAAATCGAGGTACCGCCCACCGCAGACACCACCAATCCCACCGGCACGCCCGTCTTCTCCTGCAGCATCTTGCTGAAGAAATATCCCGTGGCCGAGATAGCGTCGTTGCTTTCGGGATCACAGACACGCCAACTCTTCGCATGCCCCTGAGGCTCAACCTTCTCCAGCGGCTCATCGGCGGCCACTACGCTAACCGCGAAATACCGGATATTTTTATTACAATAACTCCCGGGAATGTCCTTGTACATGTCGGGCCAGTGCTCCTTGTAATACGGAAGTTTTGTTTGCATGTTGGACTGGCCGCTGGCCAACCAGACATCTCCGAACACGACGTTCTTCCGCGAAATGACGCCGTCCTTGTATGTCACCGTGAGGGTATAGGGGCCGCCGGCCATGACGGGATCCAGGGAAACCTTCCATTTCCCCTTTTTCGCCATGATCTGCTTTTTCTGTCCGGCAATCTCGACGGTGATCGGCGTGTCCTCATCGGCGACCCCGAAGACCGCCGTCTTTGCATCACGCTGGAGAACCATGTTGTCTAAGAACAAGGAATTTAACTGAACCGCAGCATTGACGCGGAGTGGCAACAGGAAGAAATAACCGGCGGACCGGACTTTTCCCTCGCGGCGGACGACGGCCTGCAGAGTCCATTTCGCGCCAGGCGGAAAATTGGGGACTTTGAGCGCATAGATGCTCTTCTGGTTGGTCTCGTCCACAATAGTGTCGTGTTCATCCCGTGCCACTTCAACCCCGTTTAGCAACAACGACACTGACCGGATCGCCATGCCCGCGCCATGGCCCCAGTTATGGTCGAATTCCGCCATGTAATCGCCGTCCTTCTTCACCGCCTGCGTCACGTCCCAGGTCAACGGCTTGAACTCAGAGGCCAACTTGGACCCGTCCCAGTCCCCAACGGGCTCCGGCTCGGGAATGGCGTGCGGGCGGAACCCGACTCCCGCGCATGCATACCGCTTTTCCTGGACGGTGACGCGCCGCTCAAAGTCATCCCAGTCCCGCGTCCCGGCGGGCGACCACAGCACTTCGGCCAGTGCGGCGGCGCGCGGGAAAGCCATGTATTCCAGCTGATGCATCGTGGGGATAAACGTGGACCAGAGGTTGCCCTGCGCACCCAGGATGTATTTGTGCCGTTCCGGCGCAAGCTTCGCCGGAACCGGCTCGAAACGATAGACTTGGCGTAACGGAACGAACCCGCCTTGCGCGCGCGGCTCCATTTGATGGCGCTGGGTTTGGTACAGATCAAAGTAACAATATTTCGGGGGCGTCGCCACCACCTCATATCCCGCCTCAGCCGCTTCCTTGCTGCCGCCAATCCAATCCATCACGGCGGCGCCGGTCAACACCAGATGACCCTCTCGGACTTCCCCCCACCCCATGGGTTTGCGTCCCTTGGCGATGAGGAACTTCGCGACCCGGCTCATGAAGTACGCCTGCAGTTCAAAATCGTCCTTGAGGTTTTCCTTCTGAATGCGCGCCTGGCAGCGTTCACACGTCTTCCAGTTCGTCCTGTCCACTTCGTCACCGCCAATATGGACAGTCGCGCCGGGGAACAGGGCAACCACCTCGGAAAGCACGTTCTCCAGGAAGGTAAAGACCTCATCGTTGCCGGCGCAATAGTCGCCCGACCGCGTTCCCGGGCATGCCAATTCCGGGTGGACTCTGAGCGCGGCTTTGGAATGGCCCGGCATCTCGATCTCCGGCACAATCGTGATGTGACGCGTCTGGGCGTACGCCACAACCTCGCGGATGTCGTCCTGGGTGTAGAACTGCCTGGACCCTTTCGTCATTTCCGGATATTTCCTGATCTCAATGCGCCAGCCGGCGCCATCCGTGAGATGCCAGTGGAACGTGTTGAACTTGTGCAAGGCCATCTGGTCGAGCAGGCGTTTGACCTCCTCCTTGGTGAAGAAATGGCGGCTGACGTCCAGCATCAGGCCGCGCCAACGGAAGCGCGGCTGGTCAACGATCTTCACACACGGCAGGGTCCATGCCACGCCGCTGACCGCCTGCGTCGAGAAAATCTCCGGCGGCAGAAGTTGCAGGAACGTCACCGCGCCGTATAACAACCCCGCCGATTGCGGCGCGCGGATCGTGACCGTCCGTGGCGTCACCGCCAGTTCATAGCCTTCCGTGCCAAGTTCCTTCGCTTGGCCGTCAAGTTCCAGGTTGATTTCCCCGCCCGTCCCTCCGCCTGCCGGCAATGGGAAACCCGTCGCCCGCCGCAGGTGCCCGGCCAGGTATTCGCCCGCCGCCACAGCCTCCTTGCCATCAGAGGAAACGCGCAGGCGCGTCTGCGCCGTCAATGTGAACCGCCCCTCGCCCACCTCCATTTTCGCCGGCTGGGGAATCACCGCCGGTGTTGTGGCCTGGCTTTCAGGGGATTGAATGAGCAGAATGGCGCTGGCAATCAGCACGCAATATTGGTTAGTCATCATGATGTCTTCCTATTTGATCTGAACGTTCCATCCACTGTCGCATATGACCCCGGCCAGAGTCGTAATCACCGGGTCATTACACTCGCAGAAAGATTTTTCGTTCGTAAAGGAATCGGAGAAACCAGAACGTCAACACCACAGCCACAAGCGACACCACGAAAGCGCCACACCCATTCGCCACATGGTTGTCCAGGAATTGAGCGACATCTCCACCGACAAGCTTCTTCGCGACATCCCTGAAACTGACGATATGCTGCATCAGATAAATGGTGATGGCGTTCGCCCCGACCCAGACAAAAGGCTGGCACCACAACCGCCACTGCCATACGTCCACCACCAGATAGAACAGCCCCATCAGCATCGCGCTGTATCCGCCGGCAACGAGCACAAAGGAGGACGTCCAGATCTTCTTGACCACGGGGAAATAATGTCCCCACCATACCCCCAACCCCAGCATGACCGCACCCGCCAATAGCAAGATCACGACCTTGTGCCAGTCCTTGCAGGACGGCGACCGCAATAGCAGACCGACAAACAGCCCCAGCATGCAGGTGGCGATGGTGGGAAAGACTCCCAGAAAGCCCTCCGGATCAAAATACGTGTCAAATTGCATTCCCAGCCGATACTGGAAATCGAAATGGTTGGCCACGTTCTGGCCCATGTCATACACACCGGCAACGCGGTTGGTGGTGGCATAGAACAGCTTCTCTGCCGCAGCCCTCGCCGAACGGTCATTCGCGTACGCGAATGAATAAGTACGGCACTTCTGGAACAGCGCGGCCGCATTGGTGTCGCCCGTCTTTTGGGCAAGGAAGGCGAGTTCCCTATTGGTCAGCGTGATGTCACGGATGGGGACGAAGGTCATCACCGCCCAGTACCCAACCAGCAGGCCGACACAGACGGCGGCAAGGGACCAAACTCGTTTCCGCAGGAGACAGTACAACACACCGGTCCCAACATAGGCCAAGCCAATCCGCTGGAGGACACCCCAGATCCGAATGTCGTGCCAAGGGGTTGATAAGCCGCCGTTTTGGAAAATGCCGAGCAAAAACAGCAGGGCACCCCGCCGGCAAATGCGGATCAGGGCCGCCTTGATCCCGTCCCGCTCAATCGCCTTGTCCAAGGAAAAGACGGTTGAAATTCCCACGATAAAAACAAAGAGAGGGAAGATCAGGTCCTCGAAGGTAAATCCCTCCCAGCGGGCATGCCTCATCTGGGCACACACGGCCTCCATCACACTGGATTTTGGAAACATCTGCGTCAACGCGATGATGAGTGCCCCTCCACCCGTGATCCAGAACATGTCGAACCCGCGCAACGCATCCACCGAGACGAGCCGTTTACTGCCAGCCAATCCCCCCGCTTCATGTCCTTTCGATGCACTCATGGCATTTTTTTCGACTTCCAAGCTCATTTTGTCCTCCCTCATTCCCTAGCGTCCAATTCGTATTGTCGTCCTTCACTTTCACAAATCCGCACACCACACCTCGTTGAGGGATTCGCTGGTCGCCCGGTTGTAGTACAGGCGCTTGCTATCCCGTGAGAACGCCGGGTTGACATGGGCCCGCAGGTCCCAGGTCACATGCCGAAAAGTGTGCGACATGAGGACCGCGGTGGCATTCGTTGAGCCCCTTCTGTAGAGGGTGAGGACGGGATCCGTCTTATACCAGGACTCCCCCGCAAACCACCGCTTGTCGGGGCTCATGGTGTTGTGCGTCGCGGCCCCGGCTAGGGTTTCAATCCATTTTCCATCCCGGGCCCATCGCCTGATCGAGTTGTTGTTCTCCAAGCCATCCTGCACCTCCCGGTCATTCCCGAAGATGGACTGATGGTCGTCATACCAGTTGAAATGCATCGGCTTCTTCCCGAAGAAGACCACATCGGTGAAATCGGCGCGGAAGGAGAATAAATACTCGCCAACAGGCGCCTTGGGTTTCTGGCTTTCGAGGCAGATGGCAATATACGAGCCGTCTTTCGACCAGGTTGGATGGGAGATGCACCAGTAGGCGGGATCCTTCATGTCCGGCATTTTGTCGGCATACTTCCCGAAGTCATGCTCGTCACAAATCTTGGCCGTATTCCCCGTGGCGCAATCCAGCACGAACAGGCCCCGGCCCAATGACGACCCGTCCTCATCGCCTAGCAGGAGCACCTTCCCATTCACCGGTTCGTGGAGGATTTCCATTCCGGGATAGGGACCGAATTCAACCGTCCCGTTGATATTGACAATAGCCGGGCCGCGTCGCTTCCCGCCCAAGACTCCGCTCACCTGGATCCTCCGGTTGTCCACCCAGGCGGTTTCAGCGCCGTTATGCACGCTGACGTTATAGACGTCCATAATCTTCGTGCGCGTCTTCAGGTCCCTGCTGCAATACCACACCTCGCCCTTTCCGCCGGAGGCGTTGGTCGGAATGGCCGTCCATTTCATGTAGACGATCTTCGTTCCGTCCGGGCTTTCGGGCGAGACGTCGTACGAGCCAAGACTGGAGAAGGCGCCTTCCGGCGAAACGCGCACGCTTCGGATGCATATCACGCTTTCCTCCCCCAACAGAGCCAACGGGGATACGAGTACAACCGCCCCAATTATTGCCAGCATCGCGAATCGACGTGAATATGATTCCGTAGCTCTGTTCATCGCGCGCCCCATTTTACCCCTCATTAAGTTAATACGGATGCCGCAGCTACCTGATCTTGAACACTGTCCCTTGAGGATAATGAATAATGCCGAC